>JAPYOC010000022.1 GCA_028278955.1 Candidatus Poriferisocius aerobius
GGTTCGAGGGAGGCCAACAACTCCAACGGGCGTGCTGCCCGCGGCTGGGTGCCCAAAGTGGCCAGAAGGCGAACCCCCCGGCTGGTCGGCTCACCGACCTCTAGGGCACGCACCTGAGGGGCCAGATCATCGGTGATCTGTCGGCCTTTGCGTTCTCGCGTGACCATCAGCGTAGCCGCACTGAGCACCCGATCCACCCATCGGGCGAGTTCTCCTGCGGTCACGCCCAACAATTCGATGTCCCAATCGCAGCAGGTGACCGCCTGCTGCAAAGACATCGCCCCCGACGGCAGCACCGCGGCCCCGGTGGCGGCGATCCCGTCGGGAAGCTTTCCGGCCACGGCTTCTAGCACCTCGTCAACCGCCATCTCGGCGCACTTGAAGTCGACGTCGAGATATTCGGCATCCGACTCATAACCGGTGGCCAAGGCCAGCCCGAAATGCAGTTTGGCCCGAGGCGAGAATCCCTCGGTCTGGGCCACCGGCAGCCCGGTCCGCCGCAGCGAGCGCTCCCAGATGCGGGCCACGTCCCGATGGCTGGTGAACCGGATCCGGCCTGCCTTGGCATACCGCATCCTCACCCGGGCGCGCGCCGCCTGGTTCGGGTTCACGTCATCTGCCCCCGCACCGCGCCCCAGCCGAACCGAATCACGAGGAGGCCATTGAGCTGAGGCCGGAGAGCTGTACCGCAACCGCGGTGGGGGGCTGGTATCCGGCGGGAGCCTGCCCGGTGCCCTGACTGCCCCCGGCCGGCGGCGTTGCCGAGGCCACGATGTGCTCAATGCTGTAGCCGGTGCAGGCCCCGCAGTCATAGCACGGGGTCCAGCGACAGTCTTCCAAACCCACCTCGTCGAGGGCGTCCCTCCAGTCCTGCCACAGGAAGTCCTTGTGCAAGCCCGCAGACAGGTGGTCCCAGGGCAGAACCTCGTCCTCAGTGCGGTGCCGATGCACGTACCAGTCCACCGAGAGTCCGTGGCGATCCATGGCCTGCGTCCAGCGGTCGTAATCGAAATGCTCAGACCACTCCTGGAAGGTGCCTCCCCGCTGCCACACCTCCTCGATGACCGGTCCGATGCGGCGGTCGCCCCGGCTGGCGATTCCCTCTACCAGGCTGGCCTTGGGGTCGTGCCATTTCATCTGGACCCCCCGGTTTCGCTTGATGTCGTCGCGCAACAAGAAGATCTTGCGCTGAAGCTCCGAAACCGTGTTCTGGCCGAACCACTGAAAGGGGGTGAACGGCTTGGGCACGAACCCGCCCAGCGACACCGTGACCGACGGGTTCTTGGTGTGGGCCCGGCCCAGTTCCACGCAGTTGCGGGCCAACTCGCCGATGGCCAGAGTATCGGCATCGGTCTCGGTGGGCAGACCGGTGAGGAAGTAGAGCTTCATGCGCCGCCACCCCTGGGAGAAGGCCGACTCCACCGCCCCGTAAAGGTCCCGCTCGTCGATGAGCTTGTTGATGACCTGGCGCATCCGCCACGACCCGGCTTCGGGGGCAAAGGTCAGCCCGGTGCGCCGGGCCCGCTGGATCTGGGCCGCCAGGCCCACGGTGAAGGCATCCACCCGCAAACTGGGCAGCGATACCGACACCTCACCGGCGCCGCAGTCCATGGTGGCAGCCACCGCCTCGGTGATCCCGCTGAAGTCGGCGGTGGACAGCGAGGTCAGCGCCACCTCGTCATAGCCGGAGCGGGCCAATCCGCTCGCCACCATGGTGCGTACCTGATCAGCAGGCCGCTCCCGCACCGGGCGGGTTATCATCCCCGCCTGGCAGAACCGGCAGCCCCGGGTGCATCCCCGGAAGACCTCCACGTTCAGCCGGTCGTGGACCACCTCGGTGAGCGGCACCAGTTGCTGCTTGGGATAGGGCCAGGCAGCCAGATCGGCCACCGTGCGCTTCTCCACGACGGTGGGCACGTCGGCAAAGCGCGGGGTGATCGACACCAGCGCCGGGCCTTCGTAGACCACGTCGTAGAGAGAAGGCACGTACACGCCCTCTGTGGCGGCCAGCGCCCGAAGCACCGACTGGCGCGACTGCTTGCCCGCCCGCTTCCAGTCTCGGACCACCGCATTGACCTCCGAGACCACCTCCTCGCCGTCGCCGAGCACGAAGAAGTCCACGAAATCGGCCAGCGGCTCGGGGTTGTAGGTGCAATGGCCGCCCGCGCCGATCAGCAGGTCGTCGTCGGCCCGGCGCTCGGCCCGCACCGGCACTCCAGCCAGGTCAATGCAGTTGAGCAGGTTGGTGTACACCAGCTCGGCTGACAGGTTGAACGCCAGCACGTCGAATTCCCCCGCCGGGCGATGCGTGTCCACCGAGAACAGCGGAAGGCCCGCGGCCCGCATCTCGGCCTCCATGTCCACCCAGGGGGCATAGGCCCGCTCGGCCACCGCGTCGTCGCGCTCGTTGAGGATCTCGTAGAGGATCTGAAGCCCCTGGTTGGGCAAGCCGATCTCATAGGTGTCGGGGTAGGCCAGCAGCCACGCCGCTTTCGACGGATGGTGCACCGGCACCGCCATTCCGCCCTCGCCGCCGATGTAGCGCGCCGGCTTCGACACCTCGGGCAGCATCAGCTCCAATTTCGGCCAAAGAGACATCAGCACCAATCTACCGCCAGCCCCGTGCCAGCAGCGCCGCTGCCGTCGCGATACCCGGCGCTATTTCTGCGAGGCCCACCACTAGACGCCACTTCGCTCAGACGAACCGCCGCATGCGGACGTTGAGCACCAGGCCCAGGCCGATCAAAGTGGCGATGGCCGATGACCCGCCGTAGGACACCAGCGGAAGCGGAATCCCGGTGATGGGCGTGATGCCCAGAGTCATGCCCACTGCCTCGAACATCTGGAACAGGATCATGGCGAAAACCCCCGAGCAGATGAGCGCGCCAAAACGGTCCTTGGCCAACCGGACGGCCTGGAGGATGCGCAGCAGCAAAAGGGCGTAGAGCCCCAGGGTGGTAGCCGAGCCAACGAAACCGAACTCCTCGCCGACCACGGTGAAGATGAAGTCGGTGTGCTGCTGGGGCACCAAACCGCTCAGGGTCTGGGAGCCCTCGCCGTAGCCCTTGCCCCCCACCCCGCCGTTGCCGATGGCGATTTGGGCTTGGCGCTGCTGGAACGCGGCATCGGTAGTGCCGGTGGTGGGATCCACGAAGGTTCGCAGGCGGTTGGTCTGGTACTCCTCCAGCATGTTGGAGTTGATCATCAGGGTCACCACCGTGACGACGATCAGGGCGATGCCGACGATCTGGCGGAAGCGGATGCCGCCGATGAGCAGGAGGACGAACCCGATGAACACGTAGATGACCGCGGTGCCCACGTCGGGCTGGAGCAGAACCAAAAGGCCGGGCCACGCCACAATGCCCACCGCGAAGAACACCCTCGGTACGCTCAAGTACTCCTCGTAGCGGGATAAAAAGGCCGCCACTGCGACGATAACCGCGAGCTTGTGGAACTCAGAGGGCTGGAGCTGGAAATCGCCAAAACGGAACCACGAACGGGCGCCGTTGACCTCTTCGCCCAGCGGACCGAGCACAACTATCAGCGCCAAGATACCCGCCCCGTAGATGGCCGTCGCAAACTTGGCCAGCTCCTGGTAGGGGAACCGAGCTGCGAACACCATGAACAGTGCCCCGGCCACCGCGAAAAACGTCTGGCGTTCTAAGAAGAAGGAATCGAAGCTCTCCGGATCGCGACCCCGGGTGGTGCTGTAGATGGCCGCGATCCCGATTGCGGCCAGGCCGGCTGCGGACAGCACGATAAGCAAGTCGATGTGCAACCACGGCGCGTACGGACTGCTCCGGGGATTCAGCTCCCGATCCCGCAGGCGGCGCTCCTCTATGGAGACGACCGCCATCAGGCCCCCCCTGCTGTCTCGGTTGCTTCCGAGGCGCCCGCATCGGCGATGGGCCTGCTCAGTTCGGCGAGATCATCGATGGTTCGCACCGCAGCAACGGTGTTGGTGGCGATGGGTTCCAGCACGCGGCGAACCGCGGGAGCTGCCACCGAGGAGCCGAAGCCCGACTCCTCCAAGATCGCTGCGACCACATATTGGGGATCGGGGTTCGGGCCGAAGGCCACAAAAAGGGAGTTGTCGGCTTGGCCCACAACCTCGGCCGTGCCAGTCTTGCCCGCCACGGCCCACTCCTCATGGGGGAATCCCAAAAAGGCCGAGTGGGCGGTGCCGTCTAACTCCTCAGTCACCCCGAGCAGCCCCTCCAATATCGGCGACCGGATGGACTGGGGGAGGTAGACCTGGCTGAGCACCCGGTCGGCAAAGGTTTGCACCACCTCGCCGGTGACCGGATTCACCACCCGTTCCACCATTTTCGGAGAATACACCGTGCCGCCGTTGGCGAACGCGGCGTAGCCGTTGGCCAGCTGCAGCGGCGTGACGCCCAAAAGACCCTGGCCGATGGCCAACACGATTGAGTCGCCGGTTCGCCAAGGCTCGCCCGCCGCCTCGGCCAACGACGGCGACGGCACCCGTCCCGCTCCCTCGCCGGGCAGGGCGATCCCCGAAGGGGCGCCGAAGCCGAACAGCCGGGCGGACCGCTGGATACCCTCTCGGTCGAAGCGCTCCGCTCGGTCCATGGTGTCGCCGAGATAGTAGAAGTACACGTCGGACGACACGGAAATGGCCCGGCGCAGGTCCACCGGCCCATAGACGGCCTCTTGCGCGTTGGAGAAGGTGCAGGAGGCGACCAGCTCCTCTTCGCACGACGGCACCACGTAGGTTCCGGCGTCTTCATAAAGGGTGCGCACGTCCAGCACCCCCCGCGGACCAATCGCACCGCTGTTCATTGCGGCATAGGCGGTAAACAGCTTGAACGTGGAGGCCGGGGGATAGACGCCGGCCAAAGCTCGGTTGTGGAGGGGTTGGTGGTTGTTGGGATCCTGGAGCTGCGCCCACCGCTCGGCGGAGAAGCCGTTGACGAATTCGCGGGGCGAATAGGTGGGGAACGACGCCATGGCCAAGACCTCTCCGCCGTTGGGGTCCAAAACCACAAGGGCCCCGCCCGGGGCATTGAACGGCGGATCGTCGGGATCGTCGGGCTCCTGCTGGCGGGCTTCGGCCAAACCGGCCAAGAGCTCTTTTTCGGCTAGCGCCTGGATGTCGATGTCTAAAGTGAGGTGGACATCCGCACCGGCAACCGGATCGACCTGGTCCAGCACCGCGACCGGGTCGCCCACATTGTCCACCTCCAGCCGGGTAAAGCCGGGAGCCCCCCTCAGAGCCGCCTCGAATGACGCCTCGATGCCGGTCTGGCCAATGTCGTCATTGCGACGGTAGTTCTTGGGTCCATCGGCCAGCTGCTCGTACTGCTCCTCGCTGAGCAGGGAGACATAGCCCAGGATATGGGCGGCGAGGTCGCCGTAGGGGTAGGCGCGGACGCTGCGGATGTCCGTACCCACACTGGGAAACTCGTCGGCTCGCTCGGCTAGGACGATCTCGAATTCCTCAGTCACGTCATCGGCCACCGGCACCGCGTCGAGCGGGCCATAGCGGGGGTCGTTGAGCGCGCCGTTGATCTCGAACACCTTGGTGAGTCGCCCGGCTCGGCTGATCTCGGTGGCCAGGCGGAACACCAGGTCTTCCTGCTCCTCTTGGTCGAACTCGGTGTCGAAGGTGAACCGGTCTACAGTCACCACCAGAGACTCCCGATTGTCCGCCAGCACATTGCCGCCGCGATCGAAGATGCGGCCCCGGGGGGCGGGCTCGTAGATCACCCTGATGGTGTTGGAAACGGCGATATCCTCAAACTTCTCCGAGTTCATCACTTGCAAGAACCACAGGCGAGCCGTCAACACCCCGAAAGCGAGCAGGGCCAAGACGGCCAAGAAGCTGATCCGCAGCCGCAGCGACTCCGGGGTCAACGCTCTTCTCCCAAGAGCCCGGGCCACGACCAGCGCCATAGCCCCAAAAGCGGCAAGCTCAGCACCAGGTTGCCGGCCGCAGCAACGCCCATCACCCGGTAGAGGCGGTCGGTGTAGAGGTTGGCCTCCCCCAGCAACTCGCCGAGCACCGCGTATACCAGCAGCCCTCCCGCAGTGGCGGCCGCGGCGACGAGGACGTTGATCCACCATGCACTGCGGAAAATCCGCACTTCTATAAGACCGACCGAGTAGCCCCAGACGGTGTAGATGAGGGCGGAGAGTCCGAACAGCGTGGGCAGATACAGGTCGATGCCCAAACCGATGGCGAAGCCGGCGATCGCTCCCCGCTCCGGCCCGCCGACCAGTCCCGCGGTCACGGCGACGGCCAGGGGCACCTCGGGGGCAACCCCCAGCACCCGCAAATCGGAGAACAGCGCCAAGTGGAGGATCAGCGCGGTGAGCAGGAAGAGGGCGCTGCGCAGATAGGCGGTGGCCGTGGTCATGATCCTTCAGCCAGGGAGTCGTACAGCAGAACCGTCACGAAGCTCAGATTGTCGGCATTCGCCGAGGGCTCCACGGTGAGAAGCTGCAACAGGCGGGCTTCGTCGAAGTCGATGTCGGTGACGATGCCGACGGGTATGCCGGGGGGATAGCGGCTGCGGTCCACCCCGCTGGTGACCACCTCATGGCCCAGAGCTACCTCGGTATCTATCTCCAGCCCTTTGGCAACCATCAGCGGCTTGCCGCGGCCGCCCCCCGAGGCCAAGGCCACGTCATCGGTACCCACCGCCAGCACGCCGACCTCGAAGCCGGGATCGGTCAGAAGGGTGACCCGCGAATGCCCCTGGCCGGGATCGCCGTCGATTCGCCCGACGAGGCCGCCTCTGGTGACCACCGGCATACCGTTGCGGATCCCGTCGTCAGAACCGCGGTTGATCTGCACCGAGTACCGGTCGAAATTCCCGACGTTGGCTGTCACCACCTCGCCCACGACATTGGGGATGTCCAGCACATAGGGGAGGCCCAACTCGTCGAGCAGCGATTCAAGGCGGATCACGGCATCGGAGTCGAGAATCTTCTGGCCCTCGAGCTCTTGCAGCTCTTGTCGCAACATCTGATTCTCGGCCTTCAGCTCGTCGTAGCCAGTGACGCCGGCCCAAGCGTCGCCGACCGGTCCGAACAGCCGATCGGCCCCCGACCGCAGCGGCGAGATCAGATCAGCAAGGGTTTCCTCCGTTCGCTGGAGGGGCTCAAAATCACGGGCGTCCAGAGTGAGCAGCGTCGCGGAGCTGAGCAGCAGGAAAATGAGCGTGAACCGCGACCTTGCTGCACGGGTGCCCGTGGCCACGGGGCCGAACCGAGCGATCAGTCGTGCGACGACGAGAAGAGGAGTCCTTCAAGGACGTCGAACTCCTCTAGCGACTGGCCCGAGCCGACGGCCACCGCGTGTAGGGGATTGGACGCCAGCCGGACCGGCATTCCCGTCTCTTCCTCGATCCGAGGAGGCAAGCCGCCCAACAGGGCACCACCGCCAGCCAGAACGATTCCCGCCTCCATGATGTCGGCGGCCAGCTCAGGGGGAGTCTCGTCCAGCGTCACCTTGACCGCATCGACGATTGAGCGCACCACCTCGGAGATCGCCTCGCGTATCTCAGCGGTGGAGGTGACCACCGTCTTGGGCAGGCCGGTCACCATGTCCTGGCCTCGAATCTCCGCATAGTTGGTGTCGCTGCCGGCCCAAGCCGATCCCAGCACCATCTTGACCTCTTCGGCCGTGCGGCTTCCGATGGTGAGGCTGTGCTCTTTTTTGAGATAGGCGATGATGTCCTCGTCCATACGGTCGCCGCCCATCCGGATGGACTGGCCGGCGACCACGCCGCCCAGCGAGATGATGGCCACCTCGGTGGTGCCGCCGCCGATGTCGACGATCATGCTTCCCGAGGCCTCCTGCACCGGCAGGCCGACACCGATGGCGGCAGCCATGGGCTCCTCGATGATGTAGACCGGCTTTTTCGCTCCCGCAGAGATTGCCGCATCCTGCACTGCTCGCTGCTCCACCGGGGTGATTCCAGAGGGCACGCAGATAACCATGCGAGGCCGGATGAACCGGGCGGGGGACACCCGCTGGATGAAGTACCGCAGCATCTTCTCGCAGATGTCGAAATTGGCGATGACCCCGTCCTTGAGCGGGCGGATGGCTTGGATGTGGGCTGGCGTGCGCCCCAGCATCCTCTTCGCCTCTGAGCCCACCGCCAGAGGGGTTCCCCCGCTCGTGACCGCGACCACCGACGGTTCGTTGATCAATATGCCCTCGCCGCGGACGTACACCAGTGTGTTGGCGGTGCCCAAGTCGATGGCTATGTCGCGGGTGACCAAGCCGCTGCCGGAAGAGAACCTCCGCTTCACCATAGGGCAAGGTTAGAGCAGACGATGCCAACTCGCACACCGGTGCCGAAACCGCGTTTCACAGCTCGGGGAAGAAGAGGGCAATCTCCCGCTTGGCGGAGTCGTTGCCGTCAGAGCCATGGACGAGGTTCTCGGCAACCTCCAACCCGAAGTCGCCTCGAATGGTGCCCGGCGGAGACTCCAAGGGGTTGGTGGCCCCCATCATGGAGCGGACGACGGCGTAGACGTCGTCAGGCCCCTCGATCAACACAGCCACCGACGGCGAGCGGCCGATGAATGCGGCCAGGTCGGGATAGAACGGGCGCTCCACGTGCTCGGCGTAGTGGCGGGCCGCCAGCTCGGCGTCGATGGTGAGCACACGCAGGGCGGCAATCCGCAGGCCTTTGGCCTCGAAACGAGACAAGATCGCCCCCACCAGACCCCGCTCCACCGCATCGGGCTTGCACAACACCAGAGTCCGATTCACCGGGGGAACCCTACCCCACTACAGATCGCACGCGGCCAAGTGAAGGCGGGCCGCACCGGCGGTGTACAAAGAGCCGGTAACCACCACCGCATCCTCCTCGGCGGACAGCGCCAGAGCCCGGTCCACGGCCTCGGCCACCTCCCCGGCGATCTCGGCTTCGAGCCCCTGAAGCCGGGCTGCTGCGGCCAACTCGGCGGCGGGCAAAGCCCGAGGCCAGTCGGGTGTGCAGCACACCACCAGATCGCAGCGGGTATCGGAAGCGGCGACGGCGCCCAGCATGGCGCCAGGGTCTTTGTCGCGCATCATGCCGATCACCCAGGTGGCGGTGCCCAGCACGCTGAACTCGTCGGCCAGTGTCGCCGCTACGGCGGCAAGGCCGTCGGGGTTATGGGCACCGTCGATCACCACGAGGGGCTGACGGGTCAGAACCTCGAAGCGGGCCGGAACTTCCACCCCGCCCAAGGCGCCCAGAACGGCCTCATCCAGCTCTTGTTCCACCCAGGACTCGAATGCCGCGATGGCCGACGCCGCGTTCTGCCCCTGATGAGCGCCGAACAGGCTGACATAGACGTCTTGGTAGCGGGCTCGTGGAGTTCGCACCGTGATCAGCCGTCCGCCCACCGCGGGGCGGCTCTCCTCCAGCTCGAACTGCCGGCCTGCCACCAAGAGCTCCCCGGGCGACTCTTCAGCGGCGATGGCCACCAGATCGGGATCGATCATCCCCAGCACCGCGGTGATGCCGGGACGGAGGATGCCCGCCTTCTCCCCCATCACCTCCTGTTCCCAGCCGCAGCGGCCGTCGGTGTGGTCGCGCCCGATGTTGGTGATAACCGCCACCTCGCTGCTCACCACGTTGGTGGCGTCGTAGCGGCCCAGCTTGCCCACCTCCACCACCGCCAGATCCACGGCGGCGTCGGCAAACCAGCGCAGTGCCGCGGCGGTGACCAGTTCGAACCACGAGAACCGGGCGCCCCCGGTTGCCGCCAGATGGTCCTCCACCAGCCGAAGGTGGCCCAAGAGCTCGGCCAGCTCGACGTCGCCTATGGGTTCGCCCCCCACAGCCATTCGCTCGTTGAAGCGCTCCACATGGGGGCTGGAATAGACCCCGACGCCCATCCCCCAGGCACCGGCGAGCGCGGCAACCAGCGCGGCCACCGAGCCTTTTCCGTTGGTGCCGGTAATGTGGATCGCTGGATAGTCGGCCTGGGGATCGCCGAGCGCGGCCAGCAGCTCGCGCATCGGGCCCAGCGTCAAACCAGTGGTATCGCCGGCTGTCGCCTCCAGGTTGACGTGGCTGTCCAGCCACGCCCGGGCCTCGGCCAGATGCGCCGCCCTGCCCGGCCCCTCGCCCTCGTCTTCGGCGATCAACGGGCGCTCAGCTGGCTTGGCGGCGGGACCGGTTGCTGGAACGGGCCTTGGCCGCGCTGAGCAGCTGGGGGGCTCGCTCGCCGCGGACGGTTTCGGCATCGACGACGCATTGCTGTACGTCATCTCGGCTGGGCAGCTCGTACATCACGTCGAGCAGTATCTCCTCCAAAATGGCTCGCAGCCCCCGGGCGCCGGTATTGCGGCTGAGCGCCAGTTCGGCCACCTCGGAGAGCGCGCCGTCGCTGAACACCAGTTCCACGTTCTCGAACTCGAAGAACTTGCAGTACTGCTTCACCAGAGCGTTCTTGGGCTCCACCAAGATTCGGATCAGCATGTCCCGCTCCAAGTGCGAGACCACGCCGACCACCGGCAGCCGTCCGATGAATTCTGGGATGAGGCCGAATTTGATCAGATCCTCCGGCTGAACCTGGTTGAAGAGCTCTGCGTGGTCGCGCTCCGCCTCGGTGCGGATATCAGCCCCGAAACCGACCCCGACATTGCCCACCCGGTTGTTGATGATCTCTTCTAGGCCGGCGAAGGCGCCGCCCACGATGAACAGCACTTTGGTGGTGTCGATCTGGATGAACTCCTGATGGGGATGCTTGCGCCCGCCCTGCGGCGGCACCGACGCGGTGGTTCCCTCCAGGATCTTCAGCAAGGCCTGCTGCACGCCCTCCCCGGACACATCCCGGGTGATCGACGGGTTTTCGCTCTTGCGGGAGATCTTGTCGATCTCGTCGATGTAGATGATGCCGGTCTCCGCTTTCTTGACGTCGTAGTCCGCGGCCTGAATGAGCTTGAGGAGGATGTTCTCCACGTCCTCGCCCACATAGCCGGCCTCGGTCAGCGCGGTTGCATCGGCGATGGCGAACGGCACGTTGAGCATCCGGGCCAGGGTCTGGGCCATCAGCGTCTTGCCGCACCCCGTGGGGCCGAGCAGCAGGATGTTCGACTTGGAAAGCTCCACCTCGGAGTCCGATGAGCCCATCTGGACCCGCTTGTAGTGGTTGTACACCGCCACCGACAGGATCCGCTTGGCATGTTCTTGGCCGACGATGTAGTCGTTCAGGAAAGAGTAAATCTCGACGGGCTTCGGCAACTCCTTGAATCCGACGTCGGTGCCCTCGGCCAGCTCCTCTTCGATGATCTCGTTGCACAGGTCGATGCACTCGTCGCAGATGTAGACGCCGGGACCGGCGATCATCTTCTTGACCTGCTTCTGGGTCTTTCCACAGAAGCTGCACTTGAGCAGCTCTCCGCCCTCTCCGAACTTAGCCATGGCCTCTGCCCCCCCGGCTCATTCGGCTCTCAGCCGTTGGCCTGTCATGCTTTGCCACGGTCTTAGTCCCCTACCGGATGGCCGTGATGGGGCCACCGGCTTCGACGACGTCACGCGACGAGATGACCTCGTCGATGAGCCCGTAGTCCTTGGCGTCCTCGGCGGTCATCACGTAATCGCGGTCGGTATCCTGTTTGATCTTGCCGAGGTCTTGGCCGGTGTGGCGGGCCAGCAGCTCTTCCAGCTGGTCTTTGAGCCGCTGGATCTCCCGCGAGGCGATTTCGATGTCGGATACCTGCCCGGATGCTCCGGCGTAGGGCTGATGGATCAGCATCCGGCTGTGGGGCAACGCCAGACGCTTGCCGGGCGCCCCTGCGGCCAGCAGTACTGCGGCGGCCGAGGCCGCCTGGCCGAAGCAGATGGTGGTGATGTCGGGCTTCAGGTACTGCATGGTGTCGTAGATGGCGAACATCGCGTTGATGTCGCCGCCCGGGCTGTTGATGTAGAGGTTGATGTCCTTGTCGGGGTTCTCCGACTCCAGGTGCAGGAGCTGGGCGCAGATGAGGTTGGCCACCGTGTCGTCGATGGGCGTGCCCAAAAAGATGATGTTCTCCTTGAGCAGGCGGGAGTAGAGGTCGAACGAGCGCTCTCCCCGGTTGGTCTGCTCGACCACGACGGGCACCATGTAGTTCTGGGGGTTCATGTGTCTCGGCTCTCGATGGTGGTGGGGGGAAGTTGGGACTGGCCGTCGGGGCTCAGGCTAGACCGTTGGATGGGGTTTCCGTCTGGATCAGTTATCTCAACCCGCTCCAGAACCCACTCTCGGGCCTTGCTTATCTGCGCGCCCAATCGTACTGCCTTGAGACGGCTTTCCTCGCCGGCCAAAACCGACGACTTGAGCTCTTCGGCGGTTTGGCCCACCTGGGCAGCCATGGCGGCCAGCTCGAGATCAATGTCCTCGTCGGTGGCCACGATCGACTCTGCCGCGGCCACCGCCCGCAGGGCCAGATCAGCTTTTGCCTCTTGGAGGGCGGGCGCCCGCAGAGATTCGGCCAGCTCATCGGGGGTCTGGCCGATGGCGTCAAGGTAGGCTTGCAGTTCGATCCCCTGGCTACCCAGACCCATCTGGAGGCTGCGCAGACGGTTCAGCACCTCGGCTTCCACCAAGGGCTCGGGGATGTCGTCGGCCACCAGCCCAGCGAGCTGTTCTCCCACTTGACCAACGAGAGCAGCCCGGGCGCTGGCCCGCTTGGCTCGGGCGATGTTGTCGGAGATGTCGGCCCGCAGCTCGTCGACGGTGTCGAATTCAGAGGCCTCCTTGGCAAACTCGTCGTCGAAGTCGGGGAGAACGGTCTCCTGCACCTCTTTGACCAGGATTCGGAACCGCAGCAGCCCGTCCTCATCGGGATCGGGATGGCTGGCATTGAACTCCAAGATGTCGCCGGCTTTGGATCCCCGAAGCTGCTCGTCGATCTCGGGGACCACGGCCCCTTGGCCCACCTCGTAGGCATAGTCGTCCACGGTGAGGCCCTCGACTTCCTCGCCGTTGTAGGACCCGTAGATGTCGATAGTGGCCTGGTCGCCGTCGATGGCCGGCCGGGTGATGGGGGTCAGTTCGCCGAACTGCTTGCGGAGCTGGTCGATCTGCTGGCTGATGTCTTCTTCGCTGGGCTCGGGGTCGGGCACTTCGGCTTTGAGCTGGTCGTAGCCGGTGATGGTGATGACAGGGCGCACCTCCACCACTGCGTCGAAGCTGACCGGGCCAGACTCGGCCCCGCTGGTGATGTCGATCTCGGGGGGGGAGATGACGTCGACGTCGTGGTGGGTAACAGCCCGGGCGTAGTACTCGGGCACCGCCTCGCTGAGGGCCTCTCCCCGCGCCGCCTGGGGGCCCAACCGAGCCTCCATCACCCGTCGGGGGGCTTTGCCGGGGCGAAAGCCGGGAAGGCGCACTTGGCGGGCTAGCTTGCGGAAGGCGGCGTCCAGCTTCTCCTCGAATTCCTCGGCCCCGATGTCCACCGACACCTTGACCCGGTTGCCTTCTAGGGCTTCGACCGTGCTCCTCACAGGGTTCGCAGTTTACCGGCGACCCCCCGAATGCTCGTGTCGTAGCGGGTGGCCGCGACGGCAGGTAGCATGGCAGAGGAGCCCGCGGGTGTAGTTCAGTGGTAGAACCCCAGCCTTCCAAGCTGATGACGCGAGTTCGATTCTCGTCACCCGCTCCCCTCACAGCCCGCCCCAGCTGCGGCGGCGGGCGGCGGACGCCGCGACGAGAAAGGCGCTCGGCCGGTCCTGGGGGACCTACGGGTCGCCCAGGACCGGGGCTGTCGG
>JAPYOC010000220.1 GCA_028278955.1 Candidatus Poriferisocius aerobius
AGCTTGCGGGCCGGGCCGTCGCCGATCAGATCCCGCTGGGTGAAAGCCTGGAAGTTCACGATGCGCACCTTGGCCCGGTGCAGGGTCGGGCGCATGTCCTGAGGCACGATGCCCATGTCGTCGTACACGTTGTCGGGGCTTGACGGCACAAGCACCCCGAGGCGCTCCCGCACCGTGTGGCCGGGGGCGAACACGGCGAACCGGTCGGTGTGCCAGACGTTGCGGGTGCGGGTGGAGCGGGCTGCGTTCAAGGTCTGCCAGGCGATCACCATGCCCATCACCGCCGTCTTGCCCGTGCCGGTGGCCATCTTGGCGCACAGCCGCACAAGCTCGTCGTTGCGCCTGCGGGCCTCGTCTTCGAGGTCGCGGCGGACCGGATTCTGGCGGGTGGCCACCTCCCGCAGCCAGATGAGCGTCTCGACCGCCTCCACCTGGGCGAAGAACAGGCGGTGCTTCATGGCCTGAGGATCGGTCCAGTGGTGCAAGAGCCGCCGGGTGGTGGCGGTGATGCCGGGATAGCCCTCATCGCGCCACCGGCCCACCTCGGCCCGCACCCGCTCCACCATCTGGTTCACCTTCCGGTCACTCAAATGGAGTGTCTGCTGGTTGGCTGCCTTCTGGTCTTCGGGGACGCTGATGCTCACCGGCATCCGCCGCCCCTCCAGCGGCTCTTTGCCCCGCTCTGCGCGGCCCGAGCCGTCCAGCGCCCAGTGTCGGTCGGGCCGGTGGTACGGCGAGCACAGCACCGGATCGGTGGCCGGATCCCAACCGGCCCCGCTCAACACGGCCTCGCTCCCCGAAGCTATCTCCCCGTCTGCCATGCCCAGCGGAGCCTACCAAGCGGCAGTGACCAGCGGCAGCGACCACAGGTCTGGTCATCCCCGGCAGCCGAACCCGATGGTGAGTTGGCGGGCGGGCGTGCTTTTACACTGGCAGGCGATGAGACGCAGTCGCCGGCGCAGGGGGCGCCAGAGAACACGGGGACAGCTGCTGGTGGTGCTGGCCGGTTTGCTGGTGTTTGCGACGGCGGCGGGAGCGGCGGCGGGGCTGGGCATGGTGAAGTCGCAGGTCAGCCAGTTTCCCCGGGTGTCGGTGGGGTTGTCGTTGGACTGGGCGGGCGCGTCGGCGGGCCTCGGAGGCGCCGTTGGAGGCCGCAGCTCAGAGGCTTTGAACTTCCTCTTAGTGGGGATCGACAACGCGGCGGGCATCGACCCCGACAGCCCCATCCACATCGACCGCGATGCGAACACCCTGCTGACCGACTCGGTGATCTTGGTGCGAATCGACCCCGACGCCGATCGGGTGGCCATGCTGTCGATTCCCCGCGACCTCTGGGTGCCGATTGCCGGCAAGGGGTGGAGCGAGCGGGTGAACGCCGCTCGGGGCATCGGCGGGGCGGCAACCCTGATCGAGACGGTTTCGGAGTATCTGGGAGTGCCGGTTCACCATTATGCAGAGATCAACTTCGCGGGGTTCCTGCGGATCGTGGAAGCAGTGGACGGGGTGCCGGTGGACATCGCCCAGCCCATCCGAGACGATTCGCTGGGGCTGCGCATCGAGCAGTCGGGCGTCATCACCCTCGACCCCGATACCGCGCTGGCCTATGTGCGAACCCGCCGGCCCCTGACGGTGCCGCCGGGAGGCGATCCGGCGACCGAGGCCGACTGGGTGCGGCTCGGCGTGTGGAATGACCTCGAGCGCAACCAGCGCCAGCAGGAGTTCATGGTGGCGATGCTCAAGCGGGCGGTGGAGAAGGGCATCCGCAACCCGTTCACGCTGCGCCGGGTGGCGGGCGAGCTGCTGGACCACGAGAATCCCAGCATCACACTGGACGACCGCATCACCGTCGGGCAGCTCGTCGATCTGGGCGACGATTTCCGGTCGTTTCCGGTGAGCCAGATTGAGCGCTTCCGGCTTCCGGTGGCAGACGCGGCCATCGACGGCAAACAGGTGCTGCTGCTACTGGAGGAGGAGGCTGAGGCGGTGTTGGACTTCTTCGGCGCCGGGAGCCTGGCCGGAGTGCGGGTGCGGTTGTTGAACGGCTCTCGCACGGGCACTGTGACCGGGATGGAAGCCGACTTGGAGCGAGCCGGGTTCTCCGTGGTGGACCGGGGCAACGCCGAGCGGTTCGATGTGGCCAGAACCACCGTCCGCCACACCGAGGCCACCGCGCACAAGGCGGCAGAGCTGGCCCGCTATATCGACCCGGCGCCGCCGCTGGAGTGGGCGGCGGAGATCGAAGGGGCTGATGTGGAGGTTGTGGTGGGCGCCGATTACCGGGCGGTGCTGGAAGAGGGCCGGGTGCCGGCCCGTTGACCCAGCGGTCAGGGATCGGGCATCTCCCGTGATTCGGCAACGTGGCGGTTGGCCACATACCACTCGCAGGTGCGGCGCAGGCCCTCGGCGAACGGGATAGAGGCTTCGAAGCCGAACAAATCCTTGGCCCGGCGGGCGTCGACGCCGCGGCGGGGCTGGCCGTCGGGCTTTGACGCGTCCCACTCGATCCGGCCGGTGAAGCCGGTGATCCGGGCTATGTCCTCCACCAACTCCTTGACGGCGATCTCCTGGTTGGCCCCCAGGTTGACCGGCGCCGCCCCCCGGTAGTGCTCGGCGGCCAGCAGGATGCCCCTCGCCGCGTCGTCCACGTACAGGAACTCCCGGCTGGCCGTTCCGGTGCCCCAAACCCAGATGCAGTCATCGCCGTTCTCCACGGCGTCCACGCACTTCTTGATAAGCGCGGGGATCACATGGGAGACCGACGGGTGGAACTTGTCGCCGGGGCCGTACAGATTGGTGGGCATCAGGTAGATGCCCTGCTGGCCGTGCTGCTCGCGGTTGGCCTGGAGCTGCACGAGCTGGGCCAGCTTGGCCACCCCGTAGGGGGCGTTGGTCTCCTCGGGATAGCCGGTCCACAGCGAGTCCTCCGAGAACGGCACCCTTGTGAATTTGGGGTACGAGCAGATGGTACCCACCACCACGAGCCGGTCGGTGCCGGCCTGCCGGCACTGCTCGATCACATTGGTGCCCATGAGCAGGTTGTGCAGATAGAGGTCGGCAGGGCGCTGTTGGTTGGCGCCGATGCCGCCCACCCGGGCGGCCAGATGGATGACGGTGTCGGGCCGGGTGTCGGCCAAGAGCCTCCGAGCGCCCTCGGCATGGCACAGGTCGTAGTCGGCGCTGGAGGGGGCGGCCATCAACGCGGGCCCTTGTCGGTCGAGCAGTCGGCAGACCGCCTGGCCCAGAAACCCGGTGCCCCCGGTGACCAGGACCCGCTTGTCCGCCCAGAAGCCGCCCATGGGCCGAAAGACTAGAGCCTGCGCGGATGCACGACCATCCACCGGCCCGGTGCTCTGGCATCTGCCCGGCCTGTTAGGCGGTCGCTATAATCTGCCTGGCCCGATCGCCGCCCGGTGGCTGGCCGGCGAGACTCGACCTGGGGGACTCCAATGCCCGAATACGACTACATCACCTACGAAACGCTGAGCAACGGGAGGGTCGTGCGAATAATGCTCGACCGCCCCGACACCCGCAACGCCCAGAACCGCGGGCTGCTTGTGGAACTCGACGACGCTTTCTTGCGGGCCGAGCGAGACGACCAGGCGCGGGTGGTGATCCTGGGCGGGAACGGGCCCATGTTCTCCTCGGGACACGACATGGGCTCGGCGGTGGCCCGCGAGGAGTTTGCCTCCCACCCGACAATGCTGGTCCACGGCGGCAGCCGGGCCGGGGCCGAGCGGATGATGCTCCAGGAATGGCACTACTACTTCCAGAACACCCTGCGGTGGAGGAACCTGCGCAAGATCACCATTGCCGAGGTTCACGGGCCGGTCTACTCGGCGGGCCTGATGCTGGCCTGGTGCTGCGATCTGCTGGTGGCGGCCGAGGACACGACCTTCGCCGATGTGGTGTCCACGCGTCTCGGCATGGCCGGCGTGGAGTATTTCGCCCACCCCTGGGAGTTCGGGCCGAGAAAGACCAAGGAGCTCATGCTCACCGGAGACTCGCTGGATGCCGACGAGGCCTACCGCCTGGGCATGGTGAGCAAGGTGTTCCCCCGAGAAGAGCTCGCCGAGCGGACCCTGGAGTTCGCCGAGCGGATCGCCAACGTGCCCACTGTGGCCGCCATGCTGGTCAAGGAGTCGGTGAACCAGACGATGGACGCAATGGGCTTCACCAACGCCCTGCAATCGTGTTTCTCGATTCACCAGCTCAACCACGCCCACTGGGCCTCAATCTCCAACGGCGAGCGGCAGGTAGCCACCGCCGAGCACGACGAGGGCATCCAGGACTGGCGCACAGCACCGCCCGTGCAGACGGCCGAGAAATCCACCGTCGGCGGCGCCTAAAGCCTGAGGCGCCGGCCGGTTCGCGGGCTGTGGTTCGCGGGCGGGTGCTGTGGGAACATCGCGGCGGTGCGGGTGGCGATCACCTTGGAGCAGTGCTGGCACCGGGTGCCGGGGGGGACGGCGGCCGCCGCGCTCGGTTGCGTGGAAGCGCTCCGGCGCCTTTCGGCCCCGCCGGAGACGGTGGGCGTCTCGGCGTGGCATCGGAAATCTCCCGAAGAGCCGTTCGCTCCCGGCGTTCCCACCGCTCGGCTGCGGTTGCCCCGGGCTGTTCTGTATCGGTGCTGGCACCAGATGCGCTGGCCTGCGGTTCAGCAGGCGACGGGCGAAGTCGATGTGATCCACGCCACGGGAATGGCGGTGCCGCCCCGGTCTGCTCCGCTGGCGGTGACGGTCAACGACTTGGCGTTCCTGCGCCATCGGGAGCACTTCACGTCACGCGGTCTGCGGTTTTTCGCCCGATCGCTGGAGCTGGCCCGCACCGACGCCGATGCGGTGGTGTGCCCGTCGAAGCACACCGCGGATGAGTGCGTGGGGGCCGGGATCGACCCGGAGCGGGTCCGCATCGTTCCCTACTGGGCTGAGGACCGCTTGGTTCCGTCGCTAGAGGCCGAGGCGGTGCGGCAGCGGTTTGAGCTGGCCGACCGGTTCGTGCTCTGGGTGGGGACCGCAGAGCCCCGCAAGAACCTCGCCGGCCTGCTGGAGGCGTGGCAATTGCTGGGACGGGAGGACGAGGAGCTGGTGCTGGCGGGCCCGGCGGGGTGGAAGTCGGACCTGCGGCGCGATCTGGCCCACTCGGGGCGGCCCATTCGCCGGTTGGGGTTCGTGGCCGAGGCCGACAAGCGCGCGCTGCTGCGGGCGGCCGCGGCGGTGTGCTATCCGAGCCTGACTGAGGGCTTCGGCCTCCCAGTGCTGGAGGCGATGGTGCAGGAGACGCCGGTGGTGACGTCGGCGGTGGGCGCCACCGCCGAAGTGGCCGGCGAGGCGGGCCGGCTGGTGGATCCCTCCCAGCCCCGCCAGATTGCCGACGCGCTGGCCGGACTGCTGGACGACGAGGCGGTCGCAGACCGGCTGGGCAAAGCGGGCCGGGAGCGGGCGCTGGCCCGTTTCACCTGGAAGCGCACCGCCGAGGGGCTGATGGATGTCTACCGGGATCTGGCCGGTTGACGGCGTTGGCCGCCCCCGCCGATGCCGCGGGCCCGAGCGCGCCGCCTCGCCCGCCTGGCTGGCAAGACCGGTCGGGCTCAAAGAACCGGGCAGGCTCAGGCCCCTCGCCCGTGCATGTGGGGGTGAACTTGTTGTGGCTGCGGTCGGCCCGGGTGGGGGGCACCGAGGATTACGCGGTACGGCTGCTCTCGGCCATCCCGGCGGAGCAGCCGGTGCGCCTCACCCTGTTCGGCCCTCCGGGGCTCGCTGAGGCCCACCCCTCGCTGGCCGAGCGCTACGAGGTGGTGACGTCGCCGGTGGGCAGAACCCGACTGCCCCGGGTGCTCGCGGAGAACACCTGGTTGGCTGAGCAATGCCGTCGGCGCCGGGTGGCGCTGGTCCACCATTTCGGGGGGACCGTGCCCTGGGTGGGCGTGCGGCCGGCAATCGTGACCGTCCACGATCTTCAGCCTCTCGACCATCCAAAGCGCTTCGGCTTGGTCAAGCGGCTGTACTTGAGGGCCGTGCTGCCGTGGTCGGTGCGCCGGGCAGCAGTGGTTGTGACCGTGAGCGAGTTCTGCCGTGGCCGCCTGGTGGAGCGCTTGAGCGTCGATCCGGCCCGGGTGGTGGTGCTCTCTGCGCCGGTGGACGACTCCTCAGCGGCCTCGGACCCCCCGATGGGCGCGGCGGCCCCGGACTTGGCCGGCCCGTTCGTGCTGTACCCGGCGGTGGCCTACGCCCACAAGAACCACGAGGTCCTGCTTCGGGCACTGGCCCGGTTGGCCGCCGACGGGGTGGACGTGGCGCTGGTCGCTTCGGGGGGACCTGGACCCCAAGACACCGAACTGGACCGGCTGGCCGGCGAATTGGGAGTCGGGGGCCGCTGGCACCGGCTGGGCCGCATCCCCCGGGTCGCGCTCGACGGGCTCTACCGACGGGCCGTCGCCACGGTGTTCCCGTCGAAGTATGAGGGCTACGGGCTCCCAGTGGTGGAGGCCATGGCCCGGGGCTGCCCGGTGGTGGCCGCCGACGCCGGGGCTCTGCCCGAGGTGGTTGGCGCCGGAGGGCGCTTGGTGGATCCCGACGACGCCGGGCGGTGGGCCGAGGCGATCGGCGAGCTGGTGGGCGACGCCGAAGCTCGTCGGAAGCTGAGCGAGGCGGGGGCGCGCCGGGTCGGCGAGCTGGCCGAGCTGGATCCGGGTACAGCGCTGTGTGCCCTGTATCTCAGGGCGGCCCCATGAGGGGTCGGCGCCCGGTGGCGG
>JAPYOC010000221.1 GCA_028278955.1 Candidatus Poriferisocius aerobius
GATCCCGCAGGAGGCAAGCGGAACTCGAACGGTGGCCTCGTTCGGGGCACCCCCTCGGCCGATGAAGACTCTGCGCTTCGTCGCCCCCATGACCCCCGCAGGAGCATCGACTAGGCGATGGGTGTCGAGGTCTCGGCTGAGAGCGATGAACCCGTGGTCGGCGGAGATGACCACGCGGTCGATGCCGCATTGCGCGAGACGGGCTATCACGCTGGCCAACAGGTTGATCACGCTTTGGAAATGCGTCCAGGCCACCGACAGGAGCCCCGACTCGCCGGCTGCGTCCACCTCTTGCGAGCGGATCAGAACCAAGTCGGAGTCGCCGATGGCATTTCCCAGAGCCTTCTCGCCCTTCTGGGAGGCCTCGTTGAGGTCCAAATTGGCGACCGCGCCGTGCCGCGCCCGCAGCAAGTCATGGCGATCGGCAACCGTGCTCACTTCCTTTCCGCCGACACTTACCTGGAGGCGGTCCCCGTCGAGCCCGAGCTTCAGGCTCGCTGCCGCCTCGGGCAGGAGGTTCGCCATCCCCACCGAGGTGATCGTAGGGACAGCGGCGACTGCCGCATGGAGTTCGACGCGCTCTGCAACCTGCTTCAGGGCTTCGGCGAGTTCCGCGCCCAGCTCAAAGCGGAGGGCGTCAACCCATATATAGGCCGTGAGGCCGCTCTCCGGTTCGACATAGCGCTCGTGGACTTCGCCCTGCCGGACGAGACCGTCGGTGTCGAGACCGTGGTCGGCCACTGCACGCGTGAACCGGTCCAGCAAGTCGTCGAGCCAACGGTCATACTCAGTGCGCGCGGCAGTCAGGGAATCCTCCAGCTCCCCGAATGCCCCCAGCGCCGTCCGCGCCAACTCCAGTCGGCGATGAGCGCGGTCAACGGGCCAGCCGCGCTCGACATACCAAGACAACATCTGTCCCGGTGATGCCGACTTCGGGGGTCTGGCTTTTTCGAGTTCGAGATGCAGGAGGGTAATCGCCTGCACGGCCCGCCAGTTGCCGCCCCAACCGGGAGGCACATCCGAGGCCCAAGGGCTTTGGCCGAGGCGGCGCTCGGCCAGGGACAAGGCTTCTTGATGGCTGCGATCTTGAAGAAGCCGGACTCCCTGCGAGCACAAAACCTCCTCGATTCCGGGCGTACCGGCGATGTCATCAAGACCCGGCCTCCAGCCGAGCGTGCTCGCCAGATCAAGCCGGGCATCAACCTCTTGGGCTAGGCCCCGGTAGGCGTCCAAGCCATCCGTCGATGAGCGAAGTCGCTCCAGCACTTCGCTCGCACATTGCTGCTGCGCAGCCGATGCTGCCGTCGAAGACGCGGCGAGCGAATCGGGCACTGCCGTTTCGATCGCGCTAGCGACTTCAGTGAGGAGCAGGTGCTGGAAGAGGTCGAGGCGGAATTCGTCACCGGAGCCGGGTACTTCAGCGCCCACAGTGTCCATCGCCAGCGAGGCCACCGCACCCCAAGCCCCGGCCTCGGAAAGCCGCTCGTCAACCGAACCGCTCAAGACGCGCACCAGCATGGCAACGGGGTCGTGCGAACCCATAACTCCGGCAAGTCGGACATCGAGTTGGCTCATTCCCTCTGCGGCTGCTTCCGCTTCGCCAAGCGTGCGGGCGTCGTTGGCGATCTGCGCGATCCGTGCCGGTGGCAGCTGGCCATCCAGCGCCTGTCGTGCAAGAGTTGCCAGTCTGCGTTTGAAGGTGAGGCTTGCAGCGCGAACCTCAGCCAACGGATCTTCCTCGGGCGCTGCGGGGGTGTACACCACCATCTCGGGTGGGCGATCTGCGGCCATTGCGACTTCTATGCGTTGGCGAAGCTCGTACCAACTTCCGTCGAACGCTTCGAAACGAACTCCCTCGGGAGCCACCGCAGGTGCTATTTCTGCATACTCCGCCTCGGCATCCTCCCAAATCACGAGTCCGCGCTTCTGCACCTTCTGTGCCAGCTCGTTGGTTAGCGATTCCCGCAGCACGCTCACAGCTCGTCCGCCCATCTCGACACGGTGGCCCACGGGTACTTTCCTGCCTTGATGTTCTCCAGTTCCTTCGCCGTTTCCTTCCAAGCTGGAAACAGGATGGCCAACGGGGCGGCGCAGAGAATGATGCCGTCATCGAGATCGGGCACCCAGCCGAGCGACGCGATGCGCCCAGCTTCCTGGCTGAAAACGCGCAGCTCCTCCGCCAGCTGCTGCTCAGCATCAAGCGCGTCAGCAATATCCCTGGCTGATCGCCCGCTTGCCCCGCTTTGTTGGTCTCGGCGAAGCTGGTTAATCTCTCTCTCGGCGGCGTTGAGTCGGGAAGCAGCCGCCGCTTCCACTGCGTACAGCGTCTCCCGGTTGAGCGACGGTGCGTATACCCACGCCCCCCACCCGCCCGATGGCACATACAGCGGCCAATAGATGGGTGCCTTTCGGCGCGACTTGGAGTACCGGGAAAGATGGTCCTTGAAAAAATGCTTCCTCAAGTGATCTCGGAGGTCTTTGCCCTTCAAGTGGCCCATGAGGTCTGCAATCAGCGCGTCGGCGTCTTTTACCAGGGTGCTGGCTGCGACCATCACCCGGTTCGCAATGTCCCAGCCATGACCTCGCTGGTCAAGCAGAAGCTGCCCTGGTGGTAGGTCCAGCTCGTAGCCTTCTGGGGTTTCACGTGCGGGCTTCCCGTCGTTGAGGAGCATGCCCGGCGGATAGTTCGGCACAGGGTCGAACAGGTCTCCCAGGAAGGGCTCCGTCCCCACTTTCCGAACATCCCACCTCCCGAAAGCAATGCCAACCAGATAGCTCACCATCTGAGAAGAAGAACGCTTTAATTCACCATCGGGAAGAATGGCAGCCTTACGTCTGAAGCTTTCTATCTGGCTCGGTGGACGTTCAAGACCATGTGCGATCACTTCTAGCCGGCGATCAGCAAAGAAAGTCTTGTTTACAATGGCTCGGGAGCCTCCGCGGGTGCCAATCAATTCATCAATCACTTCGTCTATCGGTTCTCGGAGGTATCTCCTCAACCGGTCTTCATCTGTTGGCCCTTCTTTATAGGTGAAAGGATGTCGCCCAATTTCCTCATCAATATATCTCTCAGCACTGTTTTCAAGAAGTGCTAATTGATGGAGAGTGCGTTCAATTTTAAAAGTTTGTTGAATCAACTCTAGATGGCGATCTCCCGAGGTAATCGCCTCTTCCAATAGCGCATCTTTCAGTTGTATACCTTCTATGAGATGACGAAGCGTTGAAGGAGTTTGAAAGAGTCGGGTTGTTTCTTCATAAAGGTTTGCTTGACGACTTATCTTAGCGCATCTGAGAGCGCGTTGAGATATCGTAGGGTCATTTTCAAGCGCAGGAAGCCAAGGTAGCCTTTGAATGGTGCCTACGGTATATTCTTTAGCTGGACTACCTGACTTTGTACTATCTGCTGAACCAAGAGAAACAGCAAGCAAACTATGAGCTAGTCTGCTAGTCAGATATCCCAGAACTATACCATTATCTGAAAGAGTAAATGCACCGTAGCCTCGCACGGAAAAAATACAGCCAGATGGCAATATGCGAGGACTAAAACCGCTAGTTGTTCGAGCGGTCCAAGTAAGGCCATGGCAATAGTAGTATTGATTATTTCGAATATAAGATTTATCGTGTAGGCGTATTGATTGACCGTCGTTGCCATATTCGATAACAAGATGGATGTCAGACCAGAATGGACTATAATCTCCGCCTTTCGCGAAAGGTAACCAACATCTCCCTGATTCTGTCCCTGCGCGACTTGGACCTATAGTTAAGGGGTCTACCTCCCAGAATGCCCGAACAAAGCGGAAATCATCGCCACTTTGAAGACCTACTCGTGCTTTTACTCCACTGCTCTCGAGAGAAGGTTGTTCTGAGAAGAGTTGGCGGATTGCAGGACTTATCCAATAGGCAATCGGTGAGCCTGGTAAATCGTTGAAATCGCCTAATGAAATATGGAAAACTCTGCCATCGATTTCATTCTGGCGATGAGCGTTGATCGCTATAGCCAAGGCAGTAGGACGGTCAGTGTCCTTGAGAAGTCGGATGAATGTCGCTTGCTGTTCTGGAGCCGCAGGGACCGCTTTCAATACATAGGCAGCGGCTTCTACGAGCGCTTGTTCCATCACTCCGTGGCCAAGGTCGGCGAGCGCCACCAGGTGGTGGTCGAGGAGAACTTTTTGCCGCCAATCCTCGAATGTCTTGATGAACATCCCCGCTCGGGACGTGATGGCGCCGACGTAGCCTGCCCCTGGTCGACACAGATCAAGGCCACGCCCGACGAACGCGGCTAGCAGATTGCAGTCTTTGGCAGGGATCCACGGATAGGCGGTTTTGAGATACGGCTTTGTCTCTGGAACCGGTTCGCCGAATGGCGGGTTTTGGAGCACGGTATCGTATCGCTGGAGGAGTGCCTTGACGAAGCGGACGGCATCGTTGGCTTCCGCGGCGAACAGGCGCTCAGCAGGGGTGGAGGCGGCGGTATCGGCCGCCGCTTGGAGGCTGACGAGCAACTCCTCTTGGATGTCTGAGATCATTTCCGGGACAACCCCCTCTGCGAGAGCCCCTGAGGCGTCTCCAGCGATGAGCGTGCGGATCTCGGAGTCGATTTGGTCTTCGATCTTCAAAAGCGATCCGAGGGTTGGAGCCTCTTGGAGAATGTCTGCAAGGGCTTTAATCAAGCCCCGCTGGGTCGGGCTGAGCTTGGCGAGCAGGCTTTCGAGGCCGGTTGTAGCAGCGGGTAGAGAACGGGCGCAGATGATGTTCGGGCGGGGGAGCTGCCCTGATGGGCGGGAGCGTCGGGCCCGAAACAGGATCGCCGCGGAGGCGACTTGGGTGCATCGGAGGTCGATCTCGATCCCCCACAATGATCTCACGATGTGCGGGGCAGCATCACTTGGCGATGTGCCCGCGCACTGCCAAGCCTGTTCAAGGAGGTCGTAGGCGGCAAGGAGAAAGTGTCCCGAGCCGCAAGCCGGATCGAGAACCTTTACTTGCTCAAGCTCAATAGGTTCTCCTTGCTGAGCAGGGGGGTCGACGAGAAGATGGAGGCTGTCGACCAGCGGCGAGTCGGGATCAGCATCCAGCAGGCGGCGGCCGAGGCTGTTCTGGACGAGGAAGTCCACCACGTAGCGGGGGGTGAAGAACTGGTTCCTAACGGCCAGTTCGCGGCTGTTTCGGGGGGCGGCGGAAGCCTCTCGCATGGCACGTCGTTCTTCTCCAGTGTTGAAGAACTGGTAGGCCCAGCCCAGGCAGTCGGGCGCGGTCCAGATGCCGGCGTTGTCGACATCGGCGAAGAGTGCCACGAGGTCTCGAAGCGCAACTGGGCTGGGGGCCAGAGCGAGTAGGGGATTGCGGGGGTCGAAGAGGCTGGGGACGTCACCGGCCAGTTCGTCGCCGCATAGTCGCAGGTACGTCCAATAGCCGTTGGTCCCGCCAGCGGTGAGAAGGCGTGCTAACTCTTGGATATCCCGGTAGCCCTGCGAGCGGTCGCCTTTGGCCAGCGATTCTGGCAGCAGGTCGAGGGCTTCGGCGATGCGAATGGCCACCAGCCGGTTCAGGTGAGTGAACCCGGCCTCGCGGATCAGCCGGGCAACGGCTTCGACTTCGCTGTTGCCCTCGCTCCGTAGGTGCTCGACCACTTCGACGACCTCCCGGCGGTCGAAAAGCTCGCTCGGGTCCAAACGCAGGATCGCCTCGTCGGCGATGGTGCCGTCTGGGTCGATTCCGAAGCGGCCTGCTGCTTGGGCCGTCAGGCTCTCTTCGAGGATCGTCCGAGCTCGGCCGATGAGCCTCTCGAGTTTGGCGCGCTGGTCGGCGGTGAGCGCTTCGGTCATTGCAGACGCACTTGTTTGCCTTCGGCCAGTTCAGCGGCGATTGCCTCGCGGATGCGCTCCAGCACGGGGCCTATGTCCTCTTCGGAGGCGATGATCTCGGGGGCGACCTCACTGATCTGCACCCAAGAAAGCGGTCCAGCGGCGCGCAGCTCTTCGAGCTGCCGGCGCGCCTCGGCGCTTCGGGCGTGCGCGCTGTCGATCCGAGCCTTCAGTGCTTCGGCATTGAAGGCGGCGAGGTCGCCTGGAGGGGCCAGCGCATCTAGGGGCCGTACTGCTTCGGCGAGCGCCGCTTCGTCCGCATCGCTGTACTCGCGCCGTATGCGGTCCCGGAGCTCCTCGAGCGTTGTGCTGAGCCGTTGGGCGGCGTCTTGAGCCGCGGCTGCCCGGGCTTCAGCGATGCGGCCTCCCAACGCGACAATCCGGGCCACCTGATCGACAAGATCGCCGCTGGCGAGGAGTTCGGCTAACTCATCATGCGCATGCATCAGTTCGTCGGGGAGCCCGTGGGCAGATCGGGTTACCTCGTCCTGCGCTCTCCTCAGGTCGTCGATGTGAGCGGTGAGGAACTGGTTGAGCCGTTCAGTGCTCTCTCGCCCAGCAATGAGGTCGGCCCATGTGCCATGGGCAGTAGCGACGACGTCGGCATCATCTCCTGACCTGAGCCGGTCGATGATCTCCAGGGTGCGGATGACCGGCTCGGGGACGGCTATGCCTAGGCCGCCGAGAGTCGAGGCAACTCGAACGGTTGCTTCTCGGCTGGGTCCGAAAGCGCTGCGGATTGCTGATGCGATGGCGTCGGTAGAGTGGCCGGTGAGCGGATGGCCTAGGTGTTCGAGCTTTTCGGCCAAGTCGACTCTCACCTCCACTGAAACATCGGTATCGGCGGGTGGCCTAAAAGCGG
Organism: Candidatus Poriferisocius aerobius; assembly: GCA_028278955.1. Classification (GTDB taxonomy): domain Bacteria; phylum Actinomycetota; class Acidimicrobiia; order Acidimicrobiales; family Bin134; genus Poriferisocius; species Poriferisocius aerobius. The sequence goes on from JAPYOC010000221.1 coordinate 6,727, forward strand.
TGGCGCGGAATTTCGGCAGTGCGCCGAAGACCTGATCGAGCCGCTGGTCGGCAGCGTTGGATATTCGCTGGCCTTGGTGGACGACCTCGACGAGCCCGGCGCGAACGGCGGCGGCGCATAAAGCCTGAACAACCTCGACTTGGGCCCCGTAGGGCGGCCGGGCGAAGTTGGTCTCCAAATGGCTGCCAGTGGCCTCTTGGCCATAAGACGCCCGGCTGCGCACCTCGCTCACGAGCGCGGCTAGCGGGCCATGATCAGTGGCGAACTGATATCCCTCAGGAGTGGCCTTGACCAGCCCGATGCCGTCATCGCGGAGGCTTTTGGGAAGTGTGGAGATATCAGAGGCGCGAAGGACGAGCATCACGTCTTCCCGGCGCAAGTTGGCTGTGAAGAGATCGAGCTGGGGGTAGATCTCCTCCAGCCGAACAGAAAGGAGGCGCTGCGCTGTGAATCGCAGATCGGTGCCGTCGGCGTCTTCGATTCGCCCTCGAAAGACCACTTGGCCGGTGGCCAGGTCGCGTGCAAGCCGCTGGAGCGCGGTGGCCTCATGGCGTTGCGCGCGCATGCGCTCTTCTCCCAGCAACTCGATCTCTGCTGCTGTTTTGCTCGGGGTGTCACGGCGCTCGATCATCGTACGGCTGCGATGCAGTTCGTGGAGCGCATCCCAGGTGTCGGGCTGGAGGTCGTAGACCCAGGTGACAACGTTCTGATTTGCTTGCTCGCGCGAGATCGCTCGCAAAGACTCGCGGCGTAGAGGGTCGGCTTCCTCAATCATGAGGGGCAGGTCGCCGGAGACGACGGTCTCTCCTTCCACGGTCACATCAGCTCTGAAGGCCCGGCCTCTTGTGACCGTGAGGCCTGACAGCGCCTGCTTGAGAAGTTGGCGGCGCAAGCGGACCGATGGGCCCTGGTTGAGGTCTATGCCGCGGCGTGTCTGCTCCCAGTCCTTCTGCTCAGGCGACTGGAGCTTGTAGCCCTCGTCGGTTTCACGCAGCCGGTCGTCGCTCACCAAACGGATCAGGGCGTCGGCGACTTCGTCGGCACAGCTCTCCGCGGTCACGCTGGGATGGAGCAGCGCCGCGATATTCCCCGAGGTGAGCGGCAGCGCGGGAACCTCAACACACAAGGCCACAACCCTCATGACCTGTGCCTCGACGCTCTCAGCGCCGTACTGGCCGGCGACCTGTTCTATTTCGGCGCGCCAAGTTGTAGGGACCAGCTCTTCGAGCAGCATGTAGGACCGGTCGAGAGTGGCCAGAGCCCCGACCTCGCAGTCTGCCAGCCCGTGCTCGGGATGGGTGATCAGCTGCTGTGCGTGCTTGATTAGCGTGCGGTTCGACCCGCCGACTGTGGGGGATGCGCCGCCTTGGGTGCGCCGGACGGAAACGGCGTCGATCAACAGCTGTATCTGGTAGGGCAGCAGCGGGTAGAGGCGGACCAGCTCGTCCTCGCCCGGCGCATCGATTCGGGTGGGCGAAGCCAGTCGCACATTGGCTATGAGCTGGTTGCGGTGTGCGGATACCACTTCTCGCACCGCTCGCTGCCCGTCGCCGGTCTTGTCGAGGATCCTTTTGCCCGTGACCTCGTCGATGTCAGATGGCAGAAGGTCGACTCGCAACGGAAATCTGGCTTGTGCGCGAGCTAACTCGACCTGCCTCGATTCCAGGCTGTCAACGACATCGTCGAGCTTCTCCTGAGAGGTGACGACCAGCCACAGCCGGCCGCGCCGCTTCTGGAACGCCTCGGCCAGCCCTTGCAAATCGAGCATCCTGTGTACGGAGCGGGCAACATACTGACCCACCTCGTCGACGACAAAGGCCAGTCGTGTTGTACCGCGGCCACGGCGCTCCAGAAGCTCCAGCGCCCGCGCCGCGAACCAGTCGGCATCGATGTCCGGATCGTCAAGCTCGCGGGCCCACTCGGGGAGACTGCTGTTGCTCCCGTAGATGGCGTCGAGTGCTCTCATAGCGTCCCTTTTTGCCAGTGCGGTATACCGCCGCTCCTGCCATGGGAGGCCGACGACCTCGAGGAACGCGGCCTCGAACTCATCGAGCTTGCCGTCGCCCTCTAACGTGTATTCGAGTTCTGCGAGCGTGAAGTTCCGCGAATAGCCCAGCCGCTCCAGCAGAGAGCGGTAGACGGGCAAAACGACGGACTCGCCCTCCTGAGCCACGACGTTGGCGCCGGTGGCCAAGTTCAGCATTACTGAGGTCGTGGGTGCTTGGGAGCGGATTGTGCTGAGCAGCGCGTGCAGCCGGGGAGCGTGGGTGCGCTCGAAGAACCGCTCAGTGGTGGGCGCACCCAGCACGTTGGTGTTCCCAAGCAGGTAGCCGAGAACCTTGGCCCAACTCGACTTGCCGGAGCCGAAGAACCCCGACACCCATACAGTGCAAGTCTCGGTGGGGTTGTTGATCGACTCCTGGTAGGCATCTAGCACCGACTCGAATTCATCGAGGATGTGGGCGGTTGCGACGTACTCGTCGAGTTCGTCGGCTATGACCTCTTCGTCGTCTAAATCGACTTTGACGACCTCTTCGATAGTGCGATAGACATCGCGGCGAAATAGCTCGGCGATTTTCATGTTCACCCCTCCCTTGGCACTATCAGGGCACGGTAGCCGTAAGCCCTCTCGGCGAGGCCCATGAACGACAGCCCGTACTCGCCGACCAGATGCCCCGGATATAGCAAAGTGACAGGTCGGGACAGACGGCCTCGCAGGTCGTCCAACAGTGTGGACGTGCGATACGAGGGGTACAGAGCCCCGGCACGATACAAGAACACAGCAGTTCGCTCGTCATACTCAGACACACGGGCGATCACCCGGTCGGGCAGCGTGGGCGGCTCCCGCAGTATCTCGCCGACAGCGGCATTTACCTCCCTCAAGGCTTTGCCGTTAGAAGCTGCGTTGGCCATGCGCTCCTGGGTGATGAGTTCGTCAAGGTACGCGGATTCTTCCAACGCTTCCCAGAACAACTCGGCCAGAGACACCGAGGCGCAGCCGATTCCCCGAGGCGCCGCTTCCAGCCACCGCCGCAGCTCGCCGAGGTCGCGGCGCACCCGCCACTCCTCGCTGGGCAAGTACTGGTAGACGATGAAAGGCGGCTCCCCACCGCTTGCGAAGTGAGCGGCGATGCGCTCGCCGATCCCCCGCAACTCGTCACGCAGCGGCACCGGTCACCTCGGCCAGACTGTCAACCAGCCAATCGACTCGAACCGCTGAACCAGCCCGAGACACGCGCAGAACTCCGAGGCGGGCAACCTGGAGAAACATGTCGTCCACGAGTGAGTCCTCGAGCAGCCAGCGGCGCCAGACGCGGCTGGTGGCAAGCGCCCGAGACGAAGCTCCCTGCTCATGCTCTCGCCATGCTACGTAGGCGAATCCACGGGGGCTCATCGAGGGCGGAGGGATCTCCTTGCGGCGACTTTTCGCGGAGCCTTGGAGAACCCCGAAATCACGCAGAGCGGAAAGCAGGCCTCGCGCTGTTTTGGCTCGCACATTGTCAGTCCATACCGGCGCTTGCCCACGTTCAGCCAGATGATCAAACCAGACAAGGACATCTTCGACGCTGAGGCCCAGACGCCCTTCGAGCCAGTAGTCCCACAACGGCCCTTCAGCGAACGATGCCAGCAGATCATCAGCCCGGGCGCTCTCGTAGTAGCAGGCGTTCCGAAACGCCGCATGATCTCCAAGCAGCCCTTTGAGCGCAGGGATGACATGAGGACCTGGATCGACGTAGCGCGGTCTAATGATCCTGCGCAGAAGGTCGTCTACGCGAGATCGCGACGCCTTGCTCAGTAGATTCTCACTGGAAAAGTGCTTGAAGTTCTGCCTTGGCCCAAGGTCGGCGTCCCACAGCTCGACGACACGGCGAGTGTCGTCGAGCGCAGCGCCGCCCTTCTGCATGCGGGACGTGAAGCCGCTCCCCACTGCTCACGCTGCCAGATCGAAATACGGGGCGCAGAAGGAACCTTCCTGCCCCACATACGCAGCCGCCATTCGCCCAACCACCGCCTTGAGCACGGACCCCTCATCAAGGTCAGACTGGCGGAGCCGGCCCAAAAGGAGCCCATCTCCAATTGCCTCTCCATCAACAGACTCACCCGCCCACTCACGCAACCGCGCATCGGCGGCGGCCAGATCCCAGCTGGCCAGCTCCGTGAACAGCGGATCCACCTTCGGCGCAGACTTCTGCTCAGCGAGCCACGCCACGGCCCAATGGCTGATCCGCAGCTCACCCGAAAACAGGTGCAGGGCTGTTTTCCGCCTAGAGAGCGCGCTGGCGTGCCTGCGGCGGGCCGACAGCACATCGAGCTCCAAAGCAGCCGGCTGCCACGTTCGGGGAAACGCTCGCTTGAGGACGAAGCTCCCCACCCTGTCGAGCCCATGGCAGTTCCACCAGCCGCGCAGATCGGCTTCACCAAGGCGTGCCACTCCTAGAACCAGCCGCACCGCCGAGTCAACGGTACCTGCCGTCCCTCCACCCGTCACTCGGACTCCCTGCACATGACCATCACGGACCTTCGGCAATGTAGTGAACCCCCGCCCCAGCTGCCACCGTGTCACGATGCAGAGCGACCTCAACGGGATAACCCCAGGGCATGCCTTCAATCGCCTCCTTGGCTGGAACCTGAGGTTCCCCCCTAATCGTGAAGGCATGCTCTATAAGGAGGAGCTATCTCCTGAGGTTCCCCCTTTTTCGTGGAGGCGTGCTCTATAAGGAGGAGTTATGTCTAGATTGCGAAGAAATTTCGACCGGGAGTTCCGTGATGGGGCGGTTCGGGTTGTGAGCGAGACTGGCCAGCCGGTGGCCTATGTGGCCCGGGAGTTCGGTGTGTGTGAGGGCACGCTGGGCAGCTGGGTGCGCCAGGGCCGCGCTGAGCGGGGCGGCGGCCTGACCTG
>JAPYOC010000222.1 GCA_028278955.1 Candidatus Poriferisocius aerobius
GGGCCGAGGGGGCGGGCGCCATTGGCTTGGACATCAGATAGTCCTGGAGCTGCCAGGCCACGATCTCGAGGGCCATGTCCACAAAGGCGTCGCGCCGCTCGCCAGACACCCAGAAGGCGGGCGCCATCATTCCCCCGTTCTCACCGGGCTCGTAGCTGAACAGGGACTCGCCCGGCCTGTTGGACAGGTGTCTCAGCGGCCACTTCAACCAGTAGGAACGCCACTTCTCTGGCGATACTTCGTCGAGGTCGGGAATCTCTTTGCTCTGGATATCGGCACGGAGCCGACGGTCCCCTCGAATGGCTCGCCGCGACCGTTCTGCCACCCGGGCAACTGAAACCGGCTCGAATGCTCCTCCCAACTCCAGCAACGCCTCCAACGCCGACCATTTGTACGACTTGGTGGCCCGCTCAGTCTCAAGCCTCCTCAGCACGCCGCCCGCCTCCTGCACGGCGCTCTTGTGGGCCTCTGAGAGCAACCCCAGACCGTCCAGGTAGCGATGCCAGCCTCCGGCTCGCTTGATCGGCCCGCGGCCGGGCTTGATGCCCACTGAGCGGGATGCCTGCGCCGCAGTGGGCCTCAGATCGCGCTCCTCGGCATAATTGAAGCAGTACTCGGCCAGCGCGGCATCCTCGTCGCGGGCGGCTCGACTGCGACGGTCGGGGCGCCTGGCCAGCATCTGGCGCAGCAGCTCCACTGCCTCTAGCTCGAAGGCAGCCGAACAGCCCGGCGGCAAGTCGAACCGCCCGGACTCCGCCGCCTCCACAGCCGCCCTGTCGGTCAACACAGATGCTGAAGCCCCCATCTTCGCCAACACCCGGGGCTTCATCAAAAAGCTGTGGTGGTTGCCCACGAAGTCGATCACCTGCAACGCCGCCTTGCCTTCGGAGATGCGAAGCCCCCGTCCGAGCTGTTGCAGGAAGATCACCGGCGAATCGGTCGGGCGCAGCATGAGGACCGTGCCGATCTCGGGGACGTCGACGCCCTCGTTGAACACGTCGACCGCGAACAGCACTTGGGTGGCACCGCTGCGAAGGTCTTCAACCGCGCCTTGGCGAGGGGCTGAGTGGGGACCGCTGTGAACAGCCGCTGACTTCACCCCCCGCCGGTTGAAGAACTCGGCCATGAATTCGGCGTGGGCGATGGTCGTGCAAAAAGCGAGCGTCGGGCCGGTAGCCCTTTCCCGCCATTCCTTCAGCGCTTGTTCGGCCCGCGGCGCAGTCTCGACGGCCTCGGCCAGCTTGTCGGGGTCGAAGCGACCGCTGCGCCACGGGATCGGGGCGTAATCGGCTACATCCTTAATGCCCCAATAGCGGAAGGGCGCCAGCCGCTCCCGTCTGATCCCCTCCACGAGGTCGCATGCAAACACCAGGTTGTTGCCGCACAACGCAAGCAGATCTGCGCCGTCGAGCCGGTCGGGAGTGGCGGTCAGGCCGAGCAGGAACTTCGGGCGGAGGTGATCTATGGCCCGGCGATAGGTGGGGGCGGCGGCATGGTGGAACTCGTCCACCACGACGTAGTCGAACCGATCTGACGCGAATCGGTCGAGGTGGCGTTGCAGCGTCTGGATGCCGGCGAACAACACGTCGGCCTCAGGGTCTTTGTCTGCGCCCAAAAAGAACCCGAAGCGGCCATCGGGCCGCACCCGGCGAAACGCGTCCCGGCTCTGGCGCAGAATCTCTTCCCGGTGGGCGATGAAAAGCACCCGGCGGAAGTCGGGGCGGTTGCTGTCGAACGCGGCTAGCAGGGTCTTGCCCAAACCGGTCGCCATCACCACCAGACCCCGGCGAAAGCCCTCGATGCGGGTCTGCTCCAAGCAGTGAAGCGCCTCGGTTTGAACGGGCCACGGGGTGACGGGCTGAGTTGCCGGCTCGACTGGGACGGCTGCCTCCGGAGGCGGGGTCCGAGGAACGTCGTCAGGTGGTCGGCGCAGGCGGTAAGCGGCGAGCCACCTAGCGTCGACCGGCGTGCAGCGGCGGTCGTCCCACAAGCGCTCAAAGCTCTCCACCAGCGGAGCGAGACGACCCACTCCCAGGTTCCACTCCACTCCCCCGTCGATTCCCGATCCGCTCAAGTTGGAGCTGCCCACGAAACCACCGGCCGTTGAGCCGTGCGAGGATCGGAACAGGTAGGCCTTGGGGTGGAAGGAGACTGAGGGATCGTGGAACACCCTGACCTCGAGCCTGCCTGCGCTGCGGGCCAGCCCCGGCCAATCTGCGAGGTCGAGCAGGGCGGCGAGGGCATCGGGGTCGGTGATGTCGAGGTAGTCGGTGGTGAGGATGCGGACAGACGCCCCTCTTCGCAGGGCGGCTTCGAGGTGGTCGGCAATGAGCGCCAAACCGCTCTTCATGATGAACGACACCGCCATGTCGATCTGGTCGATCTCCGGGTTGAGCAGCCATCTCAGCAGCTCTAGGCGGAGCCTGCGGTCGCCGGTGCCATCGAGCAGAACCGGTGTGGTCGCATCCAACCGGGCCTGTTGAGGGCTGCCGCCTCGCTCTTGGCCCCCGATCACCATGGCCGCACCCTACTCAGACAACCGCTGGGCAAGCCCTTGGGATCGGAGGGAACTGTCACACCTCGATGCCATGATCTCGTTCGCCGCCGGCGGTATCGTCGGCAGAAAACAAAACGGGCAGGCCCTGTCGGGCTGAGGAGTCGGCATGCAAGAGGTGTACCTCGACTACAACGGATCGGCGCCGCTGGATCCGCGGGTGGCCGAGGCCATGTGGGGCCAGATGACCGGCGCCGTCGGCAACGCGTCGTCGTCGCACCGGTTCGGTGTGCGGAGGGCGGCGGCGGTGGACGATGCCCGAGAACAGGTCGGCGCTCTGGTGGGCGCGGCGCCGTCGGGCGTCGTCTTCTGCTCCGGGGCCACCGAGGCCAACAACCTGGCCCTTGTGGGTTTGGCCGAGGCCGCTCCCGCCGAGCGGAACCGCATCGTGGTGTCGGCGGTGGAGCACGCCTCGGTGCGCGAGCCGGCCCGGTGGCTGCTCGAACAGGGACGGGCCAAGCTTGACGTGGCGGGGGTGACGCCGGGGGGATGGGTTGATTTGGACGAGCTGGACTCGCTGTTGGGCCCCGACGTTCTGGCGGTGTCGGTGATGGCGGCCAACAGCGAGACCGGGGTGCTGAACCCGGTAGCGCAGGCAGCCGAGCAAGCCCACGCCGCGGGTGCCGTGCTGCACTGCGACGCCACCCAGATGGTGGGGCGGCTGCCCTTCGATATGGCCGCAGAGGGTGCCGATCTAGTGTCGCTGAGCGGCCACAAGATATGCGGGCCGACCGGGGTGGGCGCGCTGGTGGGCACGCGCTCCGTGCTGGGGCGGCTGCACCCGGCGGTCCACGGCGGCGGCCAGGAGCGAGGGCTGCGGTCGGGCTCGCTGAACGTGGCCGGCATCGTCGGCCTGGGCGCCGCCGCCGCCATCTGCGCCGGGGAGCACAGCGTCAAGGCCGCGGCAGTGGGCGGGTTGCGAGATCGCCTGGTCGCCGGGCTGCGAGGCGCTCTCGAGGCGGTGAGCGAGAACGGCGACACCACCCGGCGCCTGCCCAACACGGCGAGCATCCGCTTCGCCGACGCCGATGCCGAGGCGGTGGTGTTCAACATGGACCCGGTTGCCGCGTCGGTCGGAAGCGCCTGCCATTCGGGGGCCATCGAACCCTCCCCGACGCTGCTGGCCATGGGGCTGAGCCGGGAGGCGGCCTTCGAGACGGTGCGTTTCAGCCTGGGCCGCTTCACCACCGAAGCCGAGGTGGATGCGGCGATTCCCCAAACTGTCGCAGCGGTGAGATATGTTCGATCTATGGATGGAGGCGGTGCCCGATGAGGCTTTCCGACGCCGCTGAAGGGGTGTTTGCCCGCCATGAGACGTTCCACCCCCGCTACGGGTGGTTCCGCAAGGCCTACGAGGCTGCGGTGGACGGTTCCAGCGCCTTCACCCGGAAAGACGCCACCGTCGAACTCGGCGTGGGCAAGAACATGGTGAAGTCGATCCGGTTCTGGGGCTCGGCGGCCAAGCTGATCCAAGACGACCCCGACTCCGCTGGCAGCAGGGCGCCGGGTGTCGTTCCGACCGAGTTCGGCCGGCGGCTGTTCGACCCGCAGAGCGGTTGGGATCGGTTCATGGAAGAGCCGGGCACGCTTTGGCTCCTGCACTGGCAGCTGCTGGCCCCGCGCTGCCGGTTGCCGGTGTGGTGGGTGGCGTTCCATGAGTTCCACGCCGTTGAGTTCGATGTCGCCGAGCTCGAGGCAGCCTGCTCGGACGGGATCGATTCGGCCGCTGAGTGGTCGCGGCCCCACCCCTCGTCGATCCGCAAAGACGTGACCGCGCTGCTGCGCACCTACGCCCCGCCAGATCGGTCGGCCCGCACCAGCATCGACGACCTGCTGGACTGCCCGCTGCGGGAGCTGGGGCTGATCGCTAAGTCGGCGGCGACCGGGCGGTACCGCTTCAGCATCGGCGCCAAGCCCTCGCTCCCGCCTGCTGTGGTCGCCCACGCCGCGCTGGACTTCGCGGCGCGCGCCGATCCCGCCAGCAAGACCGCCCTCTTGAGCCGGCTGGCCAGTGAGCCCGGGTCGCCGGGTCGGGCCTTCAAGCTCACCGAAGACGATCTGGCCGATGCCCTGCGGCCCGCAGCGGCCGAGTCGCAGGGCAAGCTGGCCCTGGCATCGCCGGCCGGCGCCGCACAACTTGCCTGGAGGGGCGACCCCAACAAACTCGGCCTCGAGCTACTCGACAACCATTACCACGAGCTCGACTCGCACGCTCACGCACCACCGCTGAGCAGCTCAGGGGTCGGGCCCCGGGTGCTCGCAGGCACAGGGTCGGCGTGATGGCCGTGCTGTTGGATCATGTCGGGGTTGCCGGGCGCTTTGCCCGATCGGCCAACGTGGAGCGGGACACGTCGCGCTGCGAGCCGCTCGACGGCTATGTGGTCACCGCCCGGGCCCTCGACGTGTTCCAGCGGGTGGCCGGAGCGGCCGAAACCGGCCGAGCAGGGGGCGCCTGGTCGATCACCGGGCCCTACGGCTCGGGCAAGTCGTCGCTCGCCCTGCTCCTCGACGCCGCCTTCGGGCCAGCCGGCGACACCCGCAGCGCCGCCTTGAGCCTCCTGGACGCCGCATCGGGCCTGTCGGGGCCAGCCGAGAGAGAGAGAGAGAGAGAGAGAGAGAGAGAGTAGAGCGCGCTCATCTGCGGCACAGGACTGAGCAGCGGGGCTTTCACCGCGGCCTGGTCACCGCAAATCGAGAACCGCTGGCCTACACCGTTTTGCGGGCGCTTCACCGCGCGGTCCGTCGCAGCTTCGGAACGGTGCCCACTGCGTCGAGCTTCAGCGCCGCCCCCGTGCTGGAGCATGCGCTCGAAGACGCCTCCTCCCAAGAC
>JAPYOC010000223.1 GCA_028278955.1 Candidatus Poriferisocius aerobius
TCGACCACCGACACCAGCGCTTGCACCCTCGCCACCCCAACCACCGTCACCGGCTCAGAGAACACCTGCTCGGCAGTGCCACCGCCGTCGGTGTAAGACACACCCAAACGCAACAAACTCCCAACATCAGCGGTAGCCACCTTGTAAGAAGCAGTCGCCGAACCGCCACCTGTCGCCGTCTGCCACGAACCGCCGTCATCAGTCGAGGTCTGCCACACAAACGTCAACCCAGTCGTGTCCGACGCGCGCACATTCGGGTCACCATCAGGGTCACCATCAAGACTCGCGAAGCTCACAGTGCCACGGCCCGCCAACGCCAAACCCTCCACCTCCACCGTCGCGTCGCCTTCATCCACATCAGTCACCGTGATTGTCACCGGCTGGCGCACCTTCACCGCGTTCGTGCCATCAGGGCCGATTGACGACGCCACCACCACCAACCTGATCGCAGCAGAAACCTCACGGTCCAAACCCGAACCCGAATAAGAAATCTGCCCTGTAGACGAACCAATCGTAAACCCCGCAGCAACCGGTGCGGCCAGCGAATATGTGACAGTGTCACCGTCTGGGTCGGTGGCGGTCACCGGTGAACCCACCGTGATCGCTGTAGACGAACCATCAGCGTTCTCTGAAATCGACAAATCAGACGGCAACGGCGTGTTGAACACTGCTGCGCCTAACTCGTCTTTGTTGTCGTCGTTCACCGTCACCGACAACGGGCTCACCGTCACATCCTTATAGGCGTCATCCCACGGTGACACCACCTCAAACGACAACGACTCGGTACGCGAACCGCCGTTATTCTTCACGTCGTCATTGATGCCTTGCACATACACCGTCTGCGGCGTTCTCCAATCATCGGCACCGAATACCACCTGTGTTGAAGCCCCGAACGGCCCTGTCGCCGCCGCGCTCACCCGCACAACCGAGCTATCACCGGCCGTGACCGACACACCCAAACACGGCGAACCAACCACCTCAGGACACACCACCGGCGCATCCAACACCACCGTGAAACTATCGGTATCAGAACCATCCTCGGACACCTCTAACCCGTCGCCTGCATCCACAGTCACACCCGGCCCCGCCGGGTCGATGGCTTCGCTGACAGTCAGAGCAAAAGTGGCACCGGCAGTGGAGAACCCGAGCGGCGCTGTGCCAGCACTCACGGTCAGCGTCTCGTCGGATTCGTCGTCTTCGTCGGCCTTTGCTGAAATCGTCACGGTAGCCGACCGCGCTCCATACGGTATGAACACCGACGCTGGCAGAGCATCGAAATCGGCTGCCACAGTTGACCCATGCGTATAGCTCAACGGCACTGTCACCGGGCCGGTCACTCCCGACGACAGCACCACCTTGAACATGAAATCAGAGCCCTCAGACACACTCGCAGCACTCAAAGCAGCATCGTCGGTGTCAGCAAAAGTGATCGTCGCAGCTGTCGCTTCATCATCAACGATCAGCACACGGGTAGCAGCATCATCAAGCGTGGTGGCGTCGTCATCGTCATAAGGCGCTACATCAAGACCGAAACTGGTGCGGTGACCAGCAGCAGCAACGCTCACAACGATCAGACCGTTGACAGCGTCACCGTCACCGCCAGCTGTCGGGTCGCCGCTTTGGTCGCCAGCGTCACGCCCAGCAGAGGTGAAAGCGACAGTGGCTGTCTGCACTGTGTTGTCATCTGAACCCGTAAAGCGCAGCGCGCCAAGATCGCCGGACACGCCAGTGCCAGCAACCGTCGTGGTGTAATCGCTGGCCGCCGCCGAAGTCAAGGTTTCAGCGAGTTGCACCACCACAACCTCACCATCAACCAACGCACGAGACAGCTCCACGGTCACATCGGCACTGCTGCCGTCACCGCTGCTGATGCTGCCGTCAATGGCGCCCCCACCACGCAAACGCACCGTGATCTCTTTGTCGTTGTCGTCATAGAACTGATCGTTATCGATAAGGTTGGCTGTAGCAGAGTCTTGAGTCGCTGCCTGTATTCCGGCAGCAGTGAGATCGCCGAGGCCAACCGTTAGCGTCTCAGTCTCCTCATTAACAGCGTCGTCAGCGATCTCCACATCAATTGTGGCAACCTGCGCTCCGGCGCCTGCGAACGTCACCGACGGCGTAAGCGTGGACGCGCCGCTGAGCGTCACCCCCGTGTTGATGCCAGCGCCGGTGGCGGCGCTCAACGTGAAGTCGTCAACAGTCACACCGTCTCCAGTGATGGCGAGAGGCACGGTGATGCTCTCACCAGCGCTCAGCGGCAAGTTCAAACTCACCGTGAAACGCGCCGTGCGATCATTAGCAGCGCTGGCACCTTCGGTGAGGTCACCCGAGTCGCTGCGAGCAACCGCGACAGTCGAAGCATTCTTGTCTGTGATGGTCACAGTGGCGCTGGTGTCGGTGCCGTGAGGTGCCGCACCACCCGCAGCAGTGGTGGCAGTCTGAGCGTTGAACGCTGCAGCATTGCCAAGCGTCACTGTCACCGAGTCGTTTGCTCGGTCGCCGTCGTCGCGCGACGCCGTGGCCGTCAGGGTCAACACCACGCTCGACACTGACGACCCGACCGCACCAGTAACGGTAACCAACGGCGTGGCAGTAGTTTCGCCCGAAAGCGTCACGCCCGTCTGACCTGACTTGAGCGCCAGATCGAAGTCGCGGTTCTGCGTGCCGCTCAACGTCACCCCGTCCGATCCGGTGAGGCGCAATGGCACAACCACAATCTCACCGCCCGACACCGGCGCTACAAAGCTCAACGTGACCTCAGCGCTGGTGGATGAGTCGCCTTCGGTGATGGTGCCCGAAGCGGCTATCGAAACGACAGTCGGTTCGTCGTCGACAACAAAAGCAGTGACATCGGCAGTGACCGAGCCGAACCCGCCGTCTGCGAAGCTGTGCGAGATCGCCACGCTGCGCCCGCCACCGGAGTTATCCACAGCATCATTGACACCGGTAACGGTCACGGTCTGAGGCGTGTCCCATTGGGCGGATAGGAACGTCAACGAAGCGGTGCCTGCCGCAGCCGCGTCAGTGCTCACCAAGGCAACGTCGGCATCAGCAGAAGTGATGGTCACGGTCACAGTAGCGGTGGGCTGAGCACTCAACGCAACCGTGTACGTGTCAGTGCCGCCGTTTTCGGCAGGCTGTGTTGAACCGCTGCTCTGGACAATCACCGCTGCGAGATCCTCGTCGTCGTTCACTGTGACGCTCACTACAGGGCCTGTCGAGACACCGGTATAACCGGCCACAGTGTGGGTGATCGTCACTGTCTCGTCGATAGCGTCGTCGTCGTCGGCTGGCGTAATTGCCACCTGCTTCGGTGTCTCCCAGTCGCCGCTACCGCCGCCGGTGAAGGTGAGCGCTGAGCCGACCGTGGCCGCGCCCATATCGCCCGACAGGGGGGTCACCACCACAGTGGCACCGTCGCCGGGATCGGTGGAAAGCCGCACCTCGTAGCTGCCTGCAGCACCGCCCTCTACCAAGTCGAGCGACGCTGGCGACACCAGCACACCCGGCGGTTCCACAGTGATGTCAAATGAGCCGGCAATGTCGTCGCACGGATTATCGCGATCACACGGCCTTCCCTGAGCGCCGCCTCGACGGCTCAGCAGCTGGTTGCCCACCGTGACGGTAACCGTGGAAGCTGTCGTGACGGGTTGCCCTGTGTAAGTCAGGCCCAGCAGCACGTTGGCGCCGGTGACTTTGTCGGATTCGTCTGAGTTCTCGTCGCGGGTCTGCACGAAGCGCCCTGAAGTAACCGAAAGGCCGTCGGGAGCGCCAGTGAGGGTGATGTGGCCCAACGCTCGCGCGGTCAACTCACCGGTGGCCTGCTTCCAGAGCCTCTCGCCTCGGTTGCGATTACTGGTGCCACCGATGCCTCCGCCGCCGCCCGATCCGGCGAACGACAGCCCTTGGGGCACCAGCTCCATGTTGAACGTCGCCCCGCTGGTAAACAAAGCAGAGTTGACCTCAGCGGGCACTATCACAAGGCGGTTGCCAGCAGCAGCTTCGTCGTCGGCCACGATCACCAGCACCGACGGTGCCGTGACCACGCTCGGATATCCGCTCACCCGATGCGTCACGAACACCCGCTCAGCGTCGGAGTCGTCGTCTTCGACCGTCGTCACCGTCACCTTCTGCGGCGTCTTCCAAGTGCCGCTGCTGCCGCCTGTGAACGTCAGGGTGGCAGGCTTCACAGTGACCGCGTCGGTGTCGCGCGAGCTCGGCGTGACCGTCACCGTTACCCCGTCGCCCGGGTCGGTGCCGAGGCGCACGTTGTACGCGCCAGCAGATCCGCCTTCGGTGAGCTTCATCCGCTCCACCGACAGCTGCACACCGGCCACGGCGGGCTTGTCGTCGTCGATCACCCTGAAAGACAGCGACCCTGAACCGGTGGCACCGCCCTGCACGGTGGTCGTCGCAGACGGCACCGTTGTTGTCGGCCATTTGGTGGGCAGGCTCACCGACACGATCTCGTCGTTGGTGTCGGTGTTGTCGGCTAGCAGCGTCACTTCCAGCGTCGCTTCTTTGGTCGTGTTGCCCGACGATCCAGTGAACGTCACCGACCGGCCCGCAAACGTCACCCCCGTAGGCGCTGGCGATTCCAATGCCAGCGAGATGTTGGTGCCGAGCGTGGCGCCGTCGATCACCAATGGCACTTCGAGCACTTCGTCGGCTTGCAAGGCTCGGTCTAACGTGACGATGATCTCACGGGTGCCAGCCGTCTCAGCTTCGTTCCACACCACCTTGGGCTGCCCGCCCATTGTCGTGAAACTGCCGCTCACGATCACCGCGGTGGGATCATTGTCGGCTACTTGCACCGTCGCAACCGCAGCGCTGGAATCCGGTTCGTAACCGGTGCCAGCAAGCACCTCTACCTTCACAGTGCCTGCCGGGCTGTCAACGTTGTCGTCGTCTGTCGACACGGTGTGGGTGAGGGTCCCCGATGTGGGGATAGACACGGTGGACGTGGTGGCCGCGCCGCCGGGGGTGGTGTCGGTGACTCGCAGATTGACTGCCAGCGCTGCCGAAGGCACCGGATTGACGGTGATCGTGAAAGAAGCATCCCCGCCTTCAATAATGTCGGCGTCCGCGACGACGCTGACTGTGGTGGTGTCGTCGTTGGTGATAGCCACTGACACAGGGCCGCCGGATACGCTTATGCCGCCGCCGGAACCTGTAACGGCAGGCGCACGTGTGCCGGTGTCCACGGCGATCGCCACAGTGCGCTCTTCGCTGTCGGTGTTGGGCACAGCAGTGAGCACCAACGTCGCCACTTGAGCACCCGGCGCGAACACCACAGCCGGGTTCTGGCCGCTGTGCGGCGATTCAGCGTCGAGGCTGACCGCAGTATTAACGCCGGCGCCTGATTTTAGTTGCAGTGTGTAGTGGGTTTCTTCAGTTGCGCCTGTCACCACCAGCGGCACCGTCACGCCAGCACCGGTACCCAAAGCATTACCCAGAGTAAGGGTTACTTCGGTGCTTCCTAACGCTTCGGCAATGGTGTTGGCGGCGGCTGCTAAAGCCACCTCGGTTTCGTCATTGTCAACCAAAGCGAAGACTAAAGGCACGACTGTCTTATCGACTTCTACACCGCCGATACGCACTTGACCAGTGATCGTCACCTCACCGTCAGAATTATCAATATCTTTATCCTGTTGGTATTCTGTGTGCCGCAGTCGTAGTCCGACTTCAGCGCTCTCAGATTCGCCCGCCGCTAAACGCAAACGCTGCGTCGAATCCACCCGAGTCACGCTGGCCTCGAGTATGTTGGTACCGCTAGCAGACACAATATCTTCGATGATGATCTCCGCATCAGTACCGAAACGGGTATCACCGTCAATGCGCGCCACCACATTGAAAACTGTTCCCCGTTGACCCTGAGCAAACTCTGCCGATGTGTGGTCTTCGGTGTAGGTTCTCGTGTCAATAATTTGCTGGGCAGTGGCATCGTCGTCTGCAGTCAACTCATCAACAACAGGAACCAACAAAATCCGATCAGGCTCCTCATCATCATCGATCACCTGCACCGTTAAATCTCTCAGAGATAGACCAACGTAGCCGCTGTCAAGGTCAGCATTAGTGATCGAGTTGAAGATTGTCACTTGGCGAACATCTCCGGGGTTGTCCACATCGTCGTCTTGGCCGACTACAATCACAGTTTGCGGTACAAACCAGTCGTTGCTAGTGAACGTGCGTTCTAGCTCTGTCCGTAAGCTGTCTCGGGTAGGGGATTTCAGTCGAACAGCATCGTCCTCGATCCTGGCACGAACCTGTACATTTCCAGACTTAGGCGCTGCGTTCAACACTATTGAGTAGGTATATTCGCCGCCCTTCTCAGCGATGTCGCTGTCAGTAGGGGCAAGCATTGTCACGCCCGGAGCGTCGTCGTCAATTAGCAGCACATCCAAGTCGGCAGACTGGCCTGCGTAGCTGTCTGCACTCTGCCCGGTGACGCTGTGCGTGATGTTGAATTGGTTGCTGCCAGCGGGGGCATAGTGGCCGCCTTCCACCAATAGCGTGACTGGCTCGTACCAGTTTTGCGAAGAGAAAACCAGTTCTGCTGAGTCACGGTTGACAATACTCGCACCGACCTTTGCTCCGTCCTGGGTTTTGAACACTTTCAGCGGCGAAGATGCCGGTGCAGTGAGCTTGACTCGCACCTGCTGCCCGGCAGGCACTGGTGCATCCAGTCGGACGGTGTAGGTGTCGGTGTTGCCTGGTGGGCTCTCGCGAACTGCCGTGATGCCGTCTGATGAATGAGCCAAGCGGATCTCCACCTTTTCGTCTTCGACTATCACGTTCACGTCGCGTCCGTCGAGATTGTTGTAACGACTGTCACCGCTCGAGGTGGCACGATGGGAGATGGTGACGTTTCGCTGATTGCCGCTGTTGTCGTTGTCGTCATCTTGGGCGGTGACCGTCACGGTCTGAGGATCGTTGTAGTTGGCAGCAGTGAACGTCAACGTCACTTGGCGGGCAGGCGTTTGGCTGCCTGCACTGGAGACCCGCGCCGTGCCATTATTCGATGAAAGCACCGTGACGGTCACGCTGCTGGCCGGCCTCGACCCCAACGCTACCGTGTAGGTGTCGGTTCCGTCAGGCTCAGACACTCTCGTGGAACCGCCTGATTCGGTGATCACTATGCCTACCTGTTCAGGCGGCTCATCGTCATCAATCACCCGCACCGTCACATCTTGCACACTTATAGAGGAGTAGTTGGAAGTTGGTTCAGTCCGAGGGATATTGTTGCGGATTATAACTTGGCGAACATCGCCCGGGTTGTCCACATCGTCGTCTTGGCCGACTGCAACCACCTTTTGCGGTGTCGACCAGTTGTTGCTATTGAAACTTAGTTCTAGATCTGGCGACACGCTGTTTTGGTTAGGCCGTTTGACGCGAACAGCATCGTCCTCGGGTCGGGCACGAACAACTACATTTCCAGCAGTAGGCGCTGCGTTTAACACCATTGAGTAGGTGTATTCGCCGCCCTTCTCAGCGATGTCGCGGTCAGCAGGGGCAATCACTGTCACGCCTGGAGCGTCATCGTCGATTAGCAGCACGTCTAAGTCGGCAGACTGGCCTGCGTAGCTGGCTGCGCTCTGCCCGGTGACGCTGTGCGTGATGTTGAACTGGTTGCTGCCAGCGGGGGCATAGTGGCCGCCTTCCACCAATAGCGTGACTGGCTCGTCCCAGCTGCGCGAACCAAAAAGTAGCTCATGGTCGACATTGAGAATGTTAAATCCGACCTTTGCTCCGTTCTGAGTTCCGAACACTCTCAGCGGCGAAGGTTTCGGTGCGGTGAGCTTGACTCGCACTAACTGCCCGGAAGGCACTGGCGCACCCAGTCGGATGGTGTAGGTGTCGGTGTTGCCTGGTGCGCTCTCGCGTACTGCCGTGATGCCGTCTGAATGAGCCAAGCGGATCTCCACCGCCTCGTCGTCGTCTACGATCACGTTCACGTCGGGCCCGTCGAGGTTGTTGTAGCGACTGTCACCGCTCGAGGTGGCGCGGTGGGAGATGTTGACACTTCGCTGGTTGCCGCCGTTGTCGTTGCCGTCGTCTTGGGCGGTGACCGTCACGGTCTGGGGATCGTTGTAGTTGGCAGCAGTGAACGTCAACGTCACTTGGCGGGCAGGCGATTGGCTGTCCGAACGGGAGACCCGCGCCGCGCCACGATTCGATGAACGCACCGTGACGCTCACGCTGCTGGTCGGCTTCGACTGCAATGCCACCGTGTAGGTGTCGGTTCCGTCGGGTTCAGACACTCTCGTGGAACCGCCTGATTCGATGATCACTATGTCTACGTCAGGGTCGTCGTCGGCTACGGTCACCGTCACAGGAGCAATAGTGATGTTGTGATATGGGTTGTTGGTGTCGGTAACCGTCGCTGTGTGTGTGATGGTGACTGTGCGTGAATCAACGCCAGCGTTGTCGAGATCGTCGGCCACGCCAGTCACGATGATGGTCTGGGGTCTGCGCCACGAGCCGGCAGACCCGCCGGTGAAGGTCAACGTCGCTGTGGTGCCTGGGCTGCCGCCACGGGCACTCACTCGCGCTACAGCAGCATCGCCCGAAGTCGCCGTGATGTTCACCGTGTTACCAGCGCCGGGGTCTGTGTTTATCTGCACCGTGTAGCTGTCGGTGCTGCCGTCATCTGTAACCTGCGTGTCGCCGTCGCTTTGGGTGACGGTCACGCCCGCGACATCGTCGTCACGCACCACCACCGTCACTTTGGCGCTCACGCCTTCGAAGTTGGTGTCGTCGGAGGCCGCGGTGTGGGTGATGTCGACGCTGCGGTTGCCGTTGTTGTCAACTGAGTCGGCAACGCCGGTCACGGTCACCGTCTGCGGTGTATTCCACGTAGCGGGAAGAAATGTCAGGTCGGCGCTGGCGCCGGCGACTCCTGTAGAGCCTTGCACGGTCAACGCAGCAGGCGTCTCTGAGGTGACAGTTACCATGACCGTAGAGGCTGGACGGCTGTCGAGCACCACCGTGTAGCTGTCGGTGCTGCCGTCGTCAACCACTTGGGTCGATCCGTTGCTCTCGGTGATGCTCAACCCGGCGGTGTCGTCGTCGGTCACAGTCGCCTTCACCGGTGCCACGTCGATGCCCTGATAACGAGTGTCTGTAGAGGTAGCTGCGTGGGTGATCGTCACCGCAAGATCGCCAGCAGCGTTGATGATGTCGTCGTCAACTGCAGTGACAGTGATGTTTTTGGGCTGATTCCACTCGTCGGGCTTGAAAGTGACCGCCCCCGACAAGGTGACCTTCGTTGATGCCGATGTTGGCGTGATGGTGACG
The DNA here is from genome assembly GCA_028278955.1 of Candidatus Poriferisocius aerobius. Lineage (GTDB taxonomy): Bacteria > Actinomycetota > Acidimicrobiia > Acidimicrobiales > Bin134 > Poriferisocius > Poriferisocius aerobius. Next base: position 9,298 of record JAPYOC010000223.1, read on the forward strand.
TCGTGGGTGGGCCGAGATTCGAGCACCACGCTGTAGGCATCACGGCGAGCGCCTGCAGTTTCGCTCACTGCTGTGGCACCGCCGGTCTCGGTGATCGTCACCCCGGCTGGGGTGTCGACGATCCGCACTTGAACGTCAGGGCCGCTGGTCACGGCACCCCACCCGGCCACCACATGACGCAACGTGACGAACTCATCGTCTACCGTTTCGTCGGCGGCTGCGGTCAACTTCACCGTCTGCGGTGTATTCCAGGTGCCGGTATCTCCGCCGGTGAAGGTGAGCTTCGACGGGGTGACGGTGAGCGTCGACTCGTCGCTGCTAGCGACGGTCACAGTCACGGTGGTGCCGTTGCCGGGATCATCGGACAGCCACAGTGTGTGCCCACGAACAGGGGTTATCACGCTGGAAGTTCCCTCAAAGATCTCCACATCCAACGCCGCGGGAATCACCGACGGGTCGTTGTCGTTGACGGTGATCGTCACCGAGTTCGCCGTGTCGTGGGGTACAGCGCCGCCTGCGAGGTTGCTAGCTGACCGGGCGGCGAACTGTGCGGCGTCACCGATTTCGACGGTTACCTGCTCAGCAGCACCCTCGCCGAGGCTGTCGTCGTTGAACGACAAGATCAGCAGACCGACTTCGGGCCTCTTGGCGCAGACGTATTCTGAGAGAGAACACGTCGTGGGCGGGTTCTGATCAGAACTCAACTCGGAGTGGTCGAACACTGCGGCCAACTCCAACGTCGACAAGTCCACGAGGCGGCGCGAGTACTGCTGCACCACATCCTGCAAGGGCAAGTCCCGAAAGGCATTTATGCCCCAAGCCCATTTCGAGGTGTCGTGGGTCGGCTTGTAGAGGCTGTCCGCGTGCTCCCAGACAACTCCCGGGTTAGCAGCAGCGCGCCCACTCTCGAAATTGCCTTCCAGGGCGAGCCCTCTTCTTGCGCCTTGCCAGATGAATGTGGCGCTGACGTCTTCGGGCGTGACGTTGGTGCCGGAAATGCGGATCGGCACTTCAAGCCGCTCGCCAGCAAACTCAAGCTCCCTGCTCAGCCTGATCTCTATGCCCGTGTAAGAAGTTTCGGAGATGTAGCATAGATCGTCTGCTTTGCAGAAAGTTTCCCGCATAAGGCCGTCGTGCAACCATTCGCCTTCAGTCACCGTAGACTTGCCGGTGTTGACGATGCTCACCACTGTCGGCTGCGTGTCGGTCACCGTCAGCGCCGTCTTCGGGCCGGTGACGTTTTGGTACCCGGTATCGGCTGAAGCCACGGCGTGGGTGATCTCAGTGCTACGAGAACCGCCCGTGTTGTCAACGCTGTCATCGGCGCCAGCAACAGTAAACATCAACGGCCGATCCCAGTTGGCTGAACTGAACGTGACCGATGTTGGGGTCACCGTCGCAAACGCGGCATCGGTAACCGTCGGGGTCACCGTCACGGTGTTGTTGCCAGTGGGCTGCGAGGTGAGCCGCACCGTGTAGGTGGCCTCAGCACCCTCAGCGACAATCAACGCTCCAGCCGAGGCCACCACCGCAGCATCACCGTCATCGTCGGTGATCGCCACCTGCACCATCGACGCCGTCGAGTCGGCAACCAAAACAGCACTAAGCGTCCCCAAGCTCACCTGCACCTGCTCATGCACCGTGTCTGAATCGTCGCCCGCGGTTGCCGACAGGGTCGCTCGGCCGCTTCCTGCTCCAGTGAACACCACCACCGGTGTCAGCGTCGAAGCGCCTTCGATGGTGACTCCTGTGCCCGAGGCAACGCTCAGCACCAAGTCGCCGGCTTGCACACCCGTGCCCGACAACACCAGCGGCACCCTGAACACCTCACCAGTGCTGCGCTGGCGCGCCAGCACAACGCTGATCGACGCGCTCGACGAACTCACCGCTTCAGTCACCTGGCCGCCTCCACCCAGCGCCACCACTATTGCGTCGTCGTTGTCGCGCACCATCACCGATACCGAGTCGGCACCGAACAACTCACGCACATTAAATGTTTGCCTAGCCGTGACCGTCTTGGTGCTTGTAACCGTGTAGCCGGTGCCCGACGCGACGCTCAACGTCACATCACCGTCGGGTTCGCTCACATCATCGTCAACAGTGGGCACCTGCGCGAGCACCGAGGTCTGACCACTCGGGATCGTCACAGTGAAATCGGCCTCGTCGTCGGTTGCGACGAAATCGGCCCCCCCGCGGCGTCGGCCACCGAGAGATTCACCGGCAAGTCGTATTGCACCGCAGGCGACGAAATCACCCTCACCACCACCGGCTTGCCTTCAATAATCGGCGAGGCCACCACAGGCAACGGCGACGTCGCCGACGGCGGAAACTCCGTCAACGGCGGGGCCAGCGAGATCTCCGGATCATCGTCGAGGTCGACAATAGAGATATCAACATGGTCGGGGCTTCCCTTGGCCACAGCACTAGGCAACGTGCCCAACTCCAAGGTGAGCGTCTCAGTAAGCTCGTCTGCTGCGTCGTCTTCGGCCTCGAACGTGAGCAGGCTTGCAGTAAACGAAGGCGTCGAGAAGCCCAGCGGCGATCTGTTCGCGTCCTGTGCCTCCGCAGGCCGCGTCTCTAGGTACTCAGCCCCCGGCAGAAAAGACCCCACTGGCCCCAACCCGCTTGCCAGCATCGCCACTGCCAGCACTACAACAAGCAAAGGCCGCCGCAGACACGCGATGCCCTGCCTCAAAACACCCCTACGGGGGGGCTTCACATCACTCGCAACCACATAAAACTAGCACCAACATGCTGTGACCCATGAGATGAACAGAAGGTGGTGCGCCCGTCGAATGCGAACGCTCTTTGCATATGCAGTAGCGGAAGATCTGTTTCTGCGTGTAACACCCCCTCCACACCGGCGAATCCGCCTTCAATCTCGAAGACCGCATCATCGCCGCCCCATCGACACACTCTGGACCCCGCAAACCTGACACACCACTAGACCGCCCGCTGGTCAGAGGAATGCTGTTTTGCATGCTAGTAAAATGCTGATTAGCTGTTAAGCAATTTGTCGATTAGAGGTTAGCATGCGGTGATGCAGATCGTGGCGAGGCATTTGATGCCGAGAGTCAACGAGGCTTTGGACAGTTTCCGGGTGGTGGTGCTCCACGGTGCCCGACAGTGCGGCAAGTCCACTCTGGCCCGGCTCGTGGCCGACCAGCGCGGGGGAACCTACACGTCGTTGGACGACGACGCGGCCCGGCAGGCCGCGCTGGCCGACCCCAAAGGGTTCTTGGCCGACCAAGGGCATCCGCTGGTTGTCGACGAAATCCAACTCGGCGGGGACCGGGTGGTGCGGGCGATCAAGCAGATAGTTGACGCCGATCCCGCTCCAGGGCGCTTCCTGCTCACCGGCTCAACGAATTTCCTCACTGTCCCGTCCATCAGCGAATCCCTGGCGGGCCGCGTCCGCCTGCTGCGCCTTTGGCCGCTGTCACAGGCAGAACTCAACGGAACCACTCCGTTCCCTGTTGAATCCTGGTTCGGCTTCCCGAGCGAAGCCCGGGATCGGGCGCGTCCACACCCCAAGGTGCAAATGTCGCGCCGCGACTACATGGAGATGGTCTGCCGCGGGGGATACCCCGAGGCCATCGCACTGCCCCGCGGGCTTCGGAGCGACTGGTTCGAGAGCTACGTGGAGACGGTCATCGAACGCGATGTCGTCGCGCTGGGCGATCTGCGTCGGCGATCATCGTTGCCGACGCTGGTGGAGTGGGTGGCGGCCAGCACCGGCAGCGAGCTGAACACCCAGTCCACCGCCAGCCGCCTGGGCATAGACCGGGCCACACTGGGGTCGTACCTGGCGTGGATGGAGACCGTGTTCTTGGTCCACCGACTGCCGTCGTGGTCGCGCAGCCCCTCAGCCCGCCCAGTGCGCCGCCCCAAAGTGCACATCACCGACACCGGACTGGCCGCAGGACTCATGGGCCTCGACGCCGACGCGCTCACTGTTCCCACTGCACCGGCCACCGGTCCCATGCTGGAGACCTTCGCCGTCAACGAAATCGCCCGCTTGGCCACCTCCTCCATGAGCAGACTGCGACTGAACCACTTCCGCGACCACCAAGGCCACGAGGTAGATCTAGTCATCGAGAGAGCCGACGGTACCGTCGTCGCGGTGGAGATCAAAGCCACCAGCTCGCCCAGCGTCGACCAGATGCGCCATGTCGCCTGGCTGCGGGACCGACTCGACTCGGCTTCCCCCGGCGCTTTCCGAGCCGGCATCCTGCTCCACACCGGCAACCAGGAATTCACGGTCGGAGACCGCCTCCAGATCACCCCCATCGACACCCTGTGGCAATAAATCTCCACCCCCGTCGAACAGTCCGAAGATGGCCACAGGCCCGGCTTGATTCAATCGGCCCGGCTGTCACTCGTTGGTGGGGAAGCCCAGGTTGACTTTGCTGGTGGCGGGGTCGGGCCAGCGGGAGGTGATGGCTTTGGGGCGGGTGTAGAAGCGGATCCCCTCGGGGCCGTACATCGTGGTGTCGCCGAACAAAGAGTCCTTCCACCCGCCGAAGGAGTGGTAGCCCACCGGCACGGGAATGGGCACGTTGATGCCCACCATGCCGGCGTCGGCGTCTTCTTGGAACTGGCGGGCTGCGCCGCCGTCTCGGGTGAAGATGGCGGCGCCGTTGCCCCACGGGTTGTCGGCAATGAGCTGCACCGCCTCGCCGTAGGTGTCGCACCGAACCACGCTCAGCACCGGGCCGAATATCTCGTCGCGGTAGGCGTCCATATCGACGGTGACGTGGTCGAGCAGCGACACCCCCAAGAAGAACCCATCGCCGTCGAACCGGGCCTCGCGGCCGTCCACCACCACCGTCGCCCCCTGCTCGGCGGCCGAGCCCACATAGCCCGCCACCCGGTCGCGGTGCTCCCGGGTGATGAGCGGCCCCATGTCGGAAGCCGCCTCGGCGCCGTCGCCGATCACCAGCTTCTCCATCCGGAGCTTGATGGCCTCCACCAGCGGGTCGGCCACGTCGCCCACCGCGGCCACCACCGAGATGGCCATGCAGCGCTCGCCAGCCGACCCGTAGGCCGCCGACACCGCCGAGTCGGCCGCCAGGTCGATGTCGGCGTCGGGCAGCACCACCATGTGGTTCTTGGCCCCGCCCAGGGCCTGCACCCGCTTGCCGTGCGACGTGCCGGTGGCATACACGTAGCGGGCGACGGGGGTGGAGCCCACAAAGCTGGCCGCTTTCACGTCGGGGTGCTCGAGCAGCCGGTCGACCGCCGCCTTGTCGCCGTTCACCACGCTGAGCACTCCGGGGGGGAAGCCCGCCTCCTGGAACAGCTCGGCCATGAACAGCGGGGCCGACGGGTCGCGCTCAGAGGGCTTGAGCACGAAGGTGTTGCCGCAGGCCACCGCGTTGGGCACCATCCACATCGGGACCATGGCCGGGAAGTTGAACGGCGTGATCCCGGCCACCACCCCGAGCGGGCGGCGCACGGTGTACACGTCGATCCCGGTGGACGCCGTCTCGTTGTGGCCTCCCTTGAGGTGCTCGGCCAGCCCGCAGGCGAACTCGATGTTGTCGACGGCCCGGGCCACCTCGCCCATGGCATCGGCGCGAACTTTGCCGTGCTCGGCGGTGAGCCGGCGGGCGATCTCGGCGGCGTTGTCCACCACCAGGTTCCGGAAGGCGAACATCAGGGTGGTTCTCCGGGCCATCGAGGCGCTGCCCCACTCCTCGAAAGCAGCCTGAGCCGACGCCACCGCAGCGTCCACCTCTGCGGCCGACGCCAGCGAGACCGCGCCCGTCCGCTCGCCGGTGGCCGGGTTGAACACCGGCGATGCCCGCCCCGAGGCGCCGGCGACGAGCCGGCCGTCAATCAGATGGTGAATGTCGCGCACATCTTCCCCTCTCCCCGCGGTCGCCGGCTCTAGATCAGATAGGAGCTGAGCCCCCGGCGCAGGTACTGCCCGTCGCCCGCAGAGCCCAGGTACCGGTTGTCGTCGACGATGACCCGGCCCCTCGACAAAACGGTGTCCACATGGCCGCTGATCTCGACCCCCTCGTAGGCCGAGTGGTCGATGTTCATGTGGTGGTTGTCCACGCTGATGGTCCAGGTGGCATCGGGGTCGTAGACCACCACGTCGGCGTCGGCGCCGGGCTGGATCACGCCCTTGCGGGGATACAGGCCCATCATGCGAGCCGGGGTGGTGGAGCACAGCTCCACCCAGCGGGGCAGGGCGATCTCCCCGGTGGCCACCCCCTGATAGATCAGGTCCATCCGGTGCTCCACGCCGCCGATGCCGTTGGGAATGGCCCGGAAGTCGCCGACGCCCAGCTCCTTCTGCTCTTTCATGCAGAACGGGCAGTGGTCGGTGGACACCACGGCCAGGTCGTTGGTGCGCAGCCCCTTCCACAGCTCGTGCTGATGGTGGTCGCAGCGGGGGCGGATCGGGGTGGAGCACACGTAGGCGGCGCCGTCCCAGCCCTGGTCGAGGTGCTCCTCGAGGCTGAAGTACAGGTACTGCGGGCAGGTCTCGGCGAACACGTTGGCGCCGTTGTCGCGGGCGATGGCCACCTGCTCGAGGGCCTGTTTGGCCGACAGGTGCACGATGTAGAGGGGCGCTGCGCCGACCTTGGCCAGCTGGATGGCCCGATGGGTGGCCTCCGACTCGAACTCGGCCCGCCGCACGTACCCGTGGTTCACCGGGTCGGTCTCGCCCCGCTCGAAGGCCTGGCCGGCCAGCACGTCGATGGCGATGCCGTTCTCGGCGTGCATCATCAGCAGCCCGCCGTTGCCGGCGCACTGCTGCATGGCCCGAAGTATCTGGCCGTCGTCGCTGTAGAACACCCCGGGGTAGGCCATGAACAGCTTGAAGCTGGTGACGCCCTCGCTCACCAGCAGGTCCATCTCCTTGAGGGCGGCGTCGGTGACATCGCCGATGATCATGTGGAAGCCGTAGTCGATGGCGCACCGGCCCTCGGCCTGCTCCATGCGGGCGTCGAAGCACTCGCGCACGTCGAGCCCGTAGCTCTGAGTGGCGAAGTCCACGATGGTGGTGGTACCGCCCCAGGCCGCGGCCCGGGTGCCGGTCTCGAAGTCGTCGGAGGCGACGGTGCCGCCGAACGGCAGCTCCATGTGGGTATGCACGTCAACCCCGCCGGGCACCACCAGCTTGCCGGCGGCGTCGATCACCCGGTCGGCGCCGCCCTCGGCCGAGATGGCGAGGTCGGACCCGGGGTGCAGCACGGCGACGATGATCTCGCCGTCGATCAGCACTTCGGCCGGATCGGCCCCCGTCGAGCTCACCACTGTGCCGTTCTTGATGAGCGTTGTCACCGCGTCATACCTCCCCGTCGATCTCCTCGATCGTCTCCAGAATGGCCGCAACCCCCTCGTCGATCTCGGCTTCGGTCACGTCCAGCATCGGAGTGATCCGAAGGGTGTTTCCGTACAGCCCGCCTTTGCCCACCAAAAGCCCTCGCCGTTTGCAGCCCTCCAACAGGTCGGCGGCCCGGGCGGCATCGGGCTGCAGGGTGCCCGGTTCGGTGACCTCGATGGCCTGCATGAGACCTTTGCCCCGCAGCTCGGCGATCCACGGCTTCTGCTCGGCCGCCGGTCGCAGCGCGTCGGCCATTCGCCGGCCCATGCGCAGGGCGTTGCCCTGGAGGTCGTTCTCCTGCACATATCTGAGCGTGGCCAGCCCCGCAGCCGCCGACAGCGGGTTGCCGCCGAAGGTAGAGAAGCTCAGCGCCTTGATCGCGTCCATGATCTCGGCTCGGGCCACGATGCCGGCCAGCGTGATCCCGTTGCCCACGCCTTTGGCGAAGGTCAACATGTCGGGCCTGATGCCGTGGGCCTCATAGCCCCAGAAGTGCTCGCCGGTGCGCCCCCAGCCGGTTTGCACCTCATCGGTCACGAACAGGATGCCCCGGTTGGCCAGCACCTTGTGCATCGAGCCGAAAAAGCCGTCGGGCGGGGTGGCGAACCCGCCGACTCCCTGGATGGGCTCGGCGATGAGGCAGGCCGCCTCCCCGGTGGTCATCATGTCGAGCACCTGGCGGAGGTCGTCGGTGCAGGCCTCGGTGAACTCGTCATCGCCCAGGTGCCGGAAGGGGCTGCGCAGCTTGTAGGCCCCGTGGACGAAGTGAACCGACAGGCCCGACAGCGCGGTGGACGACCACGAGGAGTGCGAGGTGATGGCCTGGGCGGTGAACGAGCGGCCGTGGTAGCTGTTGCGCATGGCCAGCACCTCGTTGGACTTGCGGTAGCTGGTGGCCAACAAGATGGCGGTGTCGTTGGCCTCGCTTCCCGAGGTGGTGAAGAACACCCGGGCGTCAACGATGCCGCTGACGGCCGCGATCTCCTCGGCCAGCTCGATCATCGGCTCGCAGAGGTACAGCGTGGAGGTGTGCAGCACCTTGGCAGCCTGCTCTTGTATGGCCGCGGTGACTGCGGGGTTGTTGTGGCCCACCATGGTGGTGAGCACGCCGCCGAAGAAGTCGAGGTAGCGGTTGCCCTCCACATCCCACACATAGCTCCCCTGGCCGCGCTCGATGCTGATGGGCTCGGCGTACAGCGGCTTGAGGTACGAGGGGAGAACCGCCTGGTAGCGCAGGTGCAGGTCGGCGTTGGTGGTCACGGCTGTTTGCTCATGCCTCGGTGAGGGGCCCGTACGTGTCAGGGCGCCGGTCGCGGTAGAAGGCCCACTGGGCCCGCGCCTCGTCGATCAGGGCGAAGTCGAGGTCGCGGACCACCAGCTCCTGCTCCTGATCCGATGCCGGATCGTCCACCAACTGGCCGTGGGGGGTGGCGAAGTACGACGTGCCGTAGAAGTCGTTGTCGCCCAGCGGCTCCACGCCCACCCGGTTGATGGCCCCGACGAAGTACATGTTGGCCGCCGCCGACGCCGTCTGCTCGAGCTTCCACAAATATGACGACAGGCCCCGGCTGGTGGCCGAGGGGTTGAAAACCACCTGGGCGCCGTTGAGGCCCAGGGCCCGCCACCCCTCGGGAAAGTGGCGGTCGTAGCAGATGTAGACCGCCACCCGGCCCACCGCGGTGTCGAACACCGGGTAGCCGAGGTTGCCGGGACGGAAGTAGAACTTCTCCCAGAAGCCCTTCACCTGGGGGATGTGGGTCTTGCGGTACTTGCCGAGGTAGCTGCCGTCGGCGTCGATGACCGCCGCGGTGTTGTAGAGCAGCCCGGGCTGCTCTTGCTCGTACATCGGCAGCACCAGCACCATGGCGTGCTGGGCGGCGATCTCCTGGAACCGCTTGGTGGTGGGGCCGTCGGGGATGGCCTCGGCGTAGCTGTAGTACTCGGTATCCTGCACCTGGCAGAAGTAGGGGCCGTAGAAAAGCTCCTGGAAGCACATCACCTGGGTTCCCGCCGCGGCGGCCTCAGCCACGTACTTCTCATGCTGGCTGATCATCGACTCCTTGTCACCGGTCCACGCGACTTGCACGATTGCAGCCCTGACGGTCTGGGTCACAGGAGACCTCCCGAGTTCATTGTCGGAGCGCAATCAGGGGCCAAATGCCCCACTGCGCTGACTCAAGCAATAAACCCCCGATTATTGCCGATGCCGACCCCCTCGCGCTAAAGCCTCCTGCTCTGGCTGAACCACCGCGACAAAGACCGACGGCTGAGGCCGGTAGCGGTCCAAGTCGATGCCTTTGGCGGAGCGTGGAGCTATCGGGGGCCGCGTACCAGTCGGCCGGGGCGGGTGCCGGTGTCGGCGCCGTGGCGGCGGGTCACCTCGCCGGCCACCAGGGTGGCCACGTAGCCGTCGGCCTGCTGGTCGAGGCGGCGACCGCCAGCGGGCAGGTCGTACACCACCCGGGGGGAGCGCAGGGTCAGGGCCCGGTGATCGATCACGTTGATGTCGGCCCGCTTGCCCGCCTCCAGGGTTCCCCGGTCGCTGAGCCCGTACAGCGAGGCGGTGTCGCAGGTCTGCTTCTTCACCACCCACTCCAGGGGCAGCTGCTCGCCCCGGCTGCGGTCCCTGGCCCAGTGGGTGAGCATGAACGTGGGGATGGAGGCGTCGCAGATCATGCCGCAATGGGCACCGCCGTCGGACAGCCCCGACACGCCTGAGGGGTGCAGCAGCTGCTCGCGGATGACGTCGTGGTTCTCCTCGCAGTAGTTGAACATGGGCAGCATCATCAGCGCATGCCCGTCGTCTTCGAGGCAGAGGTCGTACAGCACCTCCAGCGGCTCTGCGCCCCGGGCCTCGGCCATGGCCGCCACTGTCCGGTCGCCGAGGGGCTCGTAGTCGGGCGGGTCGCCGATCACATACAGCTTGTGGGTCATCGACGCCACCACAGCAGGCATCTGGTCGAACAGCACCGTCGGGTCGGACGGCAGGTCGTCCTCGCCCAAGATCGCAGCCCGGACCGAGGGCTTGCGCAGCTCAGCCACCAGCTCGCCCAGGGGCAGGTGGGCCAGCGAGGCGAAGGTGGGCCTCTTGGCGAAGGCGTGGTTGGTCTGGAGCCCGATGAGCATGCCGAACGGCCGGCCCGCGATCTGGGGGTACACCCGGGCCCCGTCGTCAACGGCCCGAAGCGACTCGTCCATCATCTCCCGCCACAACTCGGGAGCGGCCTCCACCTGCAACAGGGCGAACGACACCGGCACGTCGAAGCGGGCCGACAGGCGGCGCATCCAGTCCATCTCCTTGGGCGGAGACACCAGATCCAGCCCGGCCGCGCCGGCCGGGGCCAGCTCGAACACCCCGGCACCGGCGTCGGCCAGCGCCCGGCCCAGCCCGAACAGCTCGTCCTCGGCGGCAAAGGTGCCGGGCACCGGCTCGCCGTCGATGGCCCGGTGGCCGATAGTGCGGGAGGTGGACACACCCAGCGCGCCGGCCTCGACGGCCTCGCGCACGATGGCGTACATGACCTCGATATCGGCGGGCGTGGCCGGTTCGTTCTTCGCGCCCCGCTCCCCCATCACGTAGCCCCGCACCGCGCCGTGGGCCACCTGAGCGGCCACGTCGATCGCCAGTCGGCGCTGGTCCAGCACGTCAAGGTACTCGGGGAAGCTCTCCCATCCCCAGGTGATCCCCTCGGCCAGTGCCGCGCCGGGGATGTCCTCCACGCCCTCCATGAGCCCGATGAGCCAGTCCTCGGCGCCGGGCCGCACCGGGGCGAAGCCGACCCCGCAGTTGCCCATCACCACGGTGGTCACCCCGTGGTTGGACGACGGCTGGAGCATGTCGTCCCAGGTGACCTGGCCGTCGTAGTGGGTGTGGCAGTCCACGAAGCCCGGGGTCACCAGCAGCCCGGCGGCGTCGATGGTCTCAGCCGCTGTGGGGGCGGGGCCGCCGCTGCGGTCCACCACCGCCACTTTTCCGTCTCTCACCCCGAGGTGGCCGGTGAACCGGTCGGCCCCGGTGCCGTCCACGATGGTGCCGTTGGCGATTGCCAGATCAAGCATGGCTCTTCCTCTCCGCGGTGTTCTCTTGTGGGTTGCTCGGCTAGGCGGCTGCTCCGGCTCGAAGCAGCTTGCCGGGACGGGCGCCGGTGTCGGTGCCGTTGCGGCGGGTCACCACGCCGCTGACCAGGGTGGCCACATACCCGGTGGCCCTCTGGTCGAACCGCCGGCCCCCGGCGGGCAGGTCGGCCACCAGCTTGGGCGGGTGCAGCGTGAGCCGCTCGTGGTCGATGATGTTGATGTCGGCCTTCATGCCCGGCTCCAGCGTGCCCCGGTCGGTGAGGCCGAACAGCCGGGCGGTGTCGCGCGACTGCTTTTGCACCACATAGGCCAGCGGGAGCTTCTCGCCCCGCCGGCGGTCGCGGGCCCAAAAGGTTAGCAGCCAGGTGGGCATGGAGGCGTCACAGATGGCTCCGCAGTGGGCCCCGCCGTCGGACAGCCCCGACACCCCGGACGGGTGCAGGAACATCTCCCGCACCGCGTCGGCGTTGCCGTGGCTGTAGTTGAGGAACGGGAACAGCAAGAGGGCCCGGCCGTCATCGGTGAGCAGCAGGTCGTACAGCAAGTCCTCGGTCTTTCGGCCCTGGGCGGCGGCCATGGCGGCCACCGACCGCTCAGGGCCGGGTTCGTAGTCGGGCGGGTCGCCCAGCACGTAGATGCGGTGAAGCTGGGTGCCCATGTACTCGGCGAACTGGTTGTCGAACGAGCTCTCCTCCGCCAGGATCGCCGCCTTGCGCTCGGGACGGTGCAGCTCGACCACCAGCTCGGCCAGGGGCAGCTCGGCGATCTCGGCGAAGCTGGGGCGGCTGCTGAACGCGTGGTTGGTCTGGAGGCCGATCAGGATGCCGTTGCACCGGGGTGCCACCTGGGGGTGGAGCCGGGCGCCCTCGGCCGCGGCGGCGGCCGAGCGGTCCATGATCTCCCGCCACAGCTCGGGGGCGGCATCCACCTGCACCAGGGCGAAGGTGACCGGGCGACCGGTGGCGGCCGACAGGCGGCGCATCCAGTCGACCTCCTTTCGGGGAGCGGCCAAATCCTCGCCGACCACCCCGGCGGGGGCCAGCTCATAGAGGCCGTGGCCCACCTCGTTCAACGCCTCGCCGATGCCGAACAGCTCGTCCTCGGCGGCATAGGTGCCGGGCACCGGCTCGCCGTCGATGGCCATGTGGGCGATGGTGCGGGACGTGGAGAAGCCGAACGCCCCGGCCCGCAGGGCCTCGGCCACGATGTCGCGCATCCGGGCGATGTCTTCGGGGGTGGCCGGCTCGTTCTTCGCCCCCCGCTCGCCCATCACATAGGCCCGCACCGCGCCGTGGGGCACCTGGCAGCCGACGTCGAGCGCCAGGGGCTTTTGCTCCAAGGCGTCAAGGTACTCGGGGAAGGTCTCCCACTCCCAGCTGATGCCCTCCGACAGGGCGGCGCCGGGGATGTCCTCCACGCCCTCCATGAGGCCGATGAGCCACTCCTCGGCGCCGGGCCGCACCGGGGCGAATCCCACGCCGCAGTTGCCCATCATCACCGTGGTCACCCCGTGGTGGGCCGACGGCTCCAAGACCGGATCCCAGGTGACCTGGCCGTCGTAGTGGGTGTGGCAGTCCACGAAACCGGGGGTCACCAGCAGCCCGGCGGCGTCCATGGCCTCTCTGGCCTCTAGCTGGGAGTTGCCGCCGGGATACACCCCGGCGATCCGCCCCCCGTCGATGGCCACATCCCCGGTGAACGGGTCGGCGCCTGTGCCGTCCACAATCAAACCGCCCTTGATCACCAGATCGTGCATGGCACCATGCTAGTGGTGTGTCGGGTTCCCCCGCCGATCCGCCTTGCCGGCAGATCGGTCGGAGCAGAAGCAATCGCAGAACTGAGATAGCCTCGGGGGATGGCTGAGATCGTCGTCTACCACAACCCCGGTTGAGGCAAGTCCCGGGGCGCGCTCGAGATCCTCGAGGCGCGCAGCATCGAGTTCGATGTCGTTCACTACCTCAAAACCCCTTTGGGGCGGGACGACTTGGAGCGGTTCTTGGATTTGCTGCCCAATGAGCCGGCCGAGTTGATCCGCCAAGACAACCACTTCAAACAGCTTGGGCTCGACATCGGCGACTACCAGAGCGCCGACGCCGTGGTCGGTCTCCTGCTGGAACACCCCAGGCTGATGCAGCGCCCCGTGGTGGTGCGGGGCGACCGGGCCGTGATCGCCCGGCCCTCGGAGCTAGTCGAAGAACTGCTTTGACAGCGCCGTGAATGCCTGGCCATGACCGGAAGGGACAGCCCGGTGGGCGAGGAGGGGTTCCCCGAGGGTGCGGCCATCGTGGCCGGGCCCGACGGGAGGCCGTACCCCGTGGCCGCAGTGTGGCGGCGGGCGCTGGCCCGGATCATCGACGCGGTCACCGTGTTCTTCATCCAGTGGATGCTCACCGTCGTGCAGATCTTGTGGTTCATGGACGATTTGTCCACCCAGTGGCAGCCCGACCCCTGGGGCCGGGCCACCGCCGCCATCTTGGGCTACATCTTCTTCCACTTCGTGTACACCATCGTGTTCCTGCGCTGGAACGAGGGCCAAACCCCGGCCATGGACCTGCTGAACCTGCGGGCGGTGCGCACCAAAGACGGCAGCCACCTCGGTTTGGGCCGGTGCGGGGCCCGGTGGCTGGTGGGCGGGGTGTCGTGGATCGCGCCCCCCGTTGCGCTCGGCGGGATCATTGTGAATGCGGCCGCCTACCTCACAGCCCCGTTCGAGCGCCGCCGCCGCACGGCGTCGGACTGGATCGCCGGCACCACCGTGATCGCCTACGACCGCGACGAGGAGGATCCCGACGGGGAACTCGAGCAGGTGCTGGACGAGTTCGGCCAGCCGATGGCAGTCCGGGAGCAGATCAGGCGCAAGTACGGGCTGACGGGCCTCTTCGGCGGCTTGGGCGACATCGGTGGCCGCCCCGGCCGAAGAGGTCGCCGGAGCGCCCGAGCGCCGGGGGATTCCCAGCCGGGCCGAGATTCGCGTACCATGTCGTCCGCATCGGGGACAGCCCATCGACGACGGGGGGAGCGCCGTGGCATCTGAGCGTCCGCTGCTGGAGGTGGAGAACCTCCGCACCTACTTCGACACGCCGAGAGGAATCTTGAAGGCGGTCGACGGCGTGAGCTTCACCCTGGACAGGGGCGAGACCGTCGGCATCGTGGGCGAGTCGGGTTCGGGCAAATCGGTGCTGGTGCGCTCCATCATGAACATCCTGACCAGCAACGCCATCGTGCCCGACGGCTCTCAGGTGTACTTCGACGGCAAGGACACCCGCAACCTCAGCCGGAGCGAGGCCAAGCACTTCTGGGGCACCCAGATGGCCATGATCTTCCAAGACCCGATGACCTCGCTGAACCCGGTGAAGAAGGTGGGCATCCAGATCACCGAGTCCATCCGCTACCACCTCGGGGCATCCAAGCAGGAGGCCATGGCCCGGGCCTTGGAGCTGATGGTGCAGGTGGGCATTCCCGAGCCCCGCAAGCGGCTGAGGGAATACCCCCACCAGCTGTCCGGCGGGATGCGCCAGCGGGTCACCATCGCCATCGCCCTGGCCTGCAATCCCAAGCTGCTGATCGCGGACGAGCCCACCACCGCGCTCGATGTGACGGTGCAGAAGCAGATCCTGGACCTGTTGGCGTCGCTCCAAGAGGAGCTGGGCATGGCCATGATCCTCATCACCCACGATCTGGGCGTGGTGGCTGGCCGGGCCCGGCGCATCGGCGTGATGTACGCCGGAAAGATGGTGGAGACCGCGGAGACGACCACGCTGTTCCACCACATGAACCACCCCTACACCGAAGCGCTGTTCAAGTCGATCCCCCGGGTGGAGCACCAGAGCCACACCCGGCTGGACGCCATCAGCGGCCGACCGCCCGACATGGTCCGCGAGCTGATGGGATGCCGCTTCGCCCCCCGGTGCCGATATGCCCAACAGCGGTGCACCACCGACGAGCCGGAGCTGTTCGACGCCGGACAGGCCGGCCACCGCCAGGCCTGCTTCTATCCGGTCGGCTCGCCGGAGAACGCCCAGGCCCTGGCGGCCAACCAAGACGCCGGGGTCACCGCCGCCGGTCTCGACCTGGCCGCTGCCGCGGTGTCATAGGTCGTCGGGCGCCAAAGGGAGGAGGACGCGGGAATGGCTGGCACAGGCAAAGTCCACATGAGGGGCGAACAGGCGCTGGTTTCCGTGGAGGACTTGGTGATGGAGTTCCCAGCCGGGCGGCAGGCAGTGGTGCACGCCGTTTCGGGCATCAGCTTCGACATCCTCGAAGGGGAGACCCTGGGCTTGGTGGGCGAGTCGGGCTGCGGCAAGTCCACCACCGGGCGGGCCATGATGCAGCTTCCCCCGCCCACGAGCGGGTCGGTGCGCTTCGACGGCGTGGAGATGACCGAGCTGTCCAAAGAGGAGCTGCGCCGCACCCGCACCCGGATGCAGATGATCTTCCAAGACCCCATCTCGTCGCTCAACCCCCGCCGCAAGGTGAAGGACATCGTGGCCGAGGGCCTGTCCATCTGGCACAACGACGCCGGGAACACGGCCGCCCAGAAAGTGGGCGAGGTGCTCGAGGCGGTGGGGCTCGACCCCGAGGTGGTCTCCGACCGCCGGCCCCATCAGTTCTCCGGGGGCCAGTGCCAGCGCATCTGCATCGCCCGGGCCCTGGTGCTCGACCCCAAGGTGATCATCTGCGACGAGCCGGTCTCGGCGCTGGACGTGTCGGTGCAGGCCCAGATCTTGAACCTGCTGGAGGAGATGAAGGCTCGCTACGGGCTGACGCTGGTGTTCATCGCCCACGATTTGGCCGTGGTCAAGAACGTGTCCGACCGGGTGGTGGTGATGTACCTGGGCAAGGTGTGCG
>JAPYOC010000224.1 GCA_028278955.1 Candidatus Poriferisocius aerobius
GGCTGGAGAGCACCGCCCACCTCCACAAACGTGCCCCGGGCCATGTTGTGGGGGTGCTCCGGGGCCTCGGCCAAACTGAGAACCGGGGCAAAGCAGACGTCGGAGCCGTCGAGGATCTCGCACCACTCGGCCCGGGTCTTGGCCTTGACTGCCGCGGCCAGCCGGGTTCGCATCTCCGGCCAGCTGGAGCGGTCGTTCTGGTCCACCCCGTCGGCGTCGATGCCCGTCTTGGCCACCATCTCGGCGAAGAACTGGGGCTCCAGCGAGCCGATCGAGATGTACTCGCCATCCGCGCACTCGTAGACGTCGTAGAACCAAGCCCCGGTGTCGAGCAGATTGGTGCCCCGTCGCCCCCACACCCCCATGGCGTGCAGGCCGTACATCATCGTGATGAGCAGGGCCGAGCCATCCACCATGGAGGCGTCCACCACTTGGCCCTGCCCCGCGTTGGCGGCCTCCAGCATCGCGGCCAGCATCCCGAGGGCCAGCAGCATCCCTCCCCCGCCGAAATCGGCGGCCAAATTCACCGGGGGCACCGGAGCCTGCCCCTCCCGGCCTATGGCGCCCAGCACCCCTGACAGGGCGATGTAGTTGATGTCGTGGCCGGCCATGGACGCGTAGGGGCCGTCCTGTCCCCATCCGGTCATGCGTCCGTACACCAGTCTGGGGTTGCGGCTGAGACATTGCTCGGGGCCGATGCCCAGGCGCTCGGCCACACCGGGGCGGAAGCCCTCGATCAGCCCGTCGGCGCCGTCTGCCAGCTTGAGCACGGTCTCGACGCCGCCGGGGTTCTTGAGATCCACCCCCACGCTCCGGCGCCCCCGGTTCAGCACGTCGAAGTGGGGGGTGTCGGGAATCTCCTCGCTCACCCGGTCGGCCCGGTCCACCCGCACCACATCTGCCCCCAGATCAGCCAGCATCATGGCCGCGAACGGTCCCGGTCCGATGCCGGCGATCTCTACCACGCGAATGCCTTTGAGCGGTCCCATGCAGCCTCCTGAAGCGTCTACCGCGGGGACAGTACCCGCAATCCCGCCGAACTGGGCATTCCGAAAGGGCGGCCCATGATCGCCTGCTCAGCCCCAGCCCAGCTCGTCGAGGCGGTCGTCTTCGATGCCGAAGTGGTGGGCTATCTCGTGGACCACGGTGATCCCGACCTGCTCGACCACCTCCGACTCAGTGTCGCACCCTGCGCAGATCGGCAGGCGGTAGATGTAGATGCGGTCGGGCAGCACCATGACGCCGGCGCCGTAGTCGCCCCGGTCGGTGAGCGGCACCCCGTCGTACAGCCCCCAGATGTCCGGGTCGTCGCCCTCGTCCTCCACCAGCACGGCCACGTTCTCCATCAGCTCGCCCAGGTCGTCGGGGATCTCATCGAGCGCCTGCGCCACCAACGCCTCAAACCGCTCCCGCGACACCGCAACCATTTGGGCCATCTTCCCACAGGGGCCAAACCCGGCGAGCGGGCCGAATGCAATTGTCGCACCCGTCGGTAGTTTGGTGGGGTGACTGAGTTGGAGGGGCTCTTGGGCGGGCTGAACGAGCGACAGCGGGCCGCGGTGGCCACACCGGAGACGCCGCTGTGCATCCGCGCCGGGGCGGGCACGGGAAAAACCAGGGTGCTCACCCGCCGGATCGCCTATCAGGCCGCAATCGGCGCCATCGACCCCAAACACACGCTGGCCCTCACGTTCACCCGCAAAGCGGCCGGCGAGCTGCGCGACCGCCTGGCCGGGCTGGGCATGAGAGGTTCGGTCACCGCGGGCACCTTCCACCGCGCCGCCTATTCGCAGCTCCGCACCCGCTGGGCCGAACGGGGAGCGAAGCCCCCGGGGCTGCTTCACGACAAGCGGGGCCTCACCGCGCGGGTGGCCAAGCAGGCCGGGGTGAACCTGTCCAACGCCGAGGTGCAAGATGCCGTCGTCGAGATCGAGTGGGCCAAGGCTCGGCGCGTCTGCGCCGATCGCTACCCCGTCGTGGCGGCGGCCCTGCGGCACGGCTTGGAACTCGATCCCGCCCTGATCGGCGACCTCTACCGGCGATTCGAGGCCGAGAAGGCCAAGCAGCGGGTGGTGGACTTCGACGACCTTCTGATCCTCGCTCTCCAAGACCTCGACGATGACCCCTCCTATGCGGAAGCCCGCCGCTGGGTGTTCCAGCATCTGTTCGTGGACGAGTTCCAAGACGTGAACCGCCTCCAGTTCGACCTGCTTCGGGCCTGGCTGGGAGACCGCAGCGACCTGTGCGCGGTGGGCGATCCCAACCAGGCCATCTACAGCTGGAACGGCGCTGACGCGGCCTACATCGACCGATTCGGCGAATGGCTGCCGGGAGCGACCGTGCTGGAGTTGACCGACAACTATCGATCCACCCCTCAGATCCTGGCCGCGGGCCACGCCGTGCTGCCCGCGGGCGCAGACAGGCTGACCGCCCACAGCCTCGACGGGCCCCGGCCCACGATCACCACCCACGCCGACGACCACGACGAGGCCGCGGCCATCGCCCGGGCGCTGCGCGACGCGAAGGGCCCTGAAACGGCTTGGTCGTCGATGGCCGTGCTCGCCCGCACCAACGCCCAGGCGGCCAAGCTCGCCGCGGCCCTGGGCCGGGCGGGGATACCCCATCGAGTGCGCGCCGGCGCCCGACCGGGCGACCCCGGGGCCGATGACGGCCAACGCAGTCCCTCCAACCGCGCCGATGCGGTCGACGTAGCCACCTTTCACGCCGCCAAGGGCCTGGAATGGCCCATCGTTCACATAGCAGGGCTGGAGCAGGGCCTCGTGCCGATCAGCTGGGCCCAGAGCTCCGCTGAAGTGGCCGAGGAGCAGCGGCTGCTGTACGTGGCCATCACCCGGGCCGGAACGAGGCTGCACTGCCACTGGGCCTCCGAGCGATCCTTCGGCAACCGGACAGCCCACCGCTCCCCCTCCCCTTACCTGAGCGCCATCCTCAACGCAAACAGTCGCGAAACCAGCCCCGCCACCGCCTTGTCTTCCCCAGCATCCAATAGTGCGGTCGGAGTGAGTATCCCCCCTTTGGCCGGTCACCTCGATTAGTGGGTCTTGTCTATGAAGCTGGGACGGGGGGTTGTGGAAGTCTG
>JAPYOC010000225.1 GCA_028278955.1 Candidatus Poriferisocius aerobius
TCGACAATCTCATCCCACTGCTCGTTTGAGTAATAAGGCGCAGTGGGATCGGGATAAGAGATGTCGCCGTCGGCATAGAGGCCGTAGATGCTGTCGGACCCGTCCGTGCGGATTGGAGAGACCACTGCCAGAGGCTTACCACGCCGAGTCACGATGATCTCGCCGCAGCTCTCGGCCATCGCCGGTAGGAGGGTGAGACACTTCTGACGAAATTCGCTGATCGGAATGGTCACTACTTCGGCAGTCATCCTCATGAACAGATTGTACATGTTCATTGATAGTTGTGCAACTAAATTTTGCGCCGACCCAAGATCCACGTCACCGACACTGGACTGGCCGCAGCCCTGATGGGCCTCGATGCCGACGCGCTCACCGTGCTACAAGCAGTGGTGCTGGGTGTAGGTGCGGATTTCTTGGCGGGCGATGGCGACGGCTTCTTCGAGGGCGAAGGCCCGGTTGAACAGCTCTTGGAGGTCTTCGATCTCGTCGATCTCCCGGGAGGCGTTGGCCACGGTGGTGACCGCCCTGCGGATGTCGGGCGGGGCTGCTCCTTCCAACGCGTCCAGCTGGGCCAATTCGGCCTCGCCCTCAGCCGGCCGCATACCCACCCCCTCCTCAGCCAGCTCGCAGAACGCCACAATGTCGCCCTTATCGTTACCGCCGCAGGCCGCCAGCAGGAGAGCCACCACCAGCAATAGCGACAAGCCCCGCATACACCTATGACAGTACCCGCCGCCCGGATGAGCGCGCCGTGGGGCTGCCTAACCCTCCCCTTCCACCGAGATGGTTCCCGCCTCGGTGTCGATGACCACCAATGCCCCGTCGTCCGGCTCGTCGCTGTCGAAGGTCACCCCCATCAGGCAGGGAATCCGAAAATCCCGGCTGATGATGGCCAGGTGGCTCTCGATGTCGCCCGAACGGCACAGAATCCCGGCCAGGTCGGCCTCTATGGGCGCCAAGAACGTGGCCCCGGCGTCTTTGACCAGCGCCACCGTCTCGGAGACAGCCTCGTCGCCGGCGTCGAGCACCGCGATCACATCATCGGGCGTGTCGAAGCGCATCAGCCGGCCGTGGCCGGAGACGCCCGAGAACACCGGGCTGCCCCGGCCCATGACGCCGCCCATCAGAACCCAGCGGCTCTGCGCTGCGCCGTCACACCCGTCAAAACTCGATCACCTGGCGCACAACCTCGCCGTTGCGCACCGCCTCCAACGCGGGGTTGATCTCGTCGATGGTGATGCGCCTGGTGATCATGCCCTCCAAATCCAGCTTGCCGTGCTTCCACAGCCGCAGCAGCCGGTGGAAGTCGCTGCGCACATCGGTGCCGCCGTAGTAGGAGCCCACCAAGGTCTTCTCGTTGTAGAACAGCTCGAAGGCGTTGAACGACACCATCTCCTCCATGCGGCCCACGCCAACGATGCAGCAGGTGCCGCCCCGCCGGGTCATGTCGTAGGCAGTGCGCATCAGCGCGGGCACGCCGACGCACTCCAAGGCGTAGTCGAAGCC
The DNA here is from genome assembly GCA_028278955.1 of Candidatus Poriferisocius aerobius. GTDB lineage: Bacteria > Actinomycetota > Acidimicrobiia > Acidimicrobiales > Bin134 > Poriferisocius > Poriferisocius aerobius. The sequence goes on from JAPYOC010000225.1 coordinate 1,507, forward strand.
GTCCCGGCCGGTGATCTCCTTCTTGACCCCCTCCAGATCCTCGGGCAGCACCGCGTGGGTGGCCCCGAAGGCGATGGCCTCGTCGAGCTTGGCCGGGTTCTTGTCCACCGCCACGATCTCGGCTGCACCCGCGATCCTGGCGCCTTGGATGGCGGCCACCCCCACGCCGCCGGCGCCGATGATCACCACCGACGAGCCCGGGCTGATCTTGGCGGTGTTCATGGCGGCCCCGGCCCCGGTCATCACGCCGCAGCCGATCAGGGAGGCCACGTCCAGTGGGATGTCGGGATCGATCTTCACCACTCCTTGTCGGGGCATCAGCGTCTTCTCGGCGAACGTGCCCGCCCCGGCCATCCCGAACAGCTCGGTGCCGTCATGGCGGAACTTGGTCCGGGCCATGGCGCCGAAGGTGATGTTGGAGCACAGGTTGGGCTGGTTGCGCCCGGTGCAGAACGCGCACTCCCCACACGGAGGCGACCACACCACGATCACATGATCGCCGGGGGCCAGGTCGTCAACATCGTCCCCCACTTCCTCGATGATCCCCGCCCCCTCGTGGCCGAGCACTGCGGGCGGGGCCTGGGGGATGGTCCCGTTCAAGGCCGAGACATCGGAGTGGCACACCCCGGTGTGGGTGATTTTGATGGACACATCATCGGGGCGCAGATCCAGCACCTCGACGTCATCGCACACATCGAGGTCGGTATCCCCCACTTCTCGCATGATCGCCGCAAGCATCCAAGGATCGTAGGCCGAGCCCGCGCTCCACGACACACCTGGCCGACAACCCGATGGCTAGTGTCGTCAGCCATGCGCCAGACCATGCCGCTGGACACCGGGGAGCTGAATCGGCTAGTGGAGTTCTGGGATATCCTGGTGTCGGAGAACTCGAGGCGGCGCACCGGCCTCACCTCGGGGCTCATCCCGGTACGGGAGTACACCGGCTACTCCGGCATGGAGGCCTGGCTGCGGTGGCCCGACATCTTGGCCCGCTGCGACGAGGTGCTCGACGCGTCGGAGCTGGGGGCCAGGATGCGAGGTCCGGGCACCCAGACCACCAACGCCCATCCCTTCGCCCTCGTCTGCATCCCGTTCGGCGGCTGGAGAGCGCTGGAGGAGCTGTCGGCCATGGGGCTCACCACCCAGCTGGACGATGCGGAAGACCGGGTGCGCTTCATTTTGGACTACTGGATCCGCTGGGTGGAGCCGTGGCGGGCCGACGGGTTCCGCTCCTGCTGGGACGCGGCCGACACGCTGCGCACCTGCGACCCCGACATCATCGACACCCTGCACGAGGCGGCCTGGCCGGTGGAGGGCGAGGCCGGCAATCGGGCAGCACGCCGGTTCGCCGCCGGCCTCCAGCAGTACCTCTTCCTGCTGTATCTCGACACCCGGCTGGGCACGGGCGACACCGGCCCCTACCCGCTGCCCAACGGCCGGCACATGATCGTCCGGGAGTTCTCGTCGCTGGCCCAGAGCTGGATCCCCTGGAGCCATGTGGCGGCCGACGTCCCCTACCAGAACCTGGTGTTGGGCCTGGTGTTCCGGCCCGGCGTGCACAACCGGGTGAACGACCTGTCCACCACGTTCTCGGTGCCCGCCGACAACCTGGCCTGGCTGGAGGCCATGTCGGTGTTCGAGCCCCGGCCCGGCGGAGAGTTGGCCGCAGTGGACCGGGAGGAGCTGCCCGACATCCTGGCCGCGGTGAACAAGGCCCAGGCCGACGCCTACCGATTGATGAACACCTGGACCTTCGAGGAGAAGGTCCGCAACGGCACCCATGTCTACTTCCGGGGCCTGATGTGGCCGTTCACCAGCCAACTGGGCATCGACGACGAGTTCGACTGGTCGGTCCCCCACCCCCACACCGCCGACGCGGTATGGCCCCTCTTCGCCGGCGGCCTGCCCGAACAGGAGGGCGCCGAGCAGGTGTCCTTCCCGATGTTCCCCCGCTTGAAAGGCGCCTGATGGTGCAGTTTGGCCCGATTGCGAAGTTTGGCCTGATTGCCAAGTTTGGCCTGCCGAGCACCCCGAGGAGGCCCCGCCCGTGAAATTCGACATGCCGCTGTCGGCCGATCTGGCCGGGGTGAGAGAGCAGGCACAGGTCTACGAGGCCATGGGGATCGACGGGGTGTTCACTTTCGAGGGCCAGCGCGACGTGTTCTTTCCGCTGCTGGCCGCAGCCGAGGACACCGGCCTCGACCTCTACACCAACGTGGCCATCGCCCTGCCCCGCAGCCCCATGCACTTGGCCTACCAGTCGTTCGACTTGCACCGGCTGTCGGGCGGGAAGTTCGCCCTGGGCCTGGGATCGCAGATCAAGCCCCACATCACCAAGCGCTACAGCGCGGTGTGGGACCGCCCGGTGGCCCAGATGCGGGAGCTGATGGCCGCCACCAAGGCCATCTTCGCCCGGTGGCAGGACGGCGCTCCCCTCGACTTCCGGGGCGACTACTACACCTTCACGCTCTCCACTCCGATATTCGAGCCCGAGCCGCTGGAGTGGGGGCCGCCCCCCATCTGGGCCGGGGCGCTGGGCCCGAAGATGACCAAGATGGTGGCCGAGACCGCAGATGGCATCTTGATCCACCCGTTCTGCTCCGAGCGGTTCCTGCGCACCAAGACGCTCCCCGCAGTGGAAGCGGGCCTAGCCGCCGCCGGGCGCCGCCGCGACGGCTTCACCTGCGGCGTGGGGGTGATCGTCGGGCTGTACGGCGACGAGGCCGACGAGTCGGAGGCGTGGCGGGTGGAGCAGCTCTGCCGTTCCAACCTCGGCTTTTACGGCTCCACCCCGGCTTACCGGGTGGTGCTCGACGCCCACGGCTGGGGCGGCCTGCAAGACGAGCTCAACCGTCTCACCAAACAGGGCCGCTGGGGCGACATCGGCGACGTGTGGGACGACGAGATGGTCCACACCCTCAGCATCCAGGGCACCCCCACCGAGGCCGCTGCGGAAATCCACAACCGCTTCGGAGGCATCGCCGACCGCATCCACCTCTCCCTCCACGGCGCCCCCCCTCCCCTCGTCGCCGAGCTGTTCGCCGCCCTCAATGGCTGAGCATCAGACTACTGGTGGAATGACAGTTGGTAGGGAGGAGTTGCTCTAGCCCGGGCGCTGGATGTGGGCTTCGACCCGGCCGGCGGCCCCGTCGATCCAGCCTTTGGAGTCGGCGTAGGCCAGCATCGCGTCGAACTGGGCCTGCCATTCGGCGTCGGCGCGGCCGCCGGCCAGCTCTCGCACGAAGGCGATGTCAATCCACAGGTGGTTGTTGCGCTGTGAGGCTGCGGCCCGACCGTTGAGGGCGGCCACCGCGGCGGCCACGTCCCCGTCGATTGCCACATGGAACTCCCGGAAGTTGCCGGCATCTTCGAGGGTGACCGTACCGGCAATGGCGATGAACATTTCGTCAGCTTGCCGCCGGGCGGTGGCGGGTGTCGATCCGAGCGCTGAACGGCAGCGACAGCAGGGCGGTGACCACCACCATGGCCATGAGCAGGTCGATGGCCTCCGACGCTGAGGCCGCGGTGGTGGCGAAGGTGAGACCCAGGGCCACGCCGATGGTGGTGGAAACCCGCTGGGCGGTGAAGTTGATGGCGGTGGCCAGGGAGTGCTGGTGGGCAGGCACGTCGTGGACTGCGGCGGCGATCAGCGAGGGAAAGACCATGCCGGTGGCCAGCCCGATCACCGACATGCCGACGACGAACGCCGCCACGTTGGGCTCCTCTCCCAGCACCGCCCAGAGCCCCATGGCGGCGCCGACGTAGACCGCGGTGCCGGGGAGGATGAACATGCGGTGGCCGGTGCGGTGGGCCACCCGGCCGATGAGCACGCCGACCAGCCCGGCGAACAGCGCCAGGGGCGCAACGGCGAACCCGCCCTTGATGGGAGTCCACCCCCACGACCGGATGATGATCACGGTGAAGCCGAAGAACATCGCGAACCACGACGAGGCGAAGACCAGCATGGCCAGATTGCTCCGACGGACGTTGGGGATGCGGAACATCCGCAACTCCACCAGCGGGTTGGGATGGTTCCACGACCGCTGCACGAACGCCCCAAACACGGCCAGCCCTGCGACGATGCTGCCCGCCACCTTCCAATCGAGCCACCCCCACGGGTCGCTCTGCACGATGCCCAGGGTGACCAAGGCGGTGGCCGCCGCCACCATCACCCCTCCCACTGGGTCGGGCAGCGCGCGATCCTCGGCGCTACGCGACTCGCCGTAGACCAAGGGCACCGCCACCAGCACCAAGAGGCAGAACGGCACGTTCAGCCAGAACATCCACTCCCAGCCAAGCCACTCGATCATCAACCCGCCCACCGGAGGGCCGACCGCCGACGACGTGCCCCCGGCCACCGCCCAGACGCCGATGGCCAGCGGCATCCGGTTGGCCGGCATGGTGGCCAAAAGCAGCGCCACCGCAGCGGTGTTGATGGCCGAGGAGGCCACCGCCAGCACCGCTCGGGCCCCGATCAGCAACCCCACCGAGGGGGCCAGCCCGCCCACCACCGATCCGGCCAGGAAAAGCGACGTGCCGAACAGCAGCATCCGGCGGCGACCCAGCCGGTCGGCCAGCGCGCCGGCGGGCACCAGAGTGGCCGCGCCGACGATGGTGAAGATGTTGGTGACCCACGACAAGGTCGGGTCGGAGACTCCGGGGAAAGCCTCCCCCAGCGCGGGATACCCCACCGTCATAATCGACAATCCGATGCCGGTGAGGGAGGCAGCGGTGATCAGCGCAGTCAGCCCTATAGCCGGGTGGCGGGTGATCGGCTGGGGGGCCGATGGTTCGATCACCTAGCGTTTGCGGCCAGCAGGCGCGGCGATGATTGCCTGGACACGGACGGCCACGCTAGACGAGGAGCCCACAAGATGAGCAGCAACGGCGAGAGCGGCGCCGTCACCGAGATCCTCGGCGGCGACATCCTGGCGGCCCGAGACGGCGGGGTGCTCACCCTCACCCTGAACCGGCCCGACGCCCACAACGCCATCACCCCCGACCAGCGGAACTTCCTGGTCGACGAGTTCGCCCGGATCAGCGAAGACCTGTCGGTGCGGGCGGTGATCTTCACCGCCACCGGCCGGGGGTTCTGCACCGGTGCCGACCTGCGGGTGGCCCGGCCCGGCCCGGCCCGGCCACCAGGCGCCCCCGACCGGGCCATCATGGAAGTGGCCCGGGGCATCAAGGTCGGCGCCCAGCACCTGATATCGGCCATCTTGAGCTGCGAGAAACCGGTGATCGCCGCCGTGAACGGCACCGCTGCGGGCATGGGCGTCCACATGGCAGTGGCGTGCGATCTGGTGATCGCCGCCGACGGCGTCCGATTCATCGAGGTGTTCGTGCGGCGGGGCCTGGTGCCCGACGCCGGCGGGGCGTACCTGCTGCCCCGCCTGATCGGCCCCCAGAAAGCCAAGGAGTTGATGTTCTTCGGCGACGACGTGAGCGCCGCCGATGCCGCCGCCATGGGCCTGATCAACCGGGTGGTGCCGCCCGATGAACTCATGCCCACCGCCCGGGCCTGGGCCGAGCGACTGGCCGCCCAGCCCACCAAGAGCCTGACCATGAGCAAGCTGCTGGTGAACCGCAGCTTCGAGACCAGCCGCCAGACCATGTTCGAAATGGAGTCGTGGGCCCAAGAGATCTTGATGGCCGGCGAGGACGCCGACGAAGGGGTTCAAGCCTTCAAGGAGCGGCGCGACCCGAGATGGAAGGGCTGGTAGACGGGGCGGGGCTCAGAGGGCGTCGGCACCCTGTTCCCCGGTGCGGATGCGGGTGAGGGCCTCCACCGAAGCAGTCCATATCTTGCCGTCGCCGATTTTGCCGGTGCGGGCCGCCCCGGCGATGGCCTCGGTGGCCGCCGCCAGCGAGGAGTCGTCCACCACGACTTCGATGCGGGACTTGGGCGTGAACGACACCTTGTACTCGGTGCCCCGATAGGTCTCGGTGTGGCCCCCTTGGCGCCCGAAGCCCTGGGCCTCGCTCACGGTCATGCCTTGGACGCCGACTTCGGCCAGCGCCTCCTTGATGTCCTCAACCTGATGGGGCTTTACCACCGCAGTGATGAGCTTCATTGCAGCCGTCCTTTCTGGTCGCTGGCAGGAACGATATCAAGTCAATACAAAACTGGCAACAATTGCGATACTTCGTTTTTCTCTCGCTGATTTTGTGCTTTATGCACCAGTACATTGGTACAATATTCTCATGAGGATCTGGATCGACGAAGGCGCCCGCGTCCCGCCCTATGAGCAGCTGCGGGCCCAGCTGCGGCTCATGGTGTCGTCAGGGCAGCTCAAGCCCCGCGAACGGCTGCCGCCTATCCGGACGCTGGCCGCAGAACTGGGCCTGGCGCCGGGCACGGTGGCCCGGGCCTATCGGGAGCTGGAGTGGGAGGGGATCGTGGAGGGCCGCGGCCGAGCGGGCACGTTCGTGGTCGACGAGCCACCGGTGGCGTTCTCGGTGGTAGAGCGCCAGCTGGCCGATGCCGCCGAGTCTTACGCCGAGCAGGCCGAGGAGCTCGGAGTCGACCAGCCGTCGGCCATGATGGCCCTAGAAGCCGCCTTCGCCTCCCGCGCCAACCCCCGAAGCCGCTGATGCCTGCCCTTTAGACCGCGTCTCTCAAAGACAATAGGGAGCCCACGGATCCTTCGTAGGGGGTCACGTCTTCTGGGGGCGGCTCAGCGATGGTGATCGGCGCGCCATGATCGAAAAAGTGCGTCTCAAATGTTAGCTTGAGGTTCCCAATCGCTTCTATCCAACCACTGAGAGTCGGAGCAATGGCCTCTAGAGCCTGAGAAAGGTTCGTGAAAACCACAATCTCTTGCAAGATGTAGCCTTCTTCATTAATCCAAACATCGAATTCAAGAATAATTTCGTTAATGCTAGATACTGCCTCCTCAATGCCTACACCTTGCGAACCAAAAGCTAATCCTATGAGATCAAGCATCTCTTGTCGTTCCTCAGGGTCAAGAGCCGCCAACACTTGCTCGACTGTGGATTCTCCACTAATGCGAGTGGCGACTACGTCGTCTACCTCTTCCCCCTGTGAGACGACTGCATTCTCATCAACTCCCAATAGAAGATTCAGTTGTTTTTCCGGGTCGAAGCTCTCAAAATACTCTAGATCTCCTACAGTTACTTGATCTCTGGTAATACTGATCCATTCAGTATCAGCAAACCTCCCCGTCAATTCTTCGGGCAATGAGATGTAAATTGTGTCACCCAACTGTCGCATTTCCGCGACTGAGTCGAGCAGTTCGAAGGGCAAGCCACCACTATCTAATGTGGCATCTGCCAGATCTATCGTAATCGAATTGTCCCCATTGGCAGCTTGCGTAATGCTGGCAGGTTGGACGTATTCGCCGACAAAGAGAAGGCCAGTTATATTTGTTATATAGTCAGCTCGAAAAGAGGCCAACGACCCGGTCTGCTCCACCGCCGCTAGCACCAAGTCCGCCGGGTTGACCGCCTCGGGGTCCTCGACGGTTATCACGGCATTGCTGTCGCTGGCATCGCCTTCGCTGCACCCCGCAATCACAAGCCCGATACCAAACAGCATCAGCAACAACCGCTTCATAGCCAGCCTCCTCGCCTCAGCGACAGCACGACAATAGTCCACAAAAAGGTGAGCGCCCCCTTCGCCCGGCCCCATAGGATGCCCCCATGGACCGTGCGAAAGCCCTGGACTACATCCGGGAGAACACCAACGCAGTGCTGGCCACTGCCCGCCGGGATGGCACCCCCCAGATGTCGCCGGTGACCCTGGCCGTGGTGGACGACACGGTGGTGATGAGCACCCGCGAGACGGCCTACAAGACCAAGAACCTGCGCCGCGACCCCCGGTGCTGGCTGTGCGTGTTCCCCCGCAGCTTCTTCGGCGACTGGGTGCAGGTGCAGTGCCGCGCCGAGATCGTCTCCGGCCCGGCCGCGCTGGGGCCTCTCGTCGAGTACTACCGCACGCTGCGGGGCGAGCACCCCGACTGGGACGAGTACCGCCAGGCCATGGTCACCGACCAGCGCTGCCTCGTGCGGTTCCACATCCTGCGCGCCGGCCCCGACCGCTCGGGATAGCCGCTCGGGGAGGCCAACGGCGCCTGCTGCGGCGTTCTTCGCCAATTCCGCAGGCGAGATCCGCCAGTGAGGACAGAATCCCCGTTTGCCTCGCTCTCGGCGAGGGGTCGGAGAGTTCAGTTCCTCAATACGGGGCTGCGCTGAGAGAGCCGGTAGGAGGTTGTGCCGGTGTCGGGGAAAGGATCGGGCGGAGCCTCGATCCGGTGTCGGCAGCCGGGGCCGCGACGCACCTGCCAGTTGCAATCGTGGACGAGGTGGTGGCAGTCGGGGCAAAGCTGGGCCAGGTTGGGCATATCGGTGCGCCCCTCGTCTTGCCAATGCTGGATGTGGTGGCCTTCGCACCGCTCCGAGGGCGCTATGCAGCCGATGCACCCGCCGTCGCGGGCGGCGAGCATGATCCGCTGGACCAGCGAAGCCGACCGCTGCGACCGGCCCAGCCACAGAGGCTGGCCCTCGGCATCGGCGAAGGCGGTGTAGACGTCGGCGTTGTCGAGCAGCCGCTCCAGAACCTCGGGGGGCACCGGCTGCCCGTCGTCGAGGCGGGGATGGCTGAGCTCACCGGTGTCGGCGTCGTACTCGGTGATCATGAGCAGCGAGGCCGGAGCAGCCCGCTGCGGGCCGTTTCGCGTAATCATCTGAACCAGGGCATCGGCGTTCCGCTGCAAGTAGGTGATCTTGGCCTCGGGCTTCTCCTCGCGGCGGAACGCCTCAGCCATCCTGGCCCAGGCCATGCTGACCTGCCTGCCCGCCATGTAGTCGAGGTGGGCGAACAGCTTCCAGGAGCCGTCGGGCTCTTGGGTGATGGATGCCCGGCGGTCTTGGCGCTGCTGCTGGTATTTGGAGTAGCTGTGCTGCTCAATCGGTGTGCGGCGAAGCGCGTACCTCGACAACAAGTCGGCAGGGGCCTCCTTGGTGCAAGCCAATATGGCCTCCTCGGTGCGGTAGTCGGGCTTGCCCGCAACCCGCTCGATAACCCGGGCCTGGCTGGCGTTGATCTCCCCCGACGCCAGCGCCGCCAGGGTGGTGGGAAAACTCTCCGCCAATGACACCGCCAGCTTCACATCTGAGGCAGCCTTGCCCCCCGCCTCCATCACCCGCTCCCGCAACACGCTCGCCGCAGCCCGAGGGGTGCTCTGCCGAGCACGCTCAGCCAAAGCCTCAGCCAGCAGCCCTTCAACCCGAGAGCGAGCCCGCCCCAACTCCTCAATCCGATCGTCCAATTCCTCGACCGACAGCGAACCCACTTCCTCGCGGAACACACACAAAGCAACCTCTGGCTCCACACCAGAAACATCGCCGCTATCTGCGTTTTCAGTTTCCGATAAACGAGTAAACTCCATGCCGCACATAGTACAACCGATCACGCAGACCGCTTACGACGCGTTAACCACTGCTTCAATGAAGGGGGGGTTCAATAACCCCCCGAACGACACGGAGCCGAACCCATTGGGAACAAGTCCATGTGGCTTCAATGAAGGGGGGGTTCAATAACCCCCCGAACACTCGGAGAGTCCATCATCACAGCCGCGATGGTCCGTGCTTCAATGAAGGGGGGGTTCAATAACCCCCCGAACCCCGCGACACCGCCCGACGCATGGCCCGCATCTGCGGCTTCAATGAAGGGGGGGGTTCAATAACCCCCCGAACGCGTGGGTTCCGGTGGTGGCGTGCATCACGCAGACGCGCTTCAATGAAGGGGGGGTTCAATAACCCCCCGAACATATTGGCAGACGCTGGACGAAGACCTGGAGATATCGCTTCAATGAAGGGGGGGTTCAATAACCCCCCGAACCAGGTTCCACGGCGAGTTCGAGGGGGATCAATGCCCGCTTCAATGAAGGGGGGGTTCAATAACCCCCCGAACCACGATTTCGCTGTGGCCCTCATGCCATGTGCGCTCGCTTCAATGAAGGGGGGGTTCAATAACCCCCCGAACGAGGGGCTGCAAGAGATACTGAACCGGGCATGCCCTGCTTCAATGAAGGGGGGGTTCAATAACCCCCCGAACCACCAGACTGGCGGAGCGTCAGCTCGTTGATGCCGCCGCTTCAATGAAGGGGGGGTTCAATAACCCCCCGAACGCCGACCTGAGTACCGATTGGCCATGAGGGGCATCGCTTCAATGAAGGGGGGGTTCAATAACCCCCCGAACTTCAAGATTCTCAATCGTCCGGAGCGCATGCTGTAGGGCTTCAATGAAGGGGGGGTTCAATAACCCCCCGAACCCGATCATCTCGATCTGCCAGAGCTTCGTCGATCATGGCTTCAATGAAGGGGGGGTTCAATAACCCCCCGAACCCTAGAGACATGGCAGCCACCCCGTGAACCCAATCGCTTCAATGAAGGGGGGGTTCAATAACCCCCCGAACGGGTCTAGGAGCAACGGCGTGTATCGATTCCGATCCGGCTTCAATGAAGGGGGGGTTCAATAACCCCCCGAACTGGCCCAACGCCAAGCGGAGAACCTGCTGCCGTTCGCGCTTCAATGAAGGGGGGGTTCAATAACCCCCCGAACGAGCGCCTGGCCCGCAGTCGTCATCGACCGCGACGGGCTTCAATGAAGGGGGGGTTCAATAACCCCCCGAACCACGTCCACATTGTAGATGGCCGACTCGGTGTCGCCGCTTCAATGAAGGGGGGGTTCAATAACCCCCCGAACTTGCATTAGTTCGGCGAAGCTGTATACCAGCAGATCCCGCTTCAATGAAGGGGGGGTTCAATAACCCCCCGAACGCGCCTTGTGGTCTCGGGGAGCCATGCCCAAATCCCGCTTCAATGAAGGGGGGGTTCAATAACCCCCCGAACCTCGAGCAAGCCCGAACGCTCCGCGACGAACTGCTCGCTTCAATGAAGGGGGGGTTCAATAACCCCCCGAACTTGACCGACGAGGAAAAAGCGGAGTTGGTCGAGAAAATGCTTCAATGAAGGGGGGGTTCAATAACCCCCCGAACGCTTCGCGGTGGGGTTCGGGGTTACCAGCGCACGCGGCTTCAATGAAGGGGGGGTTCAATAACCCCCCGAACGAGCAGAAGCAACCGACTATGCGTACGGCCGATCCAGCTTCAATGAAGGGGGGGGTTCAATAACCCCCCGAACGACATCGCAGGCACCGACTACGAAATCGCCGACACCGCTTCAATGAAGGGGGGGTTCAATAACCCCCCGAACCAGCGCCCCCCACTTCGACCTCGCCTGGTTCCCGCTCGCTTCAATGAAGGGGGGGTTCAATAACCCCCCGAACTACATTGGCCAAATCCTTTCTTTCGGTGTCCTGGCCGCTTCAATGAAGGGGGGGTTCAATAACCCCCCGAACCAGACCCCTGTCAGCCAAGCAATCCTTTGGGTTGACGGCTTCAATGAAGGGGGGGTTCAATAACCCCCCGAACTTTGGCTTGGGCTTTGCGGGCCTTGATGCGTTCGACGCTTCAATGAAGGGGGG
>JAPYOC010000023.1 GCA_028278955.1 Candidatus Poriferisocius aerobius
ACCGTGCTCGACCTCGACGCCATCGGCGAGGCCGGGTTGGGCGGGCTTTTGGGGGTCAACCGGGGGTCGGAGCAGCCGCCCCGGTTCGTGGAGGTTTCCTACGCCCCCGACCCGGCGGCCGAGTGCCGGGGGTCGGTGGCGCTGGTGGGCAAGGGCATCACGTTCGACTCCGGCGGCCTGTCGATCAAGACCGGTGCCGGGATGATGACCATGAAGTGCGACATGAGCGGCGCAGCGGCGGTGCTGGGCGCGATGTCGGCCATCGCCGCGGTGGCGCCCCCGGTGAAGGTCACCGGCTATATGCCCATGACCGACAACATGCTGGGAGGCGACGCCACCCGACCCGGCGACGTGCTCACCATGGCCAACGGCGCAACCGTGGAGGTGCTCAACACCGATGCCGAGGGCCGCCTGGTGCTGGCCGACGCCCTGTCGCTGGCCAGTCGGGCCGAGCCCGATGCCATCGTGGATCTGGCCACCCTCACCGGGGCGTGCATGGTGGCGCTGGGCCCCAAGGTGGCCGGGCTCATGGGCAACAACGAGGCGTGGGTGGCCCAGCTGGCCGACGCCGCCGAGCGCACCGGCGAGCGGGTGTGGCGGCTGCCGCTGCCCGACGACTACAAGGAGCAGCTCGACTCGCCGGTGGCCGACATGAAGAACATCGGCGGCCCGCACGGGGGCGCGCTGACCGCCGGGCTGTTCTTGTCCAGCTTCGTGGCCGAGGGCATCCCCTGGGCCCATTTGGACATCGCCGGCCCGGCGTTCACCGACGCCGAGGGCGGCGAGACCGCCAAGGGCGGCACCGGCTTCGGCGTGCGAATGCTCCTCGACGCCCTCGTCAACTTCGAGCCGCCCCCAACCGCTTCAGAGCACAGCTGAGCCCAGATCCCGCCCGACAAGCGCATCCCCCGAGCCCTGCGACACACCACTAGGTCCAAGTCATCGCCGGCGGCGGCTCAGAGTGGAGTGATGTTGATGCTGCGCTGGCTGGCGGCTGCCAGCATGGCCAGGTCGTTGGGGTCGGAGGTGATGATCTCATCGCCGTGATCGGCCATGGCCACCAAGGCGGCGTCGATGGCGTCGGAGAGGCCGCAGCGGGCCAGCAGCATCCCGGCTCGCCGCCCTAGTCCATCATCCAGCGGGACTGTCTCCACCATTCGCAAGGCTCGGGCCAACCGGGTTTGGCCTCGGATCCCCCCTCGCCACACCTGGGCAATGACGCCGCCGTGGGTCTTCAGCGGGATCTCTGATTGCTGGGCGCCCTTAAACCGCCGTGCCATTGGCCGGTAGCCGCTCTCTATGGCAATGAATGCGCCCGCGTCGAGGAGGATGCTCATCCGCCTGTTTGAGCCTGGCGCCGTTGCCGCTCAGCCAGCCTTTTCTCGCCCTCCCGCCTCAAGGCCGCCGATGCTTGCCGGTCACGTTTTCTCTGCTCGGCGATCTCCTCGTCGGTGAAGAGGCCGCCCTCGGCCTCGAATTCGGCGATCAGCTCGTCCAGTGCGCCCAGTCGGGCGTCTTTGGCCAGCTGCTCTTCTATAGCCTTTCCGATCCACTCGCTTACCGACCGGCAGATCCCCGATTGGACGGTTGTTTTGACATGGTTGAGGAGGTCTACTTCCACGGTTATAGTGACTCGTTCTTTTGCCATACCATCATCATATGCTGGCATCATACGCTGGTATGAGGCATTCAATCGCTTGAGGCCGGCAGTGCTTCGCTCTTGGCGCGGAGCCACGAGAACACGCCGTAGGCGCCGCCGAATACGACCACGAGGAAGGGGGCGAGCAGCCACTTCTGGCCGTCGAACAGCTTGTCGACGGCCTCGACCGGCCAAGCGGCGGCCACGAGGCCAGTCGCCGCGGCCGCAACGTTCACCGCTGCATGGCGCCGCGAGGCGGGCATCTCGACTCGGCCGAAGCAGCCGCAGGACGCGGTTGATCCCGAGCGCACCATAGCCGCAGCCACTGCCGCGAACCCGGCGTACAGCCCGGCCAGGGCGGCGGCGGGGACGGGCCCGCCCGCAACGAAGGCACACACCGCCACGACCAGCTCTGCGATTCCGAGCAGCCGCACGGCCCATTGGCGGTGGTAGAGGCGGAGCCGGGCCGCAGCGGCGGCCGCCGGCTCGGGGGCGACGGCCTTTGCCGCGCCGGCGGCGCCCAGCAGGACCGCGGCCGTCAGATAGACCGCGGCCAGGTACTCCATGGGCTACCGCGTGAAGCGGCGCAGGGCGTGGCGGCGGCGCTCGGCGGTGATCGCGGCCCGCTCGTCGGCGCCGAGCCGGGGGGTTTCGGGGTGCAGGCAGCCGTAGATCTCCGATGCCGGCATGAGCCGCAGCGCGGGCACCGGCGCCGTGTCGGCGTTGTTCCACCGGTAGGTGAGGGCCCCCTGGGGGCAGCCGCCCAAGGCGATCCAGTTCCAGATCCCGGGGTCGACATGGGAGATCACCACCCGCAGCACGCCGTCGGGGTCGATGCGGGCCTGAGAGTCGTTCATGGTGGCGGGAAGGTTCACGAAGTCGAGGCTCTGATACCATATGTCGCCCACTTGGATGTTCCAGTACCGGCAGCTCGGCGGCATCACCTCGAACAGCAGGGCCTCGTCGGGTCCGACCTCGTACCAGCACTGCCCGTACGCCTGCTTCTCGCTTCCGCCGAGGCTGGTCTCGTCGCCTCTGCGGGCCGGTATGTGGTCGAAGGAGTTGATCTGCCCCCGGTCGCGCTGGCCCAGCGCGAAGCGGGTCCAGTACTCGGGCACCTTGTCCACCTCGCGGGCCGCCTCGCCGAGCAGCTCGCAGGCCCGCCCCGGATCGAGCCGGCGGGGAGGGCCGGCCGGGTTCAGGCACTCGAAGTACAGCTCCGCGTGGCTCTCTGCGGCCCAGTCGGAGAAGAACTGGCGAACGAGCAGCCGGCACTCGATCGGCTCCACCTGGAACCAGTCGCCGACGTGGTCGCCGGGGTCGGGGTCGGGGCTGAAGACGACGTCGATGCGGCCGCCGCCGACGTCGGTCAGGTCGGGGCTGCCCACGTCGAGGAGCTGGGTGATGCTGCCCCGGCCGAACCGGAAGTCCATCAGCGAGAGCCCCAGGTAGCGCAGGGTGTCGATGCGGCCGGTGAGGCGATAGGTGCGGCGCAGGTCCACCGGCGCCGACTGGTACAGCGCGTCGGGGTTGTCCTGGCCCACCTTGAACGGGTACACCCAGCCCAGCTCGGGGCGGTCGGCGTCGCTGTTCTCGAGGATTCGGTCGGTGGCCCAGGAGAACATCCGCAGCTGATGGCGCAGACCCTCGGCCTGTTCGGATGCGTCGACGCCCAGTGCGGGGTCGAAGATGTAGTCGGCCGACTCCTTGAGGGTGTCGCACAAGCGGTTCCAGGAGGCCCTCAGGTCATTGTCCATGCCCCATGTCTAGCCGTGCCGGGCCGCGTCATGCTGCGGTTTGGGGGAGCGAGCCGTACGCGCAATGGGAGCGCTGGAGGTGTGGGGGAAGCCGGCGGATCTGGGTGGGGGTGAGCGGAGGGAG
>JAPYOC010000024.1 GCA_028278955.1 Candidatus Poriferisocius aerobius
ACGCTGTCAGGGAACGCCGCGACTTCTTCGACCCACGCTGTCGCACCGACATCGACCCATGCTGGATTATCACCAACAACAAAGGCGAATCCCCCAACATCATCATCAACATCGTCGACAACGAAAACACCGCAGACAACGACAACACCCCTTCTTCGCAGTCTGATGATTCACAGCAGCCTGCCGACCCGATACTGGACGATCCACCACCCGCCGACCCCAACGCCAACCGATCCGCAGTAGCCTAACTGTTCTGTCCATAGAGATTGTTGACTTGGGCGAGTGGTTCCTTTCTAAAAAACCTATAGAAGATAGGGTTGGGCGACATCTATAGTGGCTCTGTGCCCCCAGTTTCGCCGCGCTATCCTCTACCGGCTCACCCGTTCGCCCAAGGGACACGTAGCTGATCCGGGCATGGCAGCGCATCTTCTCGGCCTCGATGCGGTACACCTGTCGCTCGATGCGACTGCGGTAGGCCAGCTCTTCGAGACGCTCGTCGCCTCAGAGCTGCTGTCGCACCTCGACGGCGGCACTCTCGCTACCTGCCGCCTCGCTCAGCGAAGGGCGCCAGGACGACACGAAGAGAGCGTGGTCGGCAGCTCCGCGATGACGCTGTTGACATAGGGGTGACCCAGATTTTCCCACGGTGCGCGGCCCTTGCAAGGCCACGACGGGCTCGTCGCGCAGCCGAGCGCTCACCAGTTCCGAAGCACGGCGCGCAACCTGCTCAGCCACAGCTCGACCCTGTTGGCGAGTGTTTGCAAAACTTTACGATGTTTTAGCGCGTTGAGATAAAGCGCAAGAAGTTGCGTTATAGTTGGTTCATGGCTCCAATCGACCTGGATGAGGTCATTGCCGTTGGGGAGACTTACACCGTCGAGTTCAGGGGCGATGCCGACGACGACGAGCTTGTCGAGGCTGTCGTGTGCCTTGGCAATGGGGATGGCGGTTTGGTCCTCATCGGGGTCGATGACAGCGGTGCCGTCGTCGGTGCCGGCCCCCGGTTTGACGGCGCGAATCTTGGCCCGCGGGTCGCGGCTCTTGTGGCCAACAAGACATCGCCCGCCCTCGCTGTAGCAGTCGCTGTTGCAGAGGTCGACGCCGCCAAGGTAGTGGTCGTGCAGGTGCCGAGAGCGACTTCAGTGGTTGCGACCACCTCTGGTCGCTATTTGCGTCGAGCCGTCGATGTGCATGGACGGCCCGAATGCCGGCCCATGGCCCCTCATGAGGTTCAGGCCCGGGCCAGTGCGATCAGCGCGCACGACATCTCGACGCTGCCGATCAGCGATCTGGCGGCCGAGGATCTGGACCAGTCGGAGCTGGACAGATTTCGCAGCCTCGCGGCAGGCAGCGGGGACTCCGTTCTGTCCGGTCTGTCCGATGCTGACCTGCTCGTTGCGCTGGGGCTCGTATCTGCCGACGGCGCCCTGACACTGGGCGCGGCTCTTTTGTTCGGCACCCCAGAAGTGCTGGATGCTTTTGCCCCCACCCATGCGGTCGTGTTCCAGGTGCTTGATTCCCAGGATGGCGTGGTGGCCAACCGCAACCTCCGGGTTCCGCTGATTCGTGCCATGCTCGAGATACTCGAGGCGGTCAAGCCGCACAACCCCGAAGAAGAAGTCAATGGCGGCCCTTTCCGGCTGGGCCTTCCGAGGTTCTCCGAAGCAGCCACGCGAGAGCTGATCGCCAACGCCCTCGTCCACCGCGACTATTCCGTCAACGGCCAGATCCGCGTGGCCGTTGAAGACGCAACGCTCTCGGTCAGCAGTCCGGGCGGCTTTCCTGAGGGAATCACCGTCGGCAACCTTCTGGCCGCGCCGCCCCAAGCCCGCAACCCTCGCATAGCGGATGCTTTCAAGCGCTCCGGGTTGGTCGAGCGCACCGGCCGCGGCATCAACAGGGTCTTCCGCCATCAGCTCGCCCTGGGGCGGCCCCAGCCCGATTACTCGCGCTCGAGCCGGGCCTGGGTCGAGGTGCGGGTGGCGGGCGGTTCTGCGTTTCGGGATGTAGCGGCCTTCGTCGCGGCCGCGGCCCGTGACGGCAACGCCCTCGACCTGCGCACGCTGCAAGCCCTCCATGCGGTGCGCGCCGACGGCCACATCACCTCCTCAACCGCAGCTGATCTGATGCATGCGCCCGTCCCCGAGGCGAGAGCGGTGCTGGACGATCTCGTCGGGCGCGGCCTGCTCGAAGCCGCGGGCGAGGGAAGAGGACGCACATACCGCCTTGCCGGTCAGCTTCATGGTGAAATCGGCCAGCCGCCCTCCTACCAGCGGGGCCGGGGTCTCACGCCTGATGAACAGGCGGAGCTGGTGTTGGCCTTCGCCGCCGAGCATGGGTCCATCGGGAGAGGCGAAGCAGCGGAACTCTGCGGCCTCGCCCCTGAGCGGGCCTCGCGCCTGTTGCGACGAATGGCGGCCCAGGAAACACTGCGGATGACGGGGGCGCGCCGCACAGCCCGGTACAGCATCCCGCAAGCAGACTGACAGACCCTTGAGCCGCTTCACGTCATCGGCCTTCGTCCCGCCGTATTGATTGCGACACACCACTAGGGGTGAGTGTCCCCCCTTTGGCCGGTCGCTTCGATTAGGAGACAAGCATGTCATTGATGGAGCAAGCATGTCATTGATGGAGAAGGAGACCAGTGATGCGGGTTCTTGATCGCTTGTTTTTTGTTGGGGCCGCGGGGCTGCTGGCCCCGGTGCTTGCAGTAGCGACGGCGGGAGCGCAGCTCGCGTCTGACGGCTGCGTCAACGGCGAGCCCGCCAACCCCGCCGCGATGAGGCCGCCTGCTAGATTTTCGCCCATCGGGCCGATGGCTGCCGTCGCGAGTTGAGGGGCTAGGTGAGGGGATGGAGTACGGGATAGTTCTGCAAACCGATCCGCCGGCTTGGCGGGTGGTCGAGCTGGCCCGGCGGGCCGAGACGCTCGGCTTCAGCTACGGCTGGACGTTCGACAGCCACGTTCTGTGGCAAGAGCCCTTCGTGGTCTACAGCCAGATGCTCGCTGCCACCAACCGCATGGTGGTCGGGCCCATGGTCACCAACCCCGGCACCCGGGACTGGACGGTCACCGCATCGCTGTTCGCCACGCTGAACGACATGTTCGGCAACCGAACCGTGTGCGGCATCGGCCGGGGCGACTCAGCCATGCGGGTGATCGGCCGCAAGCCTTGCAGCCTGGCCACCTTGAGCGAGGCCATGGGAGTGATCAAAGACCTGGCTGAAGGCCGTGAGACCGCCTACAACAACACCCAGCAGCAAATCCCGTGGGCCGGCGGATCGGAGCTCAAGGTGCTGATGGCGGCCTACGGCCCGAAGGCGTTGCACCTCTGCGGCGCCGAGACCGACGGGTTCATCCTCCAGTTGGCCGACCCCGCCATCGCCGAGTGGACCATCGCCGCCGTGCGCCGGGCGGCCGAGGAGGCGGGCCGCGATCCCGACAGCCTCTACATCTGCGTGGCCGCCCCCGCCTATGTGGGCGACGACATCGGCCACCAGCGGGAGCAGTGCCGCTGGTTCGGCGGCATGGTGGGCAACCATGTGGCCGACCTGGTGGCCCGCTACGGCGACCAGGGCAAAGGCGTGCCCCAGGCGCTCACCGACTACATTGCGGGGCGGCAGGGCTACGACTACCGCGGGCACGGCAAGGCCGGCCATGAGCACACCGACTTCGTGCCCGACGAGATCATCGACCGCTTCTGCCTCCTGGGCGACGAGCAGGCCCACCTGGCCCGGCTGCGCGAGCTGGAGTCTCTGGGCGTGGACCAGTTCGCCATCTATCTGATGCACGACCAGAAGGACGAGACCCTGAACGCCTACGGCCAGCGGATCATCCCGGCGATGAGCGGCTAGGGCCAAAGAGAGTGCCGGACACCGACATCATGGTCGAGACGGGCGATCGCCTCGTTCGAGAGCATCGACTCGAACAGCAAACGACCCGAGAGGAGCGCCGCGACGCCATCGTGCGGATCGTTCGCAAAACCGTGACCTTCGTGTTGTTCTTGGCCTCGCTGGCCGGTTTGTACACCGGCTACAAGGCGTTTGGCCAGGCCATCGACGACCGCCAGCACGAGTGGGCGGTGGTGGGCTCGGTCTTGCCCCGCACCGACGACCTCAACATGCCCCCGATAGGCGAGATCATCGGCCAGATGGGCGAGACCCCGGGGGGCCAAGACCGGATCTACGCCAGGATCCTGTTCGACGAGGCGCTCTTCACCCTCCGGGAGGCCTTTGCCGGCTTCGTGGTGGGCTCGGTGATCGGCATGGCCATCGCCCTGGCCCTGGCCCAGTGGCGGGGGCTGGAACAGGGACTGCTCCCGTACGTGATCGCCAGCCAGACCGTTCCGCTGATCGCCATCGCCCCCATCATCGTGATCTGGGGGCGCAAGAACTTCGACGTATTCCCGTGGGAGTGGCACGACTGGATGTCGGTCTCCGTCATCGCCACCTACCTCACCTTCTTCCCGGTGGCGGTCAACGGGCTGCGAGGCCTGCAATCGCCCCAACCGGAGAATCGAGAACTCATGGAATCGTATGCCGCAAGCTGGTCGCAGACGCTGTGGCGCCTGCGGCTTCCCGCTTCGCTGCCGTACTTGTTCGCCGCACTCAAGATCGCAGCGACGGCCAGCATCGTGGGAGCCGTCGTCGGCGAGATCTCCGCTGGCGTCGAGGGTGGGCTGGGCCGCCGTATCTTGCGCGAGGCCTTCAACTACACGACCGGTCCCGACCGCTTGTTCGCCAGCGTGCTGGGGGCCGCGGTCTTGGGGATTTTCGTCTTCCTGGTGGTGACCGGGGTGGAGCGGCTGGTGGTCGGTCGCCACAGCAGGGGTGCCGCAACATGACCGCAATCGATGTCCGCGGGGCGGCCAAAGTCTTCAATCCGGGGAGGAGCAACCAGGTAGAGGCCCTGTCCGAGATCGATCTCTCGGTTGAGTCGGGGGAGTTCATCACGCTCATCGGCCCGTCGGGATGTGGCAAGAGCACCTTGCTGCGGCTGATCGCCTCGTTGATCTCCCCGTCCGCCGGCTCGGTGTACGTCAATGCCAAGCCGGCGGAGCAGGCCCGGCTCGACCGGGACTACGGCATGGCCTTCCAGGCGGCCGGCCTGTTCGATTGGCGCACCGTGGCCAAGAACATCGAGTTGCCGCTCGAGCTGATGGGGTGGTCGAGGGGCGACCGGCGCCGGAGGTCCGCAGAGATGCTGGATCTGGTCAAGCTCGGCGAGTTCGCCAAGCACCACCCCTCCGAGCTGTCGGGCGGGATGCAGCAGCGGGTGGCCATCGCCCGAGCCTTGGCCTTCAGCCCGTCGCTTCTGTTGATGGACGAGCCGTTCGGGGCGCTCGACGAGATGACCCGCGAGCACATGCAGGACGAGCTGCTGCGGATTTGGGAGGAGACCGGGACCACCGTGGTGTTCGTCACCCACTCCATCCCCGAAGCGGTGTACCTGTCCACCCGAGTCGTGGTGATGTCGCCCCGGCCCGGGAGGATCGCGGCGACCATCGGCGTGGACCTCGGCAATCGCAGCGCTGCCACCCGAGACGACACCGCGTTCTTCAAGAAGGTCACCGAGGTGCGCGTCGCCCTGAGGAGCGTGGAGGGGTGAACGCGCTCAAGGGGTTCTCCGCTCCCATAGCGGCCGGGGTGGTGATCTTCGGTTTGTGGCAGGGTGCCCTGTCTTTGCTCGACCCCGACGGGTTTGTTCTGCCCGCTCCCTCCGAGATCGTCGGCGCCCTAGTCGACAACTGGGACGAGGTGTACCAGGGCACCCGGATCACCGGTTTCGTGGTGGTGTCCGGGCTGGTTGCCGGGATCGTCCTCGGTGCCGCCGCCGCTTTGCTGGTCACCCGTTTTCGGACGGCGAACGAGACCATCACGCCGCTGGCCGTGGCGCTGAACGCCGTTCCCATCATCGCCCTGGCACCGATCTTCAACAATTGGTTCGGTCTCACCTCGCCGAGGTCGAACCAGGCCATCGTGGTGGCGCTGGTCTTCTTCCCCATCTTCATCAACACCGCCAGGGGCCTCGCCCGGGTGGATCCAAGCCAAGTCGAGCTCATGGAGTCCTACGCCGCTGGCCGGTGGCGCATCACCCGCGAGGTGCGGATTCCCCACGCGCTGCCGTTCTTCTTCACCGCGCTGAAGCTGGCCACCTCGCTGGCCGTGATCGCCGCCATCGTGGCCGAGTACTTCGGCGGCCGACAAGACGCCCTGGGTCCCATGATCACCCAATCGGCGGGCCTCACCCGATACGACGAGGCGTGGGCCGCGGTGCTGGCCGGTGCTGGCATCGGGGCGGTGCTGTATGGTGTCGTGCTTGTCCTCGAGCGGGTGGCCATGCCCTGGCACTCGCTGCTCAGATCTCGCCGAGGAGAGCCATGATAGGAAGAGACATGAAAGGAAAAGAAATGACCGCACGAAGAATCTGGTGCCTGCTGGGCGTCTTGCTTGCCTTCACCCTGGTGGCTGCGTCTTGCGGCAACGACGACGATGACACGAGCGAGCCCGCGCCCGCGCC
>JAPYOC010000025.1 GCA_028278955.1 Candidatus Poriferisocius aerobius
TGCCGGAACCGCCGGGGCGAACTCGGTTTCGGCCCGCACCAGCGGGCCTCTCGCGTTGAGCCAGAAGAACACGGTGGCAACCCACAGCAGGGCGGCGCCCGCGATGTGCGCGCCCACCAGCAGGACCGGCACCCCGGTGAAATACTGCACGTAGCCGATCAGCCCCTGGGCCAGGGCCACGCCCAGCACGGTCCGGCCCCACCACTGGACCCGCTCGGCAGCGCGCTGCTGCCGCAGCCACCACACCGACCCGGCCAAGACCATCAGCAGCGCCACCACCGTGGCGCCGTGGATTCGGGCCACGTCCCTCACGGCCACATTGATGCGCTCGGCATCCTCGTCGCCGCTGTGCGGCCCGGCCCCGGTGACAATGGTGCCGGTTACGACCACCACCGAGGTGAGCGCCACCACCCCGTTGCCCAGCCAATGGGGACGGTGCCTCGACCTTGTCGGGCGCCCGTCTTGCTCTGAGGCCCGCCCTAGCAGTACCACCGCATTCCACAGCAGCACCATCGACAGCAAGAAGTGGCCGATCACCAGCGTCGGGGGCAGCTCGTACAGCACAACCAGGCCGCCCAACACGATCTGGGCCAGCACCCCGGCCACCAAGCCCCACGACAGCCATACCAGATCAGCCCGGCGGGGTATCCGCCAGTGGGACCCCAGCACGGCGGCGATGACGATGGCCGATACCAGGCCGGTGATGAGCCGGTTGATGAACTCGATCATGGCGTGGGTCTCCAGCGGAGCAACCAGCTGATCGTTGTCGCACGCCGGCCAATCAGGGCAACCCAGCCCTGAGCCGGTGAGCCGGACTGCGCCCCCGCTCACGATGATCAGAGCCAGAAGGGCCAGTGCCCAGACAGTGATCTTGCGATAGGAGGCGGGAGAGACCCGGGGCTGGATCACGACTCGAATTGTACGGGTCGCCCCAGCCAGACCGTCACCTGGGCTCGGCGATTCCGAAAGTTGACCGCCTGCCCGCCGCCAGCCCGTCGGTGCGCTCTCGATACCTTGGCCCAGCCAGCGCCGAAACCGTACCATGGGCTGGTCATGGGTCTCGCCCAATTGCCCGCTCGCAGCCGCGCCCACACCGCTCGGGCCTATATCGCCCTCACCAAGCCCCGCATCATCGAATTGCTGCTGGTGACCACGGTGCCCACCATGGTGGTGGCCGATCGGGGCATTCCCCCGGTCTGGCTGATGGCGGCCACCGTGATCGGCGGCACCCTGGCCGCGGGCGGGGCCAACGCCATCAACATGTACGTCGACCGCGATATCGACCGGCTGATGGAGCGCACCAAGAGCCGTCCCCTGGTGACCGGGGAGATCGCCCCCCCTCGGGCGCTGGTCTTCGCCATTGTCCTGGAAGCGGCGGCATTCGCCTGGCTCTGGGGGTTCGTGAACCTGCTCAGCGCGGTGCTGGCGGTGTCGGCCACTGCGTTCTACGTGTTCGTGTACACGCTGTGGCTCAAGCGCACCTCCACCCGCAACATCATCATCGGCGGGGCTGCCGGCGCCGTTCCGGTCTTGGTGGGCTGGTCGGCGGTGACCAACAGCCTGGCCTGGGCGCCCGTAGTGCTGTTCGGCGTCATCTTCTACTGGACCCCGCCCCACTTTTGGGCCCTGGCCATCCGCTACCGGGACGACTACCGGGCGGCGAACGTGCCCATGCTGCCGGCCGTGGCCAGCACCCGCACCACTGCGATGCGGATGGTGGGCTACACCGTCGTGCTGTGGGGGCTGTCGCTGTTGTTCAGCGCGGTCGGCGGGATGGGACTGGTGTACTTGGTGAGCGCTGCGGTGCTGGGCGCGGTGTTCTTGTTCTACGCCGTCCAAGTGCTGCGCACCCAGGCCACCGCATCGGCCATGCGACTGTTCTCCTACTCCATCACCTACATCACCCTCCTGTTTGCCGCGATGGCCGTCGACCAGGTGGTTCGCACCGGTGCTTGACGCAGATCTGCCCTGCCCCGAGGCGCGCACCGGGCTGAATCGTCTGATGCGAAAAACGGCGAAGGCGATGTGTAGAGTTCCGAACCACATCCGCCTTCGTGGAACACGATGACCCTCACCGAGACTAATCCACCCGCAGAAGCGCTCGCGGCTGGCGGCGATTTGAAGCCACCAGCACAAGCGGCCATGGCCAGCGACGACTTGAGCCCGGCGACACGGGCATCGGTCCCCCAGTGGACGCCGCCGAGCGGTTTGGCCCGAATTCTGAGTTCCGGCGATCACCTGACCGTCGGCCAGATGTATGTGGCGTTCTCCCTGCTCCTGTCGGGGCTGGCCCTCGCCCTGGGGGTGTTGATCGGCATAGAGCAAGCCGATATCGACGGTGGCTTCGGCGTTTTCGGCGACGCCAACGAGTTCTTCCAGGTCTTCGCGCTCTATCGGACCACGCTGATCCTCTGCGGGCTGGTGCCGTTGTTCTTGGGCTTGGCCACCGCAGTGATTCCCCGCCAGCTCGCCGCCTCGTCGGTGGCCTTCCCCCGGGCGGCGGCCGCCGCCTTCTGGACCTGGCTGGTGGGCGCCATCACCCACATCGCAGCCACCTTCTCCTACGGCGGGCTGGGCTCCCTGCAGGCCGGCGCCGCCCGCGAGCAGTCGGTCGAGCTCACTGTGCTGTCGCTGGGCATGATGGGGCTGGGCCTGCTGGTCGGATCCGGCGTTGTTCTGACCACCCTGGTGACCCAGCGCCCCCCGGGGATGGATCTGCTCCAAATGCCGGCATTCTCCTGGTCGATGCTGGTGGCTGCCGGGGTTTGGCTGTTCTCTCTGCCGGTGCTTTTGGCCAACCTGGTCATCTCCTGGGCCGATATGCGGGGGGCCGATGCTCTGGGCTTCGGCGGGGGAGCTGCCCCGTTCGAACAGGTGGCATGGGCGTTCGATGCCCCCCAGGTGTACGCCTGGACGATCCCGATGCTCGGCATCGTTGCTGAGGTGTTCACCGCGGCCCACCGCAGCCGCCCCCAGATGTTCGAGCCCATGGCCCTCATCGTCGGCGTCTTCGGCTTCCTCTCCTTTGGCGCTTGGGCGCAGAGGTTCTTCGACAGCGACGATCCCTCGGCCGCAGACGCCCATATCGTCACCAACCAGGTGGTGTTCACGGCATTCGGCTTGGCCATCGCCCTGGCGGTGCTGGCCTACGGCGGCTGGTTGGCGTTCAACGGCGCCTCGGCTGGCCGGCGCCCGCAGATCACCCCGGAGTTTGCCCTGGTCACCGTTTCGGGCGCCCTGTTGACCACGGCGGTCGCAACCGGGGTGGTCAGGGTGGCCGAGCCGGCGCTGGGCGTGCTGCGGGAGGCGGACGGCGACATCTGGCGGGGATTTTTCGACGCCATGGACGATCTCGAAGGCTCCAGCCTGCTCACCGGGATGATGAACCTCGCGGTGCTGGGCGGGCTGTTGGCCGCAGTGGGCGGCCTCCACCATTGGGCGCCGCGACTTGTGGGCCGACCCCTCAACGCCGCGTTGGGCTTCTTGTCGGTGCTGCCGCTGGCGGGGGGTGCGGTTTTGATCGGGCTCACCGATGTGCTGAGCGGCTTCTTCGACCAGCCGGCCCGGCCCTACGAAACCAGCCGCATAGCCGACATCGACTCTGTTGGGTTTGTCGAGGCCCTCAACGTGATCGGCCTGATCGGCTCGATCGCCGTTTTGGCCGGCTTGGCGCTGGTGGTGTTAAACGTGGCCCGCGGCCTCGGCCAGCCTGCCGAGGCGGAAGCCGGCCAGGGGGGTGGGGGCTGATGGGGCACCGGTGCCGACGTGCTCTCTGGGCTATCCGTTGCGGCCGGGAAGGGCGCGGCTGATGGCCGACGTGTCCGTGGGCATGCCCCTCGCCGCACCCCTGCCCCGTCAGCGCACCCTGTTGGTGGGCACGGTTTTGGGCACCGCTGCGTCGCTCATGTACTTCGCCGCCTTGCTCGGCGTGTACCTGCGGGAGCGGGCCGATGCGCTGTCGGGAAGCGGGGAGTGGATCCCATCGGGCGCCGACATCCAGCTGGCCCAGCCCACCGTGGCGGCGTGGACCATGCTCATGTCGGTGGTCACCATGCAGTGGGCGGTGTACTCCATCGCCCGCAACGACCGCCCCCACGCCCTCATGGCCACCGCGCTGACCGCGCTGTTCGGCCTGTCGGTGGTGGTCATGACCTCGTTCCAGTACACCGAGATGGGCTTGGTGGCCGACGAGTCGGTGGCGGCCGTGCTGATCTACACCATCTCGGGGTCGCACTTGGCCATGATCGCGGTCGGCCTGGTGTTCCTGCTGCTTATGGCGTTCCGGGCTCTGGCCGGCCAGTACAGCAGCCGCCAGACCGACGGGTTCGTGGCCGCGTCCATATATTGGTATGCCGTTGTGTTCGTCTATGTCGTCATCTGGACGGCGATTTTCGTACTGAAGTAGGCGCTGCGTGTTCACCCCGGGCTTCCGCTTGTTCTTCGGCTTTGCCCTCGCTGCGGTGGCCTCGGCCGCCGTCTACGGCGTGGCCAGCGGCAGCGCAGGCGAGACCGAGTACTTCGCGGTGCTCAACGTGGAGGCCTGGGTGGGCGTGCTCAGCCTGGGCTACAAGGGGGGCATCGGCGACCATGTCGGGTACGTGGTGCTGATGGCATTCGCGGTGCTCTCGGCGTTGGTGGCCCTGTTCTTGGTGGCCTTCCGCGATGCGGATGCCGAGTCGGTGGGCGAGCTGGCCGCAGACGGCCGGGTCCCCGAGCCCCAAGCCGACCTGGAGGCCAACTACTGGCCGGCGGTGGCGGCCTTCGGGGCGGGGGCGATGATCGTGGGACTGGCTACCCATTCCACCATTTTCGTGATCGGGCTGGTGATCGTGGGGGCGGCGATTTTCGAGTGGATGCTGGCCGCCTGGGCCGACCGGGCAACAGCCGACCCGCTGGTCAACCGCAGCCTGCGCAATCGCATCATGAGGCCGGTGGAGTACCCGGTGACCGCGGCGCTCGGGGTGGCGGTGCTGGTTTTGGCCCTGTCCCGGGTGTTCTTGACGGTGTCCAAGTTCAGCGCCGTGATCGTGGCCGGCGTGGTGGCCACAGTGATTTTCCTCATTGCGGTGGTATTCGCAGTGGCGCCCAAGATCAGCCGGTCGGCGATAGCCGGAACGGTGGCCCTGATGTGTGTCGGCGTCTTGATCGCGGGGGTGGTGACCGCGGCGATCGGCTCGCGCGATTTCCACCACAAGGGACCCGCCTCAGAGCATGGCGAGCAGGCGGGCGACCACGGAGGGGCCGAGTGATGGCCGAAGCATCAGGGGACGGTGTCCGATGAGAAGAGAGCCGAGGGCACTGGTATGGCTGTCGAGCCTCTTGGTGATTGCCGGCACGGTGGCGTTGATTGTGGTCGCCATCGTGGTCGACGACAATCATCCGCTTTCTACCCTGTCTCCGGTCGGTCGACAGGGCCGCGACATAGCCGCGCTCATCAACCCCATTTTCATCGTGGCCGGCGTGGTGTTCTTCCTGGTGCAGGGAGCGGTGCTGGCGTTGTGGTGGCGGTACCGGGTTTCAGGGTCCGACGACGGCGATGGCGAGTTCGGGTACTACGAAGACGAGGAGTTCCCCGAACAAGTCCACGGCAACAACCGCCTCGAGGTGGCCTGGACCATCGTGCCGACCGTGTTGCTGGCCGTCATCTCGGTGTTCACCCTGGTGGCGCTGTTCGCCCTCGACGACGTGGAGGCCTCTGACGAGGAGCTGGCTGTCACCGTGATCGGCCAGCAGTGGTGGTGGGAGTACCAGTACCACTTGGACGGTGACACCACGACCCCGCCCGACATAGTGACTGCCAATGAGTTGGTCATACCCGTCGGAGTGGATGTGCCGCTCGACATCAAGTCGCGCGACGTCATACACGCCTTCTGGATACCCAAACTCAACGGGAAGAGGGATGCGGTGCCGGGCCGCTCCCACGATTGGGTTATCCAATCGGAGGAGACCGGCGTCTTCCGGGGCCAGTGCACCGAGTTCTGCGGCTTGTCTCACGGCTATATGAAGATGGTGGCTGTGGTGCTCACCGCCGACGAGTTCGCCGAATGGCGGGACAATCAGATGAAGCCGGCCGATGTCCCGGAGGAAGGCACAGCCGCAGCGGCCGGCTGGGAGACCTTCAACCAGCAGTGTGCCAACTGCCATGTGGTCAACGGGCTCACCTCGGCCGCCACTCGCGGTGGCGACCCTGAATCGCCGCCCGACGACTGGAGCATCTACGGCGAGTTCAACGGTGAGGACGCCGGTCCTGTCCACACCGAGGATTTGGTGTCCGGCGCTGCTCCCAACCTGACCCACTTCATCACCCGGAGCACGTTCGCCGGGTCGATATTCGACCTCTACCTCGATGCCGGCGAGCCCGTTCCCTACTTGGAGCTGTCCGAGCGGGGCACGCTGAATCGAGGTGAGTTGGAGGCCTGGATCTACAACGCACCCGAGCGCAAGCCAGCCGCCGCCGACGAGCTTCGGGGCATGCCCGCCCGTACCGGTCTGAGCCCCACCGACATCGACAACGTCGTTGCCTTCCTGTCCACCCTCGACTGATTGTGATTGCATGACCGTCACCGACCGCACGATCACCGCCCCCGAGGAGACTTTGGCGCTGCCCGCGGCCCCGGCCGTGGTCCGCCGCCCCCTCGGCGTGTTCACCCGGCCGCAGGGAAGCGAGGGCTGGCAGAGCTGGCTGTTCACCGTCGACCACAAGCGCATCGGCATCATGTACGGGGCAGCCGCCCTGTTCTTCTTCTTGGTGGGCGGGGCCGAAGCCCTGTTCATCCGCCTCCAGCTCGCTGCTCCAAACGGCTCGGTGATCGGCGCCGGCACCTACAACGGCGTGTTCACCATGCACGGCGTGACCATGATCTTCCTGGTGGCCATGCCGATGGCGGCCGCGTTCGCCAACTACCTGCTTCCGCTTCAGATCGGAGCCCGAGACGTGGCCTTCCCCCGTCTCAACGCCTTCAGCTTCTGGTGTTTTCTGGCTGGCGGTTTGCTGCTCACCTCCTCGATGCTCATCGGGGGCTGGTTCCAGAACGTCCCTGATGGGGGCTGGTTCAACTACGCCCCCAACAGCGGTTTGCTCTTCTCCCCCCACAAGGGCATCGACTTCTATGCCGTGGGTTTGCAGATAACCGGCATCGCCTCGCTGGTCAGCTCCATCAATCTGATCGTGACCGTGCTCAACATGCGAACGCGGGGAATGAGCCTGTTCCGCATGCCGGTGCTCACCTGGATGCTGCTCATCACCCAGTTCCTGCTGTTGTTCGCCATTCCGGTCATCACCGTGGCCCTGTTCTTGTTGATGTTCGACCGGCTATGGGACGCCAACTTCTTCAACGTGGCCGCCGGGGCTGATCCCCTCCTGTGGCAGCACTTGTTCTGGATTTTCGGACACCCCGAGGTTTACATCCTGGTGTTGCCCGCCTTTGGAATCGTCTCGGAGATCATTCCCACGTTCTCCCGCAAGCCGATCTTCGGCTACAACTTCATGGTCGCCTCGGGCATCGCCATCGGGTTCATGGGCTGGGGGGTGTGGGCCCACCACATGTTCACCTCCGGCGTGGGGCCGCTCGCGGTGGCGGCGTTCTCGGTGTCCACCATGTTCATCGCCGTTCCCACCGGGGTGAAGGTTCTCAACTGGCTGGCCACCATGTACGGGGGCCGGCTGCGCGGCTTGTTCGGGGGCCTCCACTTCTGGTGGCCCAAGGTATTCGGCTACATACTGGACGAGCGTTGGGGCAAGGCGGCCTTTTGGGTGATCCTCATCGGCTTCAATCTCACGTTCGGCCCCATGCACATTCTCGGCTTGCAGGGAATGTCTCGGCGTATTGCCACCTACCGGGCCGATGAGGGCTTCGCCTTCTGGAACATGGTCGCCACCATCGGGGCTTTTGCGATCGCTGCCGGTGTGGCCATGCTGTTGTGGAACATCTACAAGAGCACCCGCGATTGGAGACGGGCGGGCCGGCCCGCCGTGGGGCCCGATCCGTGGGATGCCCGGGGGCTGGAGTGGATGACCGCATCACCCACCCCCGAGCACAACTTCGACCGGGAGATCGAAGTAGAGGGCCAAGATGAGTTCTGGCATCGCAAGTACGGCCAAGATGAGAGCGGGCGGGTGGTGCGAGCTGCCCCCACCTCTGAGATCGCCCACGACGGCAGCAACACCAAAGTGCACCTGCCGTCGCCGTCGTACTGGCCCATCGTCTTGAGCGGGGGCATCCTGCTGGTGGGGTACGGCTTGATCTACAACCTGTGGCTGGTGGCGGCAGGGATGGTGCTGCTGGTGGGCGCCATGTACGGCTGGATCCTGGAACCGGCCGACGACCCAGAGGCCGCCGGTCACCACGAGGAACACGATGGCGGCCACGATGATGGCGGTCACGATGACGAGGAGGCTGCGACCCTTGGCTGACACCCTGGCCGCCGAGGCCGCCACTCATTCCGCGC
>JAPYOC010000026.1 GCA_028278955.1 Candidatus Poriferisocius aerobius
GCTCGACGATCTCGAACCGGCCGGGCACGCCGGCGGCTGACTCCAGGCCGGCCACCACCTCGGGCACGGCGGCGCCCAGCAGCAGTGCGGTCTCCGCTGCGGCTAGGGCGTTGGCCGCATTGAACCGCCCGTTGAGGCGGAGGCGGACCTTGCGCCCTCTCCACCGCAGGCTCAACCCCCGCGGTCCCACCTCGACCGGCAAGCTGCGGGGGTCATAGCCCACGGTGGGAATTCGGGGGTCGGCCGCCAGCCGCCGACCGTGCTCGTCGGCGCAGTTGACTGCGGCGCGCTCTGCCATCTCGGGGGTGAAGAGGCGGGCTTTCGCCGCGAAGTACTCCTCTACCGTGCCGTGGTAGTCGAGATGGTCGACGGTGAGGTTGGTGAACACCGCGGCGGCGTAGTGGACGCCATCCACCCGGTGTTGGTGCAGCGCATGGCTGGACACCTCCATGGCCACCGCCTCCACCCCAGCCGACCGCCAGCAGGCCAGCTGGCGCTGCACGTCGAGGGATTCGGGGGTGGTTCTCGCTCCAGTGAGCGTGCCGAGCACCTCGGCGCGCAGACCCGCCGCTCTCAGCACCGAGCCCAGCAGGCTGCACACCGTGGTTTTGCCATTGGTGCCGGTCACCCCGACCACGGCCATGGAACGAGAGGGGTGGCCGTAGAAGGTCGAGCCGACCGGTCCCATGGCCCGGCGCACTGAACCGGTTTGCAGCTGCGGACACCGCAGTCTGAGAGGGCGCTCCACCACCAGGGCGGCCGCTCCTCGCTCCAGCGCGTCGCAGGCGAAATCGTGGCCGTCGTGGTTGGCGCCCGAGACACAGAAGAAAAGGTCGCCGGGACTCACCTGCCGGGAGTCGTGGGCCAACCCGGTGATCTCGGCATCCCCGCTGAGGTCGACCAGCTCGGGGGCGGCCTCGGCCAGCTGTCGCAACGCCGCCTGCGGCGCGCTCAAGGCCCGCCCTCGGCTAAAGACGGCTCGCCACCCGCCTGCTCCGGCGCCCCCAACCCCTGGGGCTCGATCCCCGCCGCGGAGCCGTCCGGCCCCGGCGGGGATTCTGCGGGCTCAGCGGCCGGCTCAGACCCAGGAGTCGGCCCTACGACACTGGTCGGTGCCGGCGTCGCCTGCGGCATGGGGGCAGGGGCCAGCTTGGGGGGAACGGTGACAACGTCGGCTGGCGGCGCAATCCGGAGTCTTTGCAGAGAGTATTTGGCCAATTCGGCGAACAGCGGAGCGGCCGCCTGACTGGCGTAGAAGTTGGTCAACGGCTCGTCGATCACCACGATCATCGAGAGCTGAGGATCCTCGGTCGGAAAGAACCCGGCGAACGTGGCGGTGTAGCGGCGCTCCCCGGCCTCGTCCCCGTAGTTGCCGTCGGCCAGGAGCTTCTGGCCGGTCCCGGTCTTGCCGGCAATGGTGTAGCCGTCAACACCGGCGTTGCGCCCAGTCCCCTCCCGCACAACCGTGGTCAGCATGTCGGTCATCTGCGAGGCGGTGCTGTGGGAGACGACCCTGACCGGCTCAGCTCGCTCTACTGGGATCTCCCGACCGTCCGAGCCGACAGCGGCGCGCACCAGTGTGGGCGCCACCCGCAATCCGCCATTGGCCAGCGTGTTGTACACCATCAGCACCTGCAAGGGAGTGGCCAACAGGCCCTGGCCCAACGCGAAGCTGGCCACATCGGTGCCACTCCAGGACAAAAGATCCGGGACCAAGCCCGACGACTCGCCTTTGGAGCCCAGCCCGGTGGCCGATCCCAGGCCGAAGCGGGACAGGTAGGCCGCCAGGCGGGTGGAGCCCAGCACGAGAGCCCACTCGATGGTTCCGGTGTTGGACGAACGGCCCAAGATCTCCTCCATGCTGTAGAGCACGGTTCCATACTCGGTGTGGTCGGTGAACTCCCGATCGTAGAGGTGGAGCCAATGGTTGACTTCGCGCACATGGTGGGGGGCGCCCAACCCCTCTTCGATCACCCCGGAGAACACCACGCTCTTCATGACCGAGCCCGGCTCGTAGGCCCAGGTGACTCCTCGGTTCTCGCTGAGCGACACCGGGCTGCCTTCTTGGTCTCGCCCCACCGAGGCCATGGCCAGTATCTCGCCGGTATCGGGCACCATGATGATGACGGAGCCGCTGGACGCCTCGACCTCTTCGATTTGTCGCATCAGCGACCGCTCGGCCTCGAACTGCAAGGAGCGGTCGATGGTCGTGCGCAGATCGGCGCCCGGCCGTGCGGGCTTGATGTGGCGGACACCGGTGGGGATGGTGCGACCGTCATGGCTGCTTTCCAGAACCATCTCGCCGGGCACTCCGCCGAGGAGCCCGTCATACTGATGCTCGAGGCCGCTGATGCCCGTTTGGTCTACATCCACAGACCCGACGACGGCTCGGCCCAAGCGGGCGCCTGCGGGGTTGAACCGAGCCGACTCCTCCAGCTGGTAGACCCCCTCCAATGCAAGTTCGGCTACCGCCCGGGAGATGGCATCGGGCACCGTCCGGGCCAGATAGGCATGCTGATCGGGCTCGCTGAGCAGCTTCAGCAGACGGCCTTCTTCCATCTCCAGAACGGGGGCGAGAGCGGCCGCAGCCGCCCTCGGGTCGTCTACTTGGCTGGGGTCGGCCCACACGGTCCACTGCGGCACCGACACCGCGAGCTCCACGCCGTCGCGGTCGAGGATCTGTCCCCGGTCGGCGGTCAGCTTGACCGTTCTGGTCCGCTGCTGTTGGCCGTATTCCACATAGGCGTCGGAGTTGAAGAGCTGCAGATCGGCCAGGCGAACGCTCAGCACCACCGCGACCAGGGCGAACGCCACCGCCATTGCGGTGCCTCGGCGCCGACGCGACCGGGCTTGCCTACCCCCCTCCGGAGAGTCCACCCTCACCCAATTCTACTGGAGACAGGTACACCCGCCCGTCGGGCTCCACCATTCCCAACCGGTACAGAGCCTCAGCCACGATGCGCTCGGGCGCCTCGGCGCGGGCCACATTGAGCCGCAGCCGGTCGTTGGCCGCTTGCACCTCTTCTAGCTCTTGGTTGAGGTTGTCGAGAGTGGTTTGGCGATTGACGATCATGGCATGCACCAGGGCCAGGGCGAACAGGGCGCACACCACAGAGATCGCGGCCGCCCAGCCAACCAGGGGCAGCAGCTTGCGGCCGGGCCGCGGCACCTCCTGAAGGTGCGGGCGAGAAAGCGCCGCGGGCGGGGCCGGAGCCGGGCTCAGGTGGCGCTGCGGCGCAGCCATCACGCCGCTCCCTCCGCCTGATCGTCACCCAGCTTGCACTGATCGTCACCCAGCTTGCAGAACCCCCGAAAGCGGGCGCTGGAGGCTCTGGGATTGTCGGCCAGCTCAGCGGGGCTGGGACGGCGGCTGCCCCGGGGAACCAGCTCGATGACAGGCGGTGCTTGGGACGGAGATCGGGGCAGGCCGCGGAAGCGGGACTCGTCGTTGAGGCCGGCCCGGCGCCGCAGAACGTGCTTGGCGATCCGGTCCTCTCCGCTGTGATAGCTGAGCACCACTCCCCGGCCTCCCGGCGCTGTTCTGTCGATGGCGGCCTCCAACGCGGGCTCGATCTGGCTCAACTCATCGTTGACCGCGATGCGTACGGCCTGGAATGCGCGTTTGGCTGGATGGCCGCCCCGGCGGCGGGCGGGGGCGGGAATCGCCTCTCGCGCCACGGCGGCCAACGCGGCGGTGGAGGCAATCGGCCGGGCGGCCACAATGGCGGAGGCGATGCGCCGGGCGTAGCGCTCGTCGCCGTAGTCCCGCAGGATTCTGAGCAGCTCGGCCTCTGGCCACCCGTTCACCACTTCGTCGGCCGAGAGCTGCTGGCTGGGGTCCATCCTCATGTCCAGCGGGCCGTCTTTTCGATAGCTGAAGCCCCGCTGCGGCTGGTCGATCTGCGGGGAGCTCACCCCGAAGTCGAACAGCGATCCTGCGAGCTCGGACACCCCGAGACCGTCCAGCACCTCGCCTAGCTGGGAAAAGCAGGCCTGGCAGATCGTGGTACCGCGGTCGGCCAGGCCGGTGCTGGCGGCCTCGACCGCGGAGGGGTCACGGTCGAGGCCTACCAGCGAGAGGTCAGGACGGGCGTTCAAGAGAGCCCGAGCGTGTCCTCCCCCGCCGATGGTGGCGTCGAGGAAAACTCCCGACGGCACAGCGGACAGGTGTTCCACCACTTCTGCAACCATGACGGGACGATGGGCGTATCGGCTGTCGATTGCTGTCGTTGTTCCCCCCCTCATGCTCATGCACCTCCTCTTCCCTCCTCGGTGGCTTTGCGTCCTGTCAGTTGAGGGAATCTGTGGACCGCCGGTTGAG
>JAPYOC010000027.1 GCA_028278955.1 Candidatus Poriferisocius aerobius
GGTCCACACCGCAGAAGGCCGCCGCCACCTGCGGGTGGAATGGCCCCAGGTCACCGAGTACGTGCGGGCCGCCCCGCAGGGCCGGTTCGCCCTGGAGCTGAACCGGGTGGAACGGTGGACGCCCAAGCCGCAGAAAACGGCCACCACCACCGCGTTGTCGGGCTCGGTGGGCGAGGAGGCGATCATCAGCTCGCAGCCCGACGGCGAGCGCCGGCGAACGGCCCACATGCAGCTGGCCTCCGAGATCGCCCACCAACTCACCACCGGCGACCCCAGCCACGACTCCGCCGGCAACCAAGCTGAAGCGCGCCGACACGGCCGGGCCTCGCTGTTCCGCTCGGCGCTGGCCGCGGTAGGCCAGTGGGCGGCCCATCCCGAGGTGGCCGGCGAATCAGCACCAGAGCCCTACGACCTGCGAACAGTGGTAGCCGACTCCGCCAACCAGCGCGCCGCAGCCGAGGCCATCCTGGGCGCTTGCGATTTCGGCACCGGCGCCGAGTCCCCCCGCCGGGCCCGCCTGGCCCAGCCCGCCATCGCCGACACCGCCCGGGTGGACTTCGAGACCACCCTGGCCCACATCTACGAAGCCGCCCGCTCCGAGCTGTCGCACGCCGCCTGCCATTCCAACCTGGAGCTGCTGTGCGCCAAGGCGCTGGACGGCGACCGCCGGGTGGTGGCCTGGGTGCGCAACTTCCAGCTCGGCTGGACCATCCCCTACTGGGACGACACCGTATGGCGGCGCTACGAGCCCGATTTCGTGGCCCGACTCGACGGGGGCGTACACCTGATCGTGGAGTGCAAGGGCGTCTGGGACGACAAAGCTACCGCCGCCCAGCATTGGACCGAGAACTACTGGATCCCGTGTGTGGCCGGCACCCAAGAGCTTGCCGACGAGCTGCGCTCCTGGCACTACGGGGTGATCGACGACGCCCACTCGGTGCGCCACCAGCTCGACCTCGCCATCCAAGAAGCCACTCAGAAAGCAAGCGCGTAATGGCCCGCAAATCTTCCGGTCCACCCCGCCCGCCGGGGTCGTACCGCCACGAGCAGGCGTCGCGCCTGTACCAGCCCACCGCCGAGACGGCCCCGCTCATGGACGACCACCAGCGCCAGCCCAAGGAGTTCACCGTGGAACGCATAGACACCGGCCTCGCCGTGGAGCAGGCCACCACCGACCGCGCCGCCGACCCGGTGCCCCGGCTGGCCTGGGACCGCCAGGGCCACACCTCAACCGACGACGGCCCCCACAGCTTCGCCGGAGCGCCGCTGTACACCAGGGAGAAGATCAACCCGCTCACCATGATCGACCAGCTCCGCCGCCCCGACGCCGGGGTGCCCCTCAACCTGCTCGACGACTTCAACGGACTGCCCGCCGACGCCCAGAAGTGGGAGTTCTACCAGCACTCCGGCCACTGGCAGAACCGCCTCATCCACGGCGACTCCGCTGAGGTGATGCAATCGCTCATCGCCCGCGACGGCCTCGCCGGACAAGTGCAGATGATCTACTTCGACCCGCCCTACGGCATCAAATACAACTCCAACTTCATGGTGGCCACCGACCGCCTGGAAACCAAAAACGACGACACCGGCATCCCGGTGGGCGACGCTCTGCCCATCAGAGCATTCCGCGACACCTACAAAAACGGCATCCACTCCTACCTCGACGAAATCCACGAGCGCCTCGTGCTCTTCCGCGAATTTATGAACAAATGGACCGAAAGCAGATTATCAAAAACTGGGGAGGGTATCTAAAGCCAAGAGTTGAGCTTAAGGATGGATCTACTCGCAAAGCTGAAGAGAACGAACTTCATAATCCAGACAAGTTTATGCCAGAAGGAGCGCGCTTCTATAGATGGATGCAACTCACTTCCCAAGGAGCATCAAATACCGGTAGAACAGGTCCATACGAGCACGATGGGGTAGTCTACTACTCTGGGAACACGCGCCAGTGGCGTGTGTCTACTCCTGAGGAGCAGACACACGCCAATGATACGATGGCACGCGCCAGTGGAGTGACTTCGCCGCCTGACGGTGGCGAAGGTATTTCTGGACTAGACCGTCTGGCAGAGCTAAATCGGCTAGAAGGCACCGGGGAAGGGGGCGGCTTACACTGGAAGTGGTACGAAGACGAAGTACCGGGCCGACGTATCGACAATGTCTGGCACCAGATGATGGGCACAGTCAACAAGCGCTACGTGGTCCAAACTGCCAACGCCGCGGTTGAGCGCTGCATTCTCATGGCTACCGATCCGGGCGACCTGGTGCTTGATCCCACTTGTGGCTCTGGGGTCACGCCCCACAGCGCCGAGCACTGGGGACGGCGGTGGATCGGGATCGACGTGGGGCGGGTGTCCATCGCGGTGGCCCGGCGTCATCTGCTCACCGCCACCCACCCCTGGTACCGCACCCGCGACAACAGCAGCGACCCCGCGGCGGGGCTCGAGGTGGAGACCATGCAGCGGGTCTCCGCGGCCACGTTGGCCTACGACACGGTGAACGATCCCGAGAACACCATCTGCCTGGTAGACCGGCCCAAGAAAGACACCAGCCGCTCTCGGCTCACCGGGCCGTTCACGGTGGAGTCGGCATCGCCCTATGCCTACCTGCCGTTCAGCGGCAACCCGGCGGCGCCGGCCGCCGACATCGGCACAGCCGAGGGCCGCAGCGCCGAGCGGCTGCTCGAGGCGCTGATCGCCCATCCCATCTGCGACGCCTCGGGCCACGAGGTGCTGAGCGTGGTGGAGACCACCCCGTGGCCCCACGGGCAGCTGGTGTCGCACGAGGCCGATTGCACCGCGCCGGGCCGTGAAACCCGACTGGCCGCAGCCATCGTGCTGGCCGCCTCCGACGTCACGGTGAACGCAGACATGATCGCCCGAGCCGCTGGCGAGGCCCGGCGAGCCCGCCACGACATCTCCGACCTCATCATCGTGGCCAGCGACTTTGAAGACGCGGCCAGCGCCGACGCCGGGGCGGTGCGGGTACACAAGGTGACCTCATCGCGCGACCTGCAAATCCCCGGCCTCGACACCGAGCCCGACGCCGGGGCGCTCACCCTGTTGGGAGAGCCCGACGTGTTCTGCGAACGCAACGGCGAGGGCAACCTG
>JAPYOC010000028.1 GCA_028278955.1 Candidatus Poriferisocius aerobius
TCCCGCCGAGCTGGTCGCTGATGTGCAAGGCTACGCCGCGGAAACCCAAAACGGTGACGCGCATGTGCGGCGTTGGAAGCGGGTGCTGCTCGCTTTCGGCGAGACCGTGCCCGGGTTCACAGGCGCGCCGATGACCGCGGTCGAAGCGCAGGGCCATTCGCAGACGTTCTGGAACATCCGCTGGGATCCGGTAGTCACAGCGCTCACCGAACTCGAAGCACAACCCACCCCCGACACCGACTGATCCGCAACCGGTCGACCCCCCGCCGCCTCCGGCTGATCCGGTGCTGGCTGATCCGGTGGTGAGCGTGACTGCCGGCAGCGATATCACCGAGGGCGCCGCCGCCGCGTTCACTGTGACTGCCAGCCCAGCGCCCGCTGCGCCGCTCACGGTCACGTTGAGCGTAAGCGCGTCGGGCGACTACGGCGTCGCTGCCGGGTCTCGCACCGTCACCATCGCGACCAGCGGCTCGGCCACGCTGTCGCTGGCGACCACCGATGACAGCGCCGACGAGGCCGACGGTTCGGTCACCGCCACCATCACAGACGGCACCGGCTACGACATTGACACCGCCGCAGGAACAGCCACGCTCAACATCTCAGACGACGATGCTGCGCCGCCGCCCCCGCCGTCGGGTGCGTTGTTGGTGCATTTCGTGTATGTCAGCGACGATCTTGACAAAGAGGATGCTGAGAAGTTCCAGATAGTGCTATCTGAGGTCGAGGGCGCGCAGATAGGTGACGGGCAAGCGATCATCACCATCAAAGACGACGACTAACCCAAACCACCCGACCCTCCGCACCAGCGCGAAACCTCTCAGCACGCTAGGGGGTCAGCGAGGCGAAAGCCCGGGCGACGAGTTCGGACTGCTCTTGGACGTGTACGGCGGCGCTTCCGGTGGCGGGGCTAGACGACTCGTTGCGGCTCGCCCTGAAGATTTCGCAGCGGCCGCCGAATGCTTCGTGGAGGTGCCCTTTCACATAGTTCCACGATCCCATGTTCTGCGGCTCCTCTTGGAGCCAGATCACCTTGGTGGCCTTGGGATAGCAGGCGAGGGCCTCGGCGAGGGCGCTGGCGGGCCAGGGATAGAGCTGTTCCACTCGCAGCACCGCAGCGGGGGCGCCGGCCCGGTTTCGTTCCGCAATGGCGTCATGGCAGATCTTGCCGCTGGCCAGCACAACCCCGGTGACCTGTCCGGGCTCGGGGCCGCTTTCGTCACCCAGCACCGGGGAGAAACAGCCGCCGGTCAGCTCGGCCACCGAAGACCGGGCGTCGCGGTGGCGCAGCAGCGATTTCGGGGTGAACAGCACCAGCGGTTTGCGGGGAGTGCGCTTGGCCTGGTCTCGGAGCAAGTGGAAGTACTGGGCCGCGTTCGACAGGTTGGCCACTCGGATGTTGTCTTCGGCCACCGATTGCAGGAACCGCTCGATCCGCCCCGAGGAGTGCTCTGGCCCCTGGCCCTCGAAGCCGTGGGGCAGCAGCATGACCAGCCCCGAACTCTGGTTCCACTTGTCCTCGGCCGCCACGATGAACTGGTCGATGACGATCTGGGCGCCGTTCACGAAATCCCCGAACTGGGCTTCCCATAAGACCAGAGCGTCGGGATCGCCGACCGAATAGCCGTATTCGAACCCCAGGGCCGCGTACTCCGAGAGCAGCGAGTCGTACACCCACAGCCTGGCTCCGTGCTGGGCCAGGCCGGCCAGAGGACGGTGTTCCCGAGCCGTCTGGTTGCACACCAGGGTGCTGTGGCGATGTGAGAACGTTCCCCGACGGGAGTCCTGGCCGGCTAGCCGAATCGACACGCCCTCGTCGAGCAGGGTGCCGAAGGCCAGCGCCTCGGCCAGACCCCAGTCCACCGTGCCCTGAGCCATCATGGCGTCGCGGGCTTCGAACTGGCGGGCCAGCTTGGGGTGCAGCACAAACTCATCCGGTCTAGACGTCAGTGCGTCGAACACCCGCTGGACCTGCGCTTCCGACACGACAGTGCCCACTGCCGGGGACATCTGGGGTGTGGGGTCGGCCAGTCCCGGCGCAACAGAGAGCTGAAGCGCTCTTTTGGGCGACGCCTCCGCCCTCACGGTCTCGCCCGAGCCGTCGTGGGCTGTTTGGATGCGGGTCTTCTCCAACGCCTGCTGGAGCTTGGCCCGGAACGCGTCCATGGCCTGCTCGGCTTCTTCCAGCGTGATGTCTCCCCGCTTCACCAGCGATTCCAAATAGTGCTTTCTCACCGAGCGGTGGCTCTCGATCCGCCGGTACATCTCCGGCTGGGTGTAGCTGGGGTCGTCGGCCTCGTTGTGCCCGTGACGGCGATAGCACCACATGTCGATAACCACGTCTTTGTGGAAGCGGTTGCGGTAGGCCAGCGCCCAAAGGGCCACCTGGGCGCAGGCCTCGGGGTCGTCGCCGTTCACGTGGAAGATGGGGGCTTGGATCATCTTGGCCACGTCGGTGCAGTAGTGGCTGGAGCGAGCCGACTCGGCGGTGGTGGTGAACCCCACCTGGTTGTTGATCACCAGGTGTACGGTGCCTCCGGTGAGGTAGCCCTGGATCAGCGAGAGGTTCAGCGTCTCGCTCACCACTCCCTGGCCGGCGAAGGCGGCGTCGCCGTGTACCAGCACGGGAAGCACCGGATAGCGGCGACCGTCGTCGTCGGCCCGGCCTCGGGCCCGACCGCCGGCTGGGCTGTGCTCGCCCTGCTCATCGCCTATCTGATCCAAGCGGGCCCGGACCATGCCCTCCACCACCGGGTTCACCGCCTCCAAGTGCGAGGGGTTGGCGGCCAACTCGACGGGGATGCGGCTGCCGGCCCTGCTGACGAACTCCGAGGTCATCCCCAGGTGGTACTTCACGTCACCCGACCCCTGGGTGGACGACTCGTCCAGGTTCCCCTCGAATTCGCCGAACAGCTGCCCGTAGTCCTTGCCGGCGATGTTCACCAGCACATTGAGCCTTCCCCGGTGGGCCATGCCCATCATGACCGAGTCCATGCCCAGGTCGGCGGCCTTGCCCAGCACCGTGTCCA
This sequence comes from Candidatus Poriferisocius aerobius, assembly GCA_028278955.1. Lineage (GTDB taxonomy): Bacteria > Actinomycetota > Acidimicrobiia > Acidimicrobiales > Bin134 > Poriferisocius > Poriferisocius aerobius. Next base: position 3,027 of record JAPYOC010000028.1, read on the forward strand.
GCACCACGATGGTGCTCTCGGCGCCCTCGATCCCGAACCGCTTCTGGCCCATGTACTTGGTTTCCAAGAAGCGCTCCAGCGCCTCGGCGGCGTTTAGCCGGTCCAGGATGTGCAGCTTCTCCTCCAGCCCCACCGGAGGGGTGAACCCCTCCACCTGCTCTTGCATCCACTCCTTCTCGCCGGGCTCCTGGATGTGCATGTACTCCACGCCCACGGTGCGGCAGTAGGCGTTGCGGAGCACATGCAGGATCTCGCCCAGCGGCATCTTGCCGTCGGGTTGTCCCAGTTCGATGCCGCCCAGACCGACGGTCAGGAACTCCCGGTCGAGATCCCAGATGGTCAAGCCGTAGGTGGCGGGATCGAGTTCGGCGTGCATCTCGGGCTCTTTGGCCGAAAGGGGGTCGAGGTCGGCGATGAGGTGGCCCCTCACCCGGTGCATGCTGATGAGCGAGTTCACCTGCACCTGCTTGATCATCGCCGCCTGCTCCCGGTTGAAGGGCAGGATGTCGGGCCGCCAGCGAACGGCCTCGTAGGGCACGCCCGCCGCCCGGAATATTTCCTGGTAGAAGCCGTGCTTGCCCAGCAGCAGATCGTGGACCGCGCCCAAGAACATGCCCGACTCGGCGCCCTGGATGATGCGGTGGTCGTAGGTGGAGGACAGCGTGATGACCTTCGACACCCCCAAGTCGGCCAGAGTGCGGGAGTCGGCGGCCTGATAGGCGGTGGGGTAGTCGATGGTGCCCAGCCCCACGATCACCCCTTGGCCGGGCATGAGCCGGGGCACCGACTGCACCGTGCCCAGAGTGCCGGGGTTGGTGATGCTGACGGTGACGCCGGCGAAGTCCGAAGGGCTCAGATCGTTGTTGCGCACCTTTCGGACCATGGTGTCGTATCGCTCGACGAAGCTCGGGAAGTCCAGCGTGTCGGCCTCGGCGATGCAAGGAACCATGAGCGCGCGGGAGCCGTCGGCCTTCTCCACGTCCACGGCGATGCCCAACCCGACGTGGGGGTGGCGGATAACCCGGGGACCGCTCTCGGCCTTGACGAAGGAGGAGTTCATCGCCGGTTTGTGGCGGGCGATGGCCTGCACCACGGCGTAGGCGATCAGGTGGGTGTACGACACCTTGCGCCCATCGGTGCGCCCCAGATAGGAGTTGAGGATCTGGCGGTTGACGTCGAGCAGCTTGGCTGGCACCTCCCGGAAGCTGGTGGCGGTGGGAACGGCCAGGCTGGCCTCCATGTTGGCGGCGATTCGGGCTGCCGCTCCCCGCAGCGGGTCGCCCGGTGCAGGCGCAGGGGCCTCATCGGGCGC
>JAPYOC010000029.1 GCA_028278955.1 Candidatus Poriferisocius aerobius
CCGGGCGCCGGAGCGAGTGGCCAGGACCCGTCCGAGCCAACGGGCCATGCGGTGGTCGGCGAACAGCTCTCGGCGCGCGAAGCGGCGGTAGCCGGCCATTGCCTCTGGAGCGTCGTCTGGGCTGGCCAGCATTGCGCTGGCCGCGCCGATGCCGGTGAGCAGGGCCTGTGCGATGCCCTCCCCGCTCATCGGGTCGGTGGCTGCCGCGGCGTCGCCGGTGAACATGGTTCGTCGGGCGGTGAGCGGGATCTTGTCGATGCGGGCGGGAATGGGCCAGGCTCGATGGGCGGCCTCGGGGGCGGCGCCGTGGCCGAGCACGGCCCGGATGTGATCCCGCTCCAGCAGGTCTCGCCAAAGACCGCCCATGTCCCCCACTGCCACCGGTCCGCCGCGGCGCACGCCGAACCCCACGTTGGCCCGACCGCTGGGCAGGGGGAACGACCACATATAGCCGGGCAGGATCTCCTCCTCGAACCACACCCACAGGGCACGGCTGGCCGAGGGGGACACTCCCGACCAGTATTGGCGGAACGCATGCCAGTCACCCCGGTAGCCATCGTGGCCCAAGCCCAGGAACTTGCGGCTCGGCGACCACATCCCGTCGGCGGCGATCACGTATCGGGCGGACAGCTCGCCGACGTTCTCCGCATCCACCACCACATGGCTGCTTTCCTCAACCACGCCTCGACAGCTTGCCCCCTCGACCACCTCGGCCCCCTCGGCCCGGGCCTGCCTCACCAGTGCGTTGTCGAGATCCGACCGGGGAACCACTGCGGCGAACTGGCCTCCGCCCCGAGGCAGGGGGAACTCGACGATGCGGCCTGACGGGGAACTGATGCGGATGTCGTCCACCGGCATCCACGACGCGATGGGGCCGGGGTCGAGTCCCAAGCCCTCCAGGAGCCGCAGCGCCCCGGCGGTCAAGCCGTCGCCGCAGGCCTTGGGGCGGGGAAAGCGGGCCCGGTCCACCACCACCACCCGCTTGTCCGACCGGGCCAGGGTGATCGCCGCGGCGCAGCCCGCCGGCCCGGCGCCCACAATGGCCGCGTCCCACATGCCCTTCATCGTCCCCTTCGGGGTCATGGCTGTTCGGGGGGTGCGAGGGTGCAGAGGTCGGCTCTGCTGTCTCCGTTGACGTCAGCGGGGGCGCGGGTTCCGGCGCAATCCCTGGGCAGCACGCATTCCACGGGCAAGCCCTCCTCGTCGAACTCCGCCTCGCCATCGCCGTCGGCGTCCAACGGCAGCACCGAAGAGGTGCATGCCCCTTGGCAGTTGACGCCCTCTCGGGGCTGGTAGAGCGCGGTCACCGAGTCCCGCAGCACCGTTCCGTCGGAGTAGGCTCGGCTGCGCTCGGTGGTCCGCAGGGTGCAGTGCTGCTGCGGGGTGTCGTAGCGGTTGGTCCACTCCACCTCGGCATGGGCGGTGGAGTAGAGGCTGACGGTGACGCTGCGGTCGGTGACGGTGGGCCACAGCAGCACGGCGTAGGGGTTGGGATTGCGGAACTTGAAGTCGGGCTCGGGCCAGGAGATGGTGGCGTCCACCCCGTCGCGGTAGCGGGTGATGTCGATGCTGTGGGCCTGGTATTGCGGAAACTCCATCCCGGCGTTGAACGCGGCGGTGAACAGGGTGGTGATGAGCTGGGAGATGCCGCCGCCCACATCGGAGGTGTACACCCCGTCGTAAATCGCGCCGGCGTCCACGAACCCCTTCTCCTCGGTGCGCTCGCCCACGTAGTCGTTGACCGAGAATGTCTCGCCCGGATAGATCACCGCCCCTTGGAGCAGGTCGGCGATGCGGTGGATGTTGGCGACCCGGGCCCGGCCCGGCGTGTAGTAGGTGGTGAAGCGTCCGGTGAGCTCGACGATGCCCCGCTCGAGCAGCCAGCTTTGGTCGTTGACCTCGTTTGACTCCCGCAGGTCTAGCTCCACGGCGGGTTGGGAGGCGTCCAGGGCGGCCAGCACCTCTTGGGCCGCGCTCTGCTGGCAGCAGATGTGCGCCGGGACCTCGCTGACCAGGGTCGGCACATCGTCTCGGACGGTGAGGAGCGGCTCGGAGGCCGTAGTGGCCACCTCGGCGAACAGCTCGGCCAGATCGTCGTCCACCCGCTCTTGGTCGATCCCGTACGACCACCGGTCTTCGTCGGAGTGAAGCGTCAGCCAGGTTCTCAGATGGGCCGGCTGCACCCGCTTGGTGACCTCCTCCACCGTCACCAGGATTCCCCGGCCCGTGCGCCGGTTGATCCAGTCCGCCGTTGCCGCCATCGCCTCCTCGCCTGCTTCGGGGGCAACCAGGCGCACATCGGCCTCGGCTCGCAGCGGATCATCGCCCCGGTTGGCGGCCTCCAGCAACCGGGGGAGCGCCGGGGCGAGGTCGGCGATCTCTCCGGGCACGCCGGGAGCAACCTGGAAGGTGCCGTTTTCCAGCACGATGCCCGGGTCAACCGGCTCGCGGCGAAGATCGGCTTCCAGCCCCGCGATCCGGCTGGCATCCACAGCCAGGGTGAGCACCGGCTCCGACCGAGAACTCTCGAAGAACGAGGCCGTCCAGCCGATGGGATTGCCCGTGCCGCTCTCCAATTCCATGATCGCCGCCACCGTCCCCTCCACGTCTACCGCCAGTCCTACCTCCCCGGCGGTCACGGTGAGCGCTTGGCTGGGGGTGGCGATCTCCACCGGGGTCTGCTCGAAGCGCTCGGCCAACTTTACGACCACCGCGGTCACGCCCTGTTCGGTCAAGCCGCCGACGTCAACGACGGCATCGGGGATGGCTGGGCTTTGGAGCTGCAATCCTCGGGGCGTCCTGCCGCCGCTGCCGGAATGGTCTACCAGCCACCACAGCAGCCAGACCGCCAGGATCACGACCGGTGCGAACATGAGGGCCCACACCCAAGGC
>JAPYOC010000003.1 GCA_028278955.1 Candidatus Poriferisocius aerobius
CCGGAGCAGCCCCGCATCCTCTTTGAGCACTCGGAACATTCGTCTGATCATTTCGACACCTGTCCTCCCTCGGGCCCCAAGACAAGCCCACCGGTTTCCTCGCTACCGGTTCGGGTTCGCCACTCCTGGGCGTCCCACAACCGCCGATAGAGTCCGCCCTCGGCCAGCAGATCGGCGTGGCGACCACGCTCAACCACCCGGCCACGGTCGATCACGGCAATCTGATCGGCTCCGACGACCGTCCAAAGGCGATGAGCCACCACAAGCAGCGTTCGGCCGGCCACCAGCGACGAAAGGGCATCTTGGATGGCCGCCTCCGACTCTGGGTCGGCGAATGCCGTGGCCTCGTCGAGAACCACGATCGGCGTATCGGCCAGCAGCGCCCGAGCAATGGAAATCCGTTGAGCCTCTCCTCCCGACAGCAACGCGGTGATTCCGACGATGCTGTCGTAACCGTCGGGCAGCTCGGTGATGCGGCGGTGTATCTGCGCTGCCCCCGCTGCTGCCTGCACTTCGGCGTCGGTAGCATCGGGGCGGCCGAGGCGGATGTTCTCACGAACCGACATGCCCAAAAGCTGCACGTCTTGGAACACGAATCCACCTCGCTCAACACCTCATGGACTCCGTCGTAGGAGAAGCTGACCTCTCGGTACTCCACCCGTTGTCCATCGGGTAGCCGGGGCTGTTGCGACAAGGGAAGAATCGGCGAGTCGAGCATAACGGCTACTCTGGCGGCCGCTTGGGACGACACCTGCATCTCGGTGGCGGCATGGCCAAGGGTCAGAACCGGTGCGGCGATGGCCAAGCCGACCAGAAAGAAGGGCACAAGATCCACCGCATCAATCCAACCCTGCGCCACAAACAGCGTTCCGGCTGCCGACACCACCAACAGTCCGGTCAACGGGGCGAGAGCTACATCGGATGCCGCCGCTACTCGCAACAGGCCTTTGGCCCAAGCCCAGAAATAGTCCACGAAGCGGTTGGCTGAATCGATAAACCGGGCGTGGGCTCTTCCGGCTTGGCCGAACGTCTTGACCACCGCGATACCCTGCACGAACTCCACCGACCCGGTGTTGACTTGTGCGAGCGCGGCGTTGTAAGCCTCCATCCTCTCGCCATACCCGGACATCAGCCTGCTGTAGAGGATGAAACCCGCTGTCACCGGGATCAACGTCACCAGGGTGAATCGCCAGTCGACCCATAGCATATATCCCAGTGCAGCCAATGGTGTGACAATGGCCCCAACCAGGTCGTTGAGCGCGTGGCCGACGAGGTGGTGCATGGCGACGACATCATCGGCCACTGCCTTTTTGACATGGCCCCCCGTCTTGTCGGTGAACCAGCCCAGCGGGACTCGGCTGAGCCGGTCAACGAGGCGGCGACGCACATGGAGTTGGAAGTTGTTGTCAGCAAAATGAGTGGTACCACCGGCTGCGAACATCAACGCGAACCGTGCGGCTAGGGCACCGGCCGCCACCCAAGTGATGTTCCAGACACGATTGCGGTCCACCGCTCCCCCGTCGAGCAGCTCTCCGGCGATTTCAGCCACCGCCACAAACGGCACGAGGCCGGCAACAGCCGAAAGCGCTTGAAACACTGCGGCGAGAATCAGTGAGCCCCAGACTGGACGGAGCAGTTGGCTGAGGGGTGAACTCATCTCGCTTTTACCTTGGCGGCCTTCTCGCTGATCATCGGGCCAGACACTTCAGTCATACACAGAACCTCGCTAGAAATATTAAGCAACCCTAATACTTGCATAGCACCCTTAGCAAAACCAAAGCTAACCCAGCCGGCGACACACCACTAGAGTGAATCACGGGGCGCTATCGACGAGGGGGATTCCACAATGCGCTGAGGGGCAGTGCCCATACTCGGTCATCGATTTGAAAGGGTGTCGAGGCGCTGCTCAGGATCGCACCGCCGGCAAAGTCATCCCCCAGTCGATCTCGCAGCCACAGCAGACCTCCGGCATCATCGCGGCTGACGGTGCTTGCAGACTTGACCTCGATTCCCACGATCCTACCGCCGCTCTCCAGCAAGAGGTCCACCTCTTTGCCGTCGCGGTCCCGCAGGTGGAACATCTGGACCTCTTCTTGAGCCGTTTCGATGTGGGCCAGCAATTCCGTCGCCGCGAAAGTCTCGAACATCTGCCCTACCAATGCAGGATCTCGGCCCAGCGAGCCAGGATCGACGTTGAGAAGATGGGCTGCCATTCCAGGATCAGCCAAGAACACCTTGGACGAGCGGGTCAGCCGCTGCAACCGCTTCGTGTGCCATGCCGGGATGCGGCTGATGAGGCTGAGGGCTTCAAGCACACCGAGACAGCCATCCGCGGTCTTGAAGTCCACGCCCGCGTCGCGAGCAGCGGCCTGCTTGTTGAGTTCCAGACCCGTTCTCGCCGCGCACGACTCCAGCACTGAGCGCAACTTCCCCGCACGCGGCAAGCGAGCGGACACTTGCTGAGAATCCCGATCGATGAGCTGTTCGACATAGGCCCGATACCACCGGCGACGGTTCCTCCCGCTCAGCTCCACCGCCACCGGGAACCGCCCACCCACAATTGCCTCGAGGTAGTCGTTGCGGCGCCACTCCGATTGCCCGAAGTGCCCCTGACCAAGACGGAACAGAACGTCGATCGGGTTGTACCGCTCAATGCGCTCCATCTCAGCTCGGGTCAGACCGTGCATCCGAACCCGTATCAGGCGCCCTGTGCCCGGCCATGTGGCCGCCTGCTGGGCCGCCCGAACCGAGCCGGTGACGATAAACCGCCCGGGACGGCGGGAATAGTCGGAGTCCACGGCTCGCTTGATCGCGCCGAGGATTTCGGGGGCCTCTTGCCATTCGTCCACCAACAGCGTGCCGTCTGTTATGGCCAGTGACCCATCAGGGTCTTCGGTGGCTGCCAATCGATCTCCGGGTTCGGACAGGTCGAGGGTGGCGTCAGCGAACCGGCCCATCGACGTGGACTTCCCACAGCCCCGAGGACCAACCACCATGAGCGCGGGGAAAACCGCCAACAGCTCCTCAGCCACCAGCCATTCCACGGCTCGGGGATACAGGCCCTCTGCCCCAACCCTCGAGCCAACCATAGGCGAATCCTATATCTGCCAATCTAAAAATCCCATAATTGCCGACAACCTATTCCCATGATTGACGGAATACTATGTCGATCTGCATTTTGTCTGACTGAGACAACCATCAGGGTAGTGGCTAGCGTTCCGGCCATGAGCAGCCAGCGATCCGCCGCCGACATCCGAGCCGACCTCGGCCATCCCGTTATCGACGCCGACGGGCACGTGTTCGAGCACTATCCGGCTCTGCACCAGTACTGCCTCGACGAAGGCCTCGCCGGAGGGCTCTACCCCCACATGGCCAACTGCTCGTTCAACGGAGAGCCCAATTGGAGCGGCCTGGCCTCCGATGAGCGGCTGGCCCGGCGCTCTTTTAGGGGTCCGTGGTGGGCCCTGCCGCTGGCCAACACCCGCGACTTCGCCACCGCGGTGTCACCCGCGCTGTTCCACGACAGGATCGAAGAGCTGGGAATGGACTTCGCGGTGTGCTATCCCAGCATCGGGCTCAATTTTCCCGCCTACAAGGACGACGAGGTGCGCAACAAGCTCTGCCGGGCGCTCAACCGCTACCTGGCCGACAGCTACCAGGGC
>JAPYOC010000030.1 GCA_028278955.1 Candidatus Poriferisocius aerobius
GCAGGTAGCTCCGCTATTGGGTGAGCCTCCGATGCCAGTGTGGTGTTTGCGAACTACCGCACAGGGCAAGAGAGGCTCGATGTCGCACGCTAATGCACGCCTGGCCCCATTGGGAGCCAACACCTCGGCCCGCGGGACAAAGCGGCGCCACGGGTGGGCTACAGCTGCCTGCACGTCGCCGTCGACGACCACAGCCGCTGGCCTACCTCGAGGCCCTCGACAACAAGACCGCCGACGCCGACTCCAAACCTGGATCCACCACTACAATCTCCACCGACACCACACCGCCACCAACGAAACACCCGCCTCACCCGTCAACAACCTCTATGAACATTACATCTAGGCTGCGGGCGTGAACGGCCAGAGCCTGATCGTTGTGATCCCGGCCTTCAACGAGCAAGACACCGTCGGCTCGGTGATCGCCGAGGTGAGGCGGGCCTGCCCTGGTCCGACGCAGATCGTGGTGGTGGATGACGGCTCGAGCGACGCCACCGCACAAACCGCCGCCGCCGCCGGCGCCGCCGTGCTCAGGCTGCCGGTCAACTTGGGCTATGGGGCCGCCCTGCGGCTGGGCTTCCGCTACGCGGCCGGCCGCCAGTGGGACCATGCCTTCGTGCTCGATGCCGACGGCCAGCACGCCGCCACCGATATCCCCGCGCTGCTGGCCGCCGTCGGCTCGGGGGCCGATCTGGTGCTGGGCAGCCGGTTCCACCCCGAGAGCCCGTCCCACTACCGGGTGTCACGCACCCGCCGGGCGGCCATGCGCCTGGCCGGCCGGGTGATCCGCTACCGCGGCGGCATCTCGCTCACCGATCCCACATCGGGATTTTGGGCGCTGTCGAGGCCCTGTGTGGAGCTGTTCTCCACGCAGCTGCCCGCCGGGTACCTCGACAACCTGCTCGGCCTGTCGCTGGCCGCTCGAGCGGGGCTGACCATCACCGAGGTGCCGGTGAGAATGGCCTCCCGCCAAGGGGGCCAGCCCACGGCCCAGGGGGCGGCGCTGGCGTTCCACTATCTGCGGGCTTTGCTCGCGGTCTTCGTCGGAGGTCGATCATGAGCCTTACCGCCCGAATCGTGTCCGCCCTTCTGGCCGCGGCGGTAGCGGCCATCATCCTCAAGCTCCAGCGGCAGGGCGGCATGGTGTCCAAGTACGGGCTGCTGTGGACCGCCACCTCGGCCGCCATGCTGGTGCTGGCCGCTGCTCCCGACGTGGCCGACACCGTGGGGGGCTGGCTCGGGGTGGACTACACCCCTTCGCTGGTCTTCATGGCCGCCCTGGGCTTCGTGCTGGTCGTGCTGGTGCAGTTCTCGTGGGAGCTCAGCCGCTCCGAGCAGCGCGTCCGGATTCTGATGGAGGAGGTGGCGCTGCTGCGCCGAGAGCTTGAAGACCTAAGAACTGAAGACCTAAGAGAAGGGGCCGAACCCGAGGGCTAGCCGGCGACCCCGGGGAGCGGCCAGCGGCACCGGCCACTAGCTGATCGGCGCCGGGGCGCAGAGGCCGTCGAGTTCCACTATGTGGATCTTGTCGCGGTTCTCCCAGATGATGGGCTGGTCGGGATCGGGCCGCAGCTTGTACTCCCGGAACGACATCTCGCTGGCGTCGAACGCCAGCAGCCGCCCCACCAGCGTGTCGCCGTGGCCCAGGACGAGCTTGATGGCCTCCAAGGCCTGGATCGACCCCACGATGCCGGGCAGCACGCCCAGCACGCCGGCCTCGGCGCAGCTCGGGGCCATCTCGGCCGGAGGCGGCTCGGGGATCATGTCGCGATAGGTGGGGCCGTTGCGGGGGTCGAACACCGTGACCTGGCCCTCGAACCGGAAGATCGAGCCGTGGACGACGGGAATGCCCAGCTTCACCGAGGCGTCGTTGAGCATGTAGCGGACCGGGAAGTTGTCGGCGCCGTCCACGATCACGTCGTAGTCCTTGATGACGTCGACGATGTTGTCGGCGCCGAGCCGCACGTCGTAGGTCACCACGTTCACGTCGGGGTTGAGGGCGTTGAGCGTCTTCTTGGCCGAGTCCACCTTGCGGTCCCCCACCCGGTCGAGGCTGTGCAGGATCTGGCGCTGGAGGTTGGAGGCGTCCACCACGTCCATGTCCACGATGCCCACCGTGCCCACCCCGGCCGCGGCCAGGTACAAGGCGGCGGGCGAGCCCAGCCCGCCCGCGCCCAGGCACAAGACCTTGGCCTCCAGCAGCTTGAGCTGCCCCTCGGCGCCCACCTCGGGCAACAGCAGGTGGCGGTGGTAGCGGTTGCGCTGGTCGGCGCTCAGCGTCGCCGGCAGCGCCCAGTTCCGGCCCTCGTCCTTCCAGCGGTTGAAGCCGCCGTCCATGGAGACCACGTCGTCGTAGCCCATCTCTTGAAGCGTCTGGGCGGCGAAGGCCGAGCGCACGCCGCCCGCGCACATGACCACCACCGGGGCGCCCTTTTCGGGCAGGCGGTTCTCCACGTTGGGCTCGAGGTTGCCCCGGGGGATGTGGACCGAGCCGGGCACGGCCCCCTGCTCGAACTCGTCGGGCTCCCTCACGTCGAGCAGCACCGCTCCCCCGGCCAGCAAGGCCTCGGCGCCGGCCGGATCGGTTTCTCGAATCCGGGCCTTGGCCTCTTTGAGCAGGTCTCTGAACGTGGGCATAGCGGCGGTCACCTCGGCTGATGGCCGGACATCGGGCTGGTCGGGGGTTCGGGCGGGGAGAAGGCTCCCCGTAAGCCCTGATCTGTAAACCCTACCTGGAAACCCTACCCAGTCAGTCTGCTTTCATCAATCCGCGGCGACGATCGGTGGCAGCGCCTCGCTGATCGAGGCCGGCACCACCGCCGCGGCGAGACCGTCGAACGGGGTGGGCTCGGCATTCACGATCACCACCCGGGCGCCGGACTCGTGGGCGATGGGGATCACGTTGGCGATCGGGTACACGGTGAGGGTGGAGCCCACCGACAGCATCACATCGCAGGCCATGGCCGCCTGCTCGGACCGGTGCAGGTCGGCCGCCACCAGGTTCTGGCCGAAGGAGATGGTGGCCGACTTCAACACCCCGCCGCAAAGCCGACACGGCGGGTCGGCCTCCCCGGCCCTGACCCTCTCCAGGGCGTGCTCCATCGGGGCGGTGTCGCCGCAGTCGAGGCAGCGGACTTTGGACGTGGTGCCGTGGATCTCCACCAGCCGGGCTTCGGAGGTGCCCGCCGCCCGGTGCAGACCGTCGACGTTCTGGGTGATCAGCGTGTGCAGCTTTCCCTGGCGCTCCAGCTCCACCAGGGCCCGGTGGCCGGGGTTGGGCGCCTTTCCCTCCCACATCGACCCCTCGGCCAAACGCTGCCAGTTGCGCTTGCGCAGTTCGGGGTCGGACACATAGTGCGACAGGGTGGCCGTTTTCTCCGCCTCGGGGTTCTTGGTCCACAGCCCCTGCGGCCCCCGGAAGTCGGGGATGCCGCTGTCGGTGGAGATCCCCGCCCCGGTGAGCACCACCACCTGCCTCGCGGCGCGCAGCACCGCCCGGGCCGCTGCGATCTCATCACCGAGTTCTTCGACCGGCCGCACAATCCTCTACCCGCTTCTTGACAAGATCAAGTGAAAACAGACAATATACATTGAAAGCTTCCCCCTTGCCCACCGCAGAGCAACAGCTGGCAGAAACGATCCTCTCATGGCAGCCTCCTTCATGCACTCCTCTTTGTGGATCGAGCC
>JAPYOC010000031.1 GCA_028278955.1 Candidatus Poriferisocius aerobius
TGTGGTGGGCCGCTGGGATCGCAGGGTGGTACCACACACTCCCGCAGGGTCAACCCCTGCGTATCTCTGATACAGATAGTCGGCCACGCAGCGGAAAAGGTCATGGTGGTTACAGACTGTGTTCTCGGTCTCATCGTGCATACCACCATCGTGGGTGTGATTACAATAGCGCGGGAGTGATGAATTCCTAACCAGTGCGTGGGCGGTCTCGTGCAGTAGCGTCTGCAAATCCCCTTCGACGCGGCGAATGTGGTGTTCAGCTCCGACATAACAGCTGGTCGGCACACCTTCTAGAGTGCAGAAAGTATCGTCAGGATCTAGCTGGTTAGTGGGTGGGCGGCTGGGCTTACCCATTGCTGATACTTCCCGCCATATCAGGTTGATGAGGTGTTGTGCTGTTGCTTCAGATAGCTGGGGGTTGCAATTTTCGTCTAACTCACAAGCTCGCCAAGCGCAGCGTTCCCAATCGTAAACCCCGTCGGCTAACAGGTCAGCGCATCGACCTTTAGGAACCGCAGAGGGAAGGTGTATCGTTACCATATTTGCTGGAGTTTGGTCGCTTTTACTGCAACCTTCGGGCACTATTTGAGTGTCAATTTCAAAACGACAGCGCATTGTGTTTAGCAGTAGTTCTTGAGCTCCGATAAGCTGTTGGCGTGCCATTGATTCTTGGTTTGTTGGCGTGCCTTGAAACGAGCCGGGTTGAGTAGCTGCCTGGCGTGGTTTGCCGCTGCTACACCCTCCAGAGACCACCTTTACATCTATCCAGAACATGCATCGGTACACGTTCAACAGCGCTTCTTGCGCAGCGATCAGGCGATCTTGAGCTTCAATGTCTGCATGTGTGGGCGATGTCGCCTGGTCTGGTTGGAATTGGGATTGAGCGGCAACTGGTGTTGAAAGAGTTGCAGCGATCACAACTATCACCGCAGCAAGCAAAACCCACAATCCGCAGTAATTTCGGCGAATTCCATCGACAGTCGCGGCGGTTCGGTCGGAATGGCTGGTCTGAAATGTCAGCAACCGACCGATGGAGGTGTTCGGTATGGCACGGCGTTTAGGTGTGGGCAAGCGCGCTTGGATCGAGGTGCTGTCCAAGCGGGGGTTTGTAGACGCGAGATCGCCGGACTGTTGGCAGAAGCCGGGTGGCGATCCCGACGGAGTGCAAGCGGTGCGAATCGGGCGAGTATTGCACCTAGAGGGGGCAGACACAAGCCGATGCGGCGACGCGCAGGTATCTATAGCCCGTCCTGGGGTGCTGTCTGGTTTTCCGAGACAGAGTATCACCCGCCCGGCGGGCTGGTCGATCCACGAAATACAGCTCGGCGGGCAGCGGGACGACGGCAAAAGGCGAGAGCTTCCGACCCGGCGAAGTGCTTACAGAGCTCGAAGAGACAATCGAAAGATATGTGGTCCTGTCCAAGCCAACAGCTCTACAGCCAAGCATGGGTCGACCGGCTCGTGGACAGGCTCTCAAAGCCAGACGGTGGCGCGGTGGCGCGGTGGCGCGGTGGCGCGGGGTGATGGAACGGAAGTCTAACTCTTCTCGATGACTATTTATTGTAGTTAGTTCAGTTTATTTTTATTCAAATAATTTTCAGAGAAATTCAAGATAAATAAGCCGATACCCGCTTATTCAGATGGTTACTGTCACCGGGGTCGGTATACTTGCGTGTATGGAGTTTGGGCCTATGGAATGTTCATCTTGAACGGTCGATTCGACCCGGTTGCCGGGAATCGCATCGAGACCGCGCTGGCCGACGAGGTGCGTCGCCTGCGCAACGAGGGCCAAGATGCAGACAAGACAGCGTTCGACCAGAGGATGGCCGACGCGCTGGAGAACCTGGTGTGTGCCGAGGCCGAAACGGCGTCTATGAGCTGCGACCGCCGCCCAAGCCCTACGCCGATTTTCCGTCTGGGCAAACCCGCTCGGGGCTTCCCCCTGCAAAATCGCTACCCAGACCGGGTGCCATTTGCGAACCATTCCCCGATGAAGGGGTTGCCGCCGGGCAGCCTGAGGAGTCCAACCAGCTGCTGCTGAGCTGACGCTGCGTGGCCCGTGGCTGGCATCGGGCTGGCGCCTTTGCTGAGGGTTCGCTGAGGGCGCGTTGTCACCCGGTCGGGCCATACTGGGAGGATGGGCGGGCCAGAGAGGGGAAGCGCAGACGAGACCAGCCCGGGAGCGGCGAGTGGCCGGTGACGGTGGCCGTCGGTAAGTGCGAGTATCTGCTGGTTGTGCCGGTCAGGCGATTCGGCGGGCTGTGGGTAGGGCCTCCACTGCTTCGCCGATTTCCTGGCTGGCAACTGCCAAATCGTGCTGGGCTTGCAGGTTCATCCAGAACTCAGGCTCGACGCCGAACCAGTGTCCGAGCCGAAGCGCCGTATCGCCGGTGATCGACCGCTTGCCGGCAATTATCTGAGACACGCGATTGGCCGGAACGGCGACCTGGCGGGCGAGTTCGGTCGGCGTGATGTCGAACTCCTCCAACTCGCTCTTGAGCACTTCCCCTGGATGCACAGTTCGTCGCAGCATTCCCAATCTCCCGTCCTTCTAGTGGTAGTCTACAATCTCCACATCAGTCGGTCCCTCCCCTTCCACCCAGACGAAGCAGACGCGCCACCGGCGGTTGATTCGGATTGAGTGCTGCCCCTTTCTTCTGCCCTTGAGCGCCTCTAGGCGGTTGCTCGGCAAACCCCTCAGCGTCTCCAAAGACGGTGCCGCGTTCAGAATCGCCAACCTTCTTGCAGCCTGCTGCTCGAACCCTTGAAACGCTGGAACAAAAAACCCGTTGGCAAACATCTCGGTTCTCTTATCCTTGTAGCCGAGGATCACCTGGCCACGCTATATTTGTGTTGACGTTATACGTCAAGCATATACAAATCGCATTGAGGCCGCACTGAGGCCGCACTGGCCGACGGTACGCCCCTGCCAATGTCAGAGGCCCTGCGGCCGGCATCGGGGCGGCTCCCTCGTTGAGGGTTGGCTGAGGGTTCGTCGAGGGCGCGTTGTCACCCGGTCGGGCCATACTGGGGGGATGGCTGGCCAAAGAGGGGAAGCACAGGCAAAGCCGGCGCGGGATTGGGAGGTAGCCGGGGGAGTGGTTCTGAGGGGAGATCAGATGCTGCTGGTGCGGAACCGGCGTCGCAACGATTCGGTGGAGTGGAGCACCCCCGGCGGGGTGGTGGATCCGGGCGAGACCATGCTGGAGGCGCTCGGACGGGAGGTGCGGGAGGAGACCGGTATCTGCGTTGAGAACTGGGAGGGGCCGCTCTATGAGATCACGGTGGACTTCGCCGATTTGGGCTGGCGGCTCAGAGTGGAGGCCCACCGGGCGGTGGACTGGAACGGCGAGATCGTGCTGGAGGATCCCGATGGCATCGTGGACCACGCTGACTTCTACGGCCCCGAGGAGTGCGAAGGCCGCTTGGCGCACAGCCCCCGCTGGGTGCGCGAGCCGCTGCTGGAGTGGTGCCGACAGCGCCCCGATCGGGTGTTGAGCTACCGCTATCAGGTGACCGGCGCCGCAGCCGACGCCCTTACGGTTACAAGGCTGTAGCGGGGCAGCGGGGCAGCGGCAATGGCGATGAGCAACTCCACCCGCGGCGGCGGGCGAGGCCGGTCGGGAGCCATCCTGCACGTGGACATGGACGCCTTCTTCGCCTCGGTGGAGCAGGGCCGACGGCCTGAGCTGAAGGGCTTGCCGGTGGCGGTGGGCGGTCAGGGCCGCCGGGGGGTGGTGGCATCGGCGTCGTACGAGGCCAGAGCCTATGGGGTTCATTCGGCCATGCCCTCGGGGCGGGCCCGACAGCTCTGTCCCGAGATTGTGTTCTTGCCCGGTGACCACGAGCTGTACTCCGAGGTGAGCGGGCGCATCATGGGGATCCTGCGGTCGTTCACGCCGCTGGTCGAGCCCCTGTCGGTCGATGAGGCGTTCTTGGATGTATCCGGCGCCCATCGCCCGCCCGTCGAGATCGGCCATCTCATTCGAAGGCAGGTGCGCAGCCAAGAGGGCATCGGCTGCGCGGTGGGGGTGGCGGCGGTCAAGTTCTTGGCCAAGCTGGGCTCCAAGCTGGCCAAGCCCCAGCCGGACCCGGCAGGGCCGGTGGGCGGGATCGGCGTGTTCGAGGTGCCGGTGGGCCGGGAGCGGGCGTTCTTGGCGCCCCGCCCGGTGGGCGATATCTGGGGAGTCGGCCCGGCCACGCTGAGCCGACTCAGCCGCAGCGGGATCGCCACCATCGGCGAGCTGGCCGAGTTTCCCCTGGAGCGGCTGGAAAAAGTTGTCGGGCAAGCCCACGCCCGTCATCTGCACAGCTTGGCCAACGCCGTGGATCCCCGCCCGGTGGCGTCCGAGTCGACGGTCAAGTCTATGAGCCGCGAGGAGACCTTCGCCCGCGACGTATACACCCACGAGGCTCTGGGGGCCGAGTTGGCCGTTCTCAGCGATTCGGTAGCGGCCCGTCTCAGAGAAGCAGGCGTCGCCGGGCGGACGGTGACCGTCAAAGTCCGCTTCGGGGATTTCAGCACCATCACCCGGTCGCACACCCTCGCCGGCTCGGTCGACTCCGGGGTGGTGCTGGCTCGGGCGGCCAAGCGGCTGCTACAGGCAGTGGATGTGGCCCCGGGTGTGCGCTTGATCGGGGTGGGAGTGTCGGACTTGGAGGATTCCGGCCAGCGCCAGCTCGCATTGGACCTCACGGGAGACGGTGCCCGTGCCCACTCGTGGCATGAGGTGGATCGGGCGGTCGACCTCATCAGGGGCAAATTCGGCTCAGGGGCGATCCGCCCCGGGAGCGCCGCTGACTCCGGCCCCGGGGCAACCGGCTGGATTCGGCCCGGTTGAGACCGG
This sequence comes from Candidatus Poriferisocius aerobius, assembly GCA_028278955.1. Classification (GTDB taxonomy): domain Bacteria; phylum Actinomycetota; class Acidimicrobiia; order Acidimicrobiales; family Bin134; genus Poriferisocius; species Poriferisocius aerobius. The sequence continues at coordinate 4,848 of JAPYOC010000031.1, forward strand.
AGATGCCCTGCCAGAGTCCCAACAACGGCAATGGCATTGTCTGTTGCACCCGCCTGTGAGACACTTAACGGGTGCCGCTTTCCGAGGACGAGCAACGCATCCTCAGCGAGATCGAGGATCAGCTCTATGAAACCGACCCCGCGCTGGCCCGCGAAGTGGGTCGGACCACGGTGTTCACCCACCCCGCCCGCAATCTCCGGCTCGCGATTCTGGGTTGCATCGCCGGGTTGGTTTTCATGATCCTGACCCTGTCCACCTCGTACTTGCTGTCTTTCCTGGGTTTTCTGGTCATGCTGGCTGCGTCGCTGTGGGGGTGGAGCAACCTGCGCCAACTCGGGCGCTTCGGGCTCCAGCAGATCAGCGACAGCATCAACCGCGGCGATGTGAGCAGCTTTCTGCGCTCGCCGGGCCGCCGCATTGTCAACCGCTTGCGCCGGGGCAACACCGAGCGCTCCTAAGGACGCTCGGGGCGGTTTCTCGGGCCGCCAGCTGCTCTCGTTTTCTTCGTTTTCTGCCGTCGTGAGGCCAGCAGCGGCCGGGGATTGAACGCCGTCGCCATCTTCTGCCATCGGCTCACCCTGAAATTGACCTCGGAGCGCACCGAAAGCGACCAGGTCCGGGCCAGCCACTGAGTGTGGTCGGTGGGTTCCCACGGGGCGAAAGTTGCCGCCGCGGCCAACTCGCCGAGCTGGCGGAGGTCGGGGCTGTGAAGCGGGATTTGGTCGATGGCCCGGTCGGCGAATTCGAGATAGGTCTCGTCGGGTCGAGGAGCGATTTTGAGCAGCGCCAGCGATTCCACCGTCTCGGCCCACAAGAGCTTGATCTTCCCCCGATTGCCGGTCGTGCTCAAAAATCGCCGCTTGTCCCGGAGTCTTTTGAGCCAGGGGACGGCGAGGGCGGCCAAAGCAGCCAGCGACGGAACGAGTATGGCTGTCCAGACTCTCCAGCTCAGCCCGCCGGCGTTATCGCCGGCCGCAGGCGGGGCGTCGCCGGGTGCCGGGGAGTCGGGGGGAACAAAGCTCTCGAAGTCGGTTGAGGAGCCGAAGGGCCGGGCCGCGCCGGGAGCCGGTTCCGCACCGGAGGGTTCGGGGCCGGAGCGGCCGACGGCCTGGGCCTCGGCCAAGCCGGTGTGATTCTGGGCGCCGGGGGCGCCTCGGCCTGGCGTGGGTTCGAATGCCACCCACCCCACCCCGGCCAAGAACACCTCGGGCCAGGCGTGGGCGTGCCTGCCCCGAACCCGGTAGAGGTCGGGATCGTCAGGGTCTGCCTCGCCTACCGTGAAGCCCACCGCTACTCGCGTCGGCAGGCCTACCGACCGGGCCATGGCTGCGAACGTGCCGGCGAATTGTTCGCAATACCCTCTTCGAGCGCTCAGGAAATCCTCGATTCGGTTGCCGGAATGGCCAGAGGACACGTCGGTGTCGTAGACGAAGCTGCCGTTGCGGAAGAAGCTTTGAAGGGCCAGCGCCTGTTCATATCCTGATCCTGATCCGGCGGTCAGCTGGGCGGCCAGAGCTCGCACCCGGGGACTGAAGTCCGACGGCAGAGAGGTGTTGGTGCCCGCCGCAGCGTTGAGAGCCGCGTCGAGGGCCGCGTCCAGGGGAATGGCTTCGAGCCCCTCGGGGTCGAATCGGGGCAGCGCCGAAGTGACCGTGTAGGAGAGGCCGTCGGCGCTGGCCAGGGAGCGCCCCACGATCAGCGTTGAGGACGACGGCTCATAGCTGATGTCGCCGCGGTCGATTGCGTCGGAGGTCGAGACCAGCGACCGGGGTTCAAAGGCGGCGGGCAGCCAGACCGCGCCGAGCTGTTCGATGGTGAAGTGCTGCACCGACTCCTCCACGCTGGAGCCCGACTGCACGAGTGAGGGCAGCTGCGTGGGGCGAGAAGCGTATTCGGCCCGTGAGGTCCAAACCCGCCCATCGAACTGGTCCAGCGAGGTGAGGCGCCAATAGGAGCGCTCCTCGGCCCTCACCCGGAACATTGGGGTGTCGGTCTGGTTCACCAATCGCCCCCTGATGTCCACCAGGGGGCTGATCACCACCCTTCCCGAGCTTTCCCCGCCCCGCTCGAAGGCCAGGTCGACGAGGGAGGATTCGTCGCTGCTCAGAACCGGCACGGCGGCCACCGCTCCCCCCAGGGCGAACGCGGCCATTGCCGCGCCGGCGATGAGCAGCGAGCGCCGTCCGGCCGAGGCCCGTCCTTCGCCTCCCAGCCATGCGATGTCTGCGGTTCGGGCCGCCACCCGGTGGACGACGGCAAAGTACAGCAGCGCGGCCGTGAATACTCCTATGGTCAGAATCCGGTGCCGGTCATCGCCCACCAGCCCCACGAATCCGATGGCGGCGATCGGCAGGAGCAAGGACTCGGACAGCGCCCGACTCCGCATCGCCCAGCAGTCGTCCAACAGGAAGGCGATCAGCCATATCACGACCATGGCGCTCACCGTGAATCCATTGAGCGGCGCCACCGGCGGGTTGAGGTTCCCGAAAGCAGTCCAGGCCACCTCTACATCGTCGGCTAGTGCAGCCAGGGTGTCTGCGACGGGCATTCCCCATGCGGTGGTGTCCCAGTAGCGGGTCCACGTTACAGTCAGGACCAGTCCGACCCCGCTGGCCAGGGCCGAAACCGGCATTCCCCAACCAATGCGGCGAATGGCCAGCGCCAGCAGGTGGCTTGCCACCACCGCAATGAGCACGGGGGCGATCCAGGAGTCGCCGGCGAAGACTCGGACAAGGCTGAAGGCGGTGGCCGCAGTCAAGGCCGGCCCGGCGATTTCCCGCGCCATGTCCCACCGGGCCAGCCGCCCCTGCCGAGATGTTCGGGGATCGTTCATGGCCGGTGGTAGCCAGCAGGCGGTACAGGCG
>JAPYOC010000032.1 GCA_028278955.1 Candidatus Poriferisocius aerobius
AGGCGATGCTCTTCAACCTCACCCAGCAGCTTCCGTTCGGGATCATCGCCAGCCGCCAGCTCTTCGACCTGTGCGCTACCGGGAGACAGACCCGGGCCGTCCCCCGGCGGAGGCGGTCGTGATAGCGGGGCCGTCGAACATGGCGGTGTTCGGCGTGCTGGCCGCAGGGCTGCTGGCCGACCTGCACCTGATGGGCCCGGGACAACAGACCCGGGCCATGCCCAAACAGAGGCCATCTTGTTGAGCAGTCCGTCGAACCGCACCCGATTCGCGGCGCTAGCCGTCGGACTGCTGGCCGACCTGCACGCTGTCGATCCGGCCGGGCGGGTCGCCACCCGCCGTCGGCGTTGACCTCAGCCTAGGAGGCCCTCGATGAACGACGCCTTGGAGCTCGGGCTCGACATTTCCGGCCCCGCCGACACCGACAACATCACCGACTGGTGTCTGGAGCAGTTCCACAACCGCTATGGCCCCCACATCACCAAAGACGACATCTGGGAGTACCTCTACGGGGTGATGCACGCCCCCGACTGGCGGGAGCGGTATCAGCACGACCTCCAGCGCAACCTGCCCCGCATCCCCCTTGCCGACGACTTCGAGGCATTCCGAACCGCCGGTCGAGCGCTCATGGACTTGCACATCGGCTACGAGACCGCCGACGAGCATCCGGTGACCTGCCTGGTGGACGGGCAGCCCGACGAGGGAGGCGCCGACCCCGACGCCTACCGCATCGACAAGAAGATGCGCTGGGCCAAAACAGGCAACGAAAAAGACCGGTCGACACTCGAGATCAACCACCGCTGCAAGCTGGTCGGCATCCCCGACGAGGCCCACCACTACACCGTGTCGGGCCGCACCCCACTCGACTGGGCCATCGACAGCCTCCGCCACAAGCACGACAAGCCATCCGGCATCACCGACGATCCCAACGGCTGGCACGCCTGGGCCGACGAGCCCTTCAACCTCATCCGCCACCTCCGCCGCCTCACCCACATCTCCGTCGAGACCGCCCGAATCGTCAACAGCCTCCCACCTTCGCTGCCCCCAACCCCATAAGCACGCCCCTTGTTCCGGGCAGAGAATCCACCAAAAAATCTTCAGATTTTCTTCAAAAAATGCGGGTTTTGGGTCTTATTCGAGGGGTAGTTGTCACTGGTGGGGTGTAGAGTTACATGTATGAGTTTACGGCCTTCTACCAGGCATAACGAGCGCAATCTCGTGGCTGGCACCCCAGCTGGGTGCGGGGCTGCGGTGTGCGTCTCGGCAGTGGACGAGGCCAAGATGTCCGAGCCTGCTTTGTCTCGGCGCCTCGTCGAATTGGGCCAAGCCGAGTCGGCCATCGCCGCCATGAAAGCCAAAGCGCTGATAGCGCTCTCCGAGCGGTCTGGACAGGGCCGGGCCCGCCAAGTTGCGGTTGAGAATCTCGGTGCTTCAGCCGGCCAAGCCCGCAAAGAGCTGATGAACGCAGAGCGGCTCTCCAAAGCCACCGAGACAGCCGAGGCGCTGCAAGCCGGTGAGATACCCGCCGACCATGCCAAGCTGATCGCCCGGGCCGCCTCTGAGGGTCCGGTGGACGAGGCCGCGCTGGTCGAGGCGGCCAAAACCGAGGACTTCGGCCAGTTCACCCGCACCGTGCGCGACCACCAATGCGAGCAAGCAGCCGACGGCGGAGAATCGCGGCGCAACCGCCAGCACCAGCGGCGCACTGCCAGCATCCGCCAATCGCCCCACGACGGGATGTACGAGCTGTACGCCCGATTCGCCGGCGAGTCGGGCAACCGGATCGAGGCCGCGCTGGCCGCTGAGGAGCGCAGAATCCGAGCCCAGCAAGACGGCGCCGCAGAATCCACCTTCGGCCAACGGCTCTCCGACGCCCTCGAACACCTGATCTGCGCCGAAGTCGAGAATCGGCGGCCGCAGGGCACCAAGCTAATCCTCACCGCCGACTGGGACCTGCTCAACCAGCAGCTGGCCGACGCCCGCCTGCTCGACGGAACCCCGCTCACCAAAGCAGAGGCGCTGCGCCTCGCCTGCGACGCCGACCTGCTGCCCAGCGTGTTCGACACCACGTTCCAGACCCTCGACGTGGGCCGCAAAGCCCGCTCGGCCACTGAGGCCCAGCGGGCCGCTCTAATCATCCGCGACAAGCACTGCATCGGCTGCGGCAAATCCGCCGTGTGGTGCGAAGCCCATCACATCATCCCCTGGCAAAAGGGCGGGCTCACCAAACTCGACAACCTCGTCTTGGTCTGCACCGCCTGCCACCACGACATCCACGACCGGAACTGGGCAATCGTCAAATGCCCCGACACCGGGAGATACAAACTCCAGCCCATGCTCGACCCCGATCCCTTCGCCAGCCACCCAGAGGACAACTGCCAAGCCGGCTGCCACAACAAGCCCCCGCCCGAAACGCTCGGGGTGCGAGAACCCCTGCTCCTCGGCGCGGCTTGAACCCCTGGTGACGGCTACCCCGACGCAGGTCTTTACCGTGACAAAGCGCAAACCATTACATCCCATTACATCAAAGCACGATGCGAAAAGCTTTACGCCGTCCTGGGCCATAGCTGCTGTTAGCTGCTGTTAGTAGATACTGCCAGCTGCTGTGGTCAATCGATGTGCTGTTGGTGTTGAGCGGCCACGGCTTCTTCAACTATGGCCTTGCCGTCGGCGGCCATATTAAACGGCTCACCATGCACCATTGCGCAGAGGTCAACCTGAGGCCTCGCTGTGCTGAGTTCTCTATCGAAGAGCCGCCGCGCAAACTCCGCAAAGCTGATGCCCTGCTCTGCGGCACGCTGTTTTGCCTCGGCATGCAGATGATCAGGGAGCGTGATGATCGTCCTCATAGTGATGTCATAGCATTACAACAAGCCGCTGAGGCACAAGCTGCGACCAACTCAGAGCCTGGCGCGGGCCTGGCGGAGGCGGCGGAGCACTTCTTCTCTGCTGAGGTGATTGACCATGGGCTCGAACAGCGGGGGGCCCACCGAGCGGCCGGTGACGGCAACCCGCACGGGTGCTTGAGCCTTGGAGCGGTTGACGCCGTGGGCCTCGCCCACCGCGAACACGGCGTCTTTGACCGCTTCGGGATCCCAGGGGCAGTCGGCGAGGGCGGCGAGGGCGGCGTCGAGAATCTCAGCTGAGGCTTTGCCGCGAACCACTGCTTTTTCCCATGACGCCTCGTCCATGGGCACCTCGGGACAGAACAGCCAGTCCACCTGGCGCTCAATGTCGGACAGGGTGCGCAGCTTCTCCCGCACGAGGGGGACCACGGCGGCCACCACGGCAGGGCGATAGCGCTCGGGCGGCCACGGCACCCGGTCGGCTTCCAGATGGGGGGCCAGCGCCTCCAGCAACTCCTCGGCGTCGAGCCCTCGGATGTACACCCCGTTGAAGTGCTCCAGCTTGGCCACATCGAAGAACGCCGGGGCCTTGTTCACGTCCTCCAGCCGGAACTGCTCGATGATCTCGGCCATGGGACGGATCTCCACCCCGTCGCGCGGCCCCCAGCCCAACAGCGCCAGGTAGTTGGCCATGGCCGAGGCCAAGAACCCCCGCTGGCGGTAGCTCGCCAAAGACACGTCGTCGCTGCGCTTGGACAGCTTCTGGCGCTGCTCGTTCACCAGCAGGGGGAGGTGAGCGTAGACCGGCGGGGTCGCTCCCAGCGCTTCGGCCACCAGCACGGCCCGGGGCGTGCTCGACAGCAGGTCCTCGCCCCGGATGGCGTGGGTGACGGCCATGTCGGCGTCGTCCACCGCGTTGGCCAGCACGAAGGTGGGCGACCCGTCGGAGCGCCAGATCACGAAGTCGCCCAGCTGGGCGTGGGCCACAGTCACCTCGCCCCGGACCACGTCGTCGATCACCGTGGCACCCGGTGGGGTTCGGAACCGCACCGCCCGGCCCTCGGCCATCTCTGTGCCGGCCAGTTCGTTGTCGTCGGAGTCGCACAGATAAGCCCGACCGTCGTCCAGCATCTGCTGCACCGCCTCCCGGTGGCGCTCCCGCCGCTCCGACTGGTGGTGCGGCCCCTCGTCGTAATCGATGCCCAGCCAGGCCAGGTACTCGAAAATGGCGTCGGTCAGCTCGGGGCGGTTGCGGCTCTCGTCGGTATCCTCTATCCGCAGCACCATGGTCCCGCCGACAGAGCGGGCGTACAGCCAGTTGAACAGGGCCGTCCGAGCCGAGCCGACGTGGAGATAGCCGGTGGGCGACGGCGCAAACCGCACCCGGGGCCGGTGGGCCAGGCTCACCGAGAGTCGGAGACCGAGGAAAGCGGGACCGAGGAAAGCGGGGATGAGAACAGCCCGGATCTGTCCGCAGCGCATGCGGCCTCGACCTCGCCCGGCGGCATCCGCAAGACCTGCTCGGGCACCGAGTCCACCAAGTGTCGGACCTCGGCGTAATGGTGGGGATGGCTGATCCCGCGAAACAGCTCTTTGCGCCAGGCAGCTACAGATTCGTCGGGTGCGGGGGGCAGGAAGCCGAACAGCCGGAAGGCAATCTCCAGGTCGGCGGCCACCGGCGCCCGCCCGAACAGGGCCGCCCGCCTCAGCGCCACTCCCACGCAGCCGGCGACGGCATCGGCGGCCTGCTCTCCAGCGCTCAGCAGCAGCTCGTCCTCGAATCGCCGGGCCAGCCGCAGGGCGTAGCCCTGATCGGGCCCGGGCACCCCCAGCCCGGCGCCAACCGGCTGGCCGTGACTCAGCTCAGCGGGCCGGTCGGCCATCCACGGCTGGGGCCGACGCGGCGGCGACACATAGTGCCGGTCGGCTGCTGGGGTCTGGTTGGGGACATAGTCGGGTGCGGCCATCGCTACTCTCGGTCCTTCTTTTTAGAGCTGATCTTGTCAGCTCGGTTCTCTCCAACCCGGTTCTCTTCAGCTCGGTCACCGTCTTCGCTGTGCAACAGCCCGTAGACAAGGCTGTCCACCAAGGCTTGCCAGCTTGCTTCCACGATGTTGGCGGACACGCCGATGGTGGTCCAAACCCGGTCGCCGTTGGCGGAGTCGATGACCACCCGGGTAACCGCGGCGGTACCCGCCGCGGTGTCCAGCACCCGCACCTTGTAATCGATGAGGGAGATCGACCGGAACGCCGGATAGCGGTCGGCCAGGGCCAGCATCAAGGCCGCGTGCAGGGCATTGATCGGGCCGTTGCCCTCCCCGGTGGCCACGATTCGCCCGCCGCCCACGCGGAGCTTCACCGTGGCCTCGGTCTCCGTCTCCACCGCCACCTCGTTCCAGGCCCGGGCCCCCGTGCCCGACCGGTGCTGGGTGCCCACCTTGAACGACTCCAACTCGAAGTACGGCTGCTTCCATCCCGACGCCCCTCTCATCAGCAGCTCCAGAGAAGCGTCGGCCACCTCGAAGTGGTACCCGGCGTGCTCCAGCTTCTTGAGGGTATCCACAATCTCGCCGACGGCCTTGCCGTCGAGGTCGAGGCCCAGTTCCCTGGCCTTGAGCTCCACCGTCGAGCGCCCGGCCATCTCCGACACCACGAACCGGGTGCCGTTGCCCACCGCGGCGGGGTCGATGTGCTCGTAGGCGTCGGGGCGGCGAGCGATGGCGCTGGTGTGGAGGCCGGCTTTGTGGGCGAACGCCGACGACCCCACATAGGCCTGCTGGGGATCGGGCGTGAAGTTCACCAGCTCGGCCACATGGTGCGACACCGCGGTGAGGCGGTCCAAGCGCTCGGGGGGCACCGTCTCCACCCCCATCTTCAGGGTGAGGTTGGCGATGATGGGCACTAGGTTGCAGTTGCCGGTGCGCTCGCCGTAACCGTTGACCGTGCCCTGCACCTGCACAGCCCCAGCCCGCACCCCGGCCAGGGCGTTGGCCACCCCGCACCCGGTGTCGTCGTGGAGGTGTACTCCCACCGGGGTGTCCAGATAATCGACCACCGCGCCCACAATGTCCTCCACCCGGGTGGGCAGCGACCCCCCGTTGGTGTCGCACAGCACCAGCCGGTCGGCCCCGGCCGTCGCCGCGGCCTCCAGCACCGCCAAGCTGAAGCCGGGGTTGTCCTCATAGCCGTCGAAGAAGTGCTCGGCGTCGAAGAACACCCGCATGCCGTTCCCCTTCAAATGCTGCACCGAGTCGGCCACCATTGCGATGCCCTCGTCCAGCGTGGTCCGCAGAGCTTCGACAACGTGGTAGTCCCAGCATTTGCCCACGATGCAGGCCACGTCGGCGCCGGAGGCCGCCAAGTTGGACAAGGTGAGATCCTCGTCGGTGCGGCCCCTGACCCGGCGGGTGGAGCCGAAGGCCACCAGCGTGCTGGTCTCCAAGCTCAGCTCGTCACGGGCCCGGGCGAAGAACTCGTCGTCTTTGGGGTTTGAGCCCGGCCAGCCCCCCTCGATGTAGTGGACGCCGAGATAGTCGAGCTGGCGGGTGATTCGGAGCTTGTCCTCCACGGTGAGGGATATCCCCTCGAGCTGGCTCCCGTCGCGAAGCGTGGTGTCGTAGATCTCCACCGCAGCGGGCAGGGACCGAGGGCCGGCGTCAGGGGGTGACATATTCGTTCCAGTGCCGGTACTGGGCACAGCGGCCTCTCACTGCGTCTTGGAACACCTCTTGGATCTTGCGGGTGATCGGGCCAGGATCGCCGATCTCGCGGTCGTCCACCGATCGGACGGGCACCACCTCCGCCGCGGTGCCCGACAAGAAGGCCTCGTCGGCCAGGTACAGGTCGCTGCGCAGCAGGTTGTCGGCTCGGTAGGGGATGCCCAGATCGGAGGCCATGGTGCGGATCGCATCCTGGGTGATCCCCTCCAGCGCTCCCACCGAGGTGGGCGGGGTGACGATGGCGCCGTCGCGCACCACAAACAGGTTCTCCCCGGTACACTCGCTCACATAGCCCTGGGGCGACAGCAGGACCGCCTCGTCGTAGCCGGCCTTCACCGCTTGGACTTTGGCCAGCTGGCTGTTGATGTAGTGCCCGCACCCCTTGGCCGCGGTGGGCATCGAGTTGGGGTCGTGGCGCTGCCAGGAGCTGACCATGAGCCGCACCCCTTGGCGAATTCCCTCATCGCCCAGATAGGTGCCCCACGGCCACACCGCGATGGCCACATTCACCTCGCACGGCAGCGGGTTCAGCCCCATCTCCCCATAGCCGAGATAGGCCAGGGGGCGTATGTAGCAGCTCGTCATGTCGTTGGCCCGGACCGTCTCCTTGGTGGCGGCCACCAGCTGCTCTGCGGTGTAGGGAATGTCGATCTGGAGGATCTTGGCGCTGGCGAACAGCCGGCGGATGTGGGGGGTGAGCCGGAACACCGCCGCGCCCCGGTCGGTGTCGTAGGCCCGGATGCCCTCGAAAACGCCGTTACCGTAATGGAGCGTGTGGGTGAGCACATGCACGGTGGCGTCGGCCCAGTCCACCAGCTCGCCGTCCATCCACACCTTCTCGGTGATCTCGATTGGCATTGCGCTCACGTCCTTTCTGCGTCGGGTCTTTCTGCGCCGGGGGCTTCTCTTGCGGGCTCACACCCGCTCGGCGATGGCGTCGCCGATCTCGGCGGTGGTCCCCTGGCGAGCCGCCGGGTCGCCGCAGGCCGCCCGTATCCGGGCCGCGGCATCTGCCTCGCCCAGAAACTCGGCCATCATGGCGGCCGACAAGATCGCGGCGGTGGGGTTGGCTCGGCCGGTCCCCACGATATCGGGTGCCGACCCGTGTACCGGCTCGAACATCGACGGCCCGGTGCGGTCGGGGTTCAAGTTGGCCGAGGCGGCCAGGCCGATGCCGCCCGCGACGGCGCCTCCCAGGTCGGTGAGGATGTCGCCGAACAGGTTGTCGGTCACGATCACGTCGTAGCTCTTGGGATCTTCCACGAAGTAGATGCAGGCCGCGTCCACATGGTTGTAGGCCGTGGCCACCTCGGGATACTCCCCGGCCACCTCGTTGAACGCTCTCTGCCACAAGTCGCCGGCGAAGGTCAGCACGTTGGTCTTGTGCACCAGGGTGAGGTGGCGGCCGGGGCGGCTGCGGGCCAGCTCGAAGGCGTAGCGGACGCAGCGCTCGACGCCGAATCGGGTGTTCACCGAGCCCTGGGTGGCCACCTCTTGGGGGGTGTTTCGGCGGAGGAACCCGCCTTCGCCCGCATAGGCGCCCTCGGTGTTCTCCCGGATCACCTCGAACTCGAAGCCGCCGTCTGAGGCTCGGAACGGACGGCGGTTCACATACAAGTCGAGCTCGAAGCGCATCCGCAGCAGCAGCCCCCGCTCGATCACGCCGGGGGGGACATCGGGGGTGCCCACCGCTCCCAGGTACAGGGCGTCCAACCCCCGCCACTCCTCCAGAACCTCGTCGGGCAGGACGGTGCCGTCCCGCAGGTACCGAGCACCCCCGAGGTCGTAGGCGACCGCGTCCGTCTCCACACCGGCGGCCGACAGTACCTTGAGGCCCTCGGCCACAACCTCCGGGCCGATGCCGTCGCCGCCGACCACTCCGATGACATGTGTCATGGCCCATCAGGATACGAATGCAGCCTCCGGGAATGCGAACGCTAAAATCTTTCCCCATGCGCCACGCCCATGCCGCTCAGACGCGCCGCACCCGGCGGCGGGAACCAGGGCGCTAAAATCGTTGGCCATGCCGCAAACCCATGAGCTGTCTCAGACGGCCTACGACCGCCTGAGGGCCGAATTCGAGCAGCTCACCACGGTGGGCAGGGTTGAGATCGCCCGCAAGATCGAAGCGGCGCGCGAGCTGGGCGACTTGAGTGAGAACGGCGACTACCACGCGGCCAAGGACGAGCAAGGCAAGATGGAGACCCGGATCGCCCAGCTCAGCGCGCTCTTGAACAACAGCCGGATCGTGGAAGCGGGCGACGGGACCAGGGTTGCGGTGGGATCGGTGGTCACCCTGGCCCACGGCGGCGATCCCGACGATTTCGAGACCTATCTGGTGGGATCGATCGAGGAGCGCCACGAGGGGCTCGAGGTGATCTCCCCGGCCTCCCCCATGGGATCGGCGATCATCGGTGCCGGCATCGGCGACACCCTGTCCTATGAGAGCCCCGCCGGGGGCACGCTCACCGTGCAAATCGTATCCCTTGAGCAGTAGCGGGGCGCCGATCGGCCCGAGCCTGCCGCCGGGCGAGGTGGTCGAACTTTGCGAGCGGGGAGAGCTGTTCGTCCGCCGGGCCCCCGGTCCGCCGGGCTCGCCCACCGTGGTGCTGCTGCACGGCTGGACGGTGACCGCCGACTTGAACTGGTATCCGGCCTTCGAGCCGCTCTCCCGACGGGCCTCAGTGGTGGCATTCGACCATCGGGGCCACGGCCGGGGCCTGCCCACCCGCCGATTCAGGTTTGCCGACTGCGTCGACGACGTCTTGGCCGTGGCCGACGCCCTCGACATCGACCGCTTCGTGTGCGTCGGCTATTCCATGGGCGGCGCCGTCGCGCAGCTGACGGCCCGATCGGCGCCCGAACGGGTCGCCGGCCTGGTGCTCGGCGCCACCTCCAGCACTTTCCGAGGCCGGGGGCTGCGGGCCGTCCGCTTCTCGCTGCTTCCGGTGGTGGCCGCCGCCTCTCGCCTGGCCCCGGTGAAGATCCGGTACTGGGGCTGGGAGCACGCCGTGTTCAACATCATCGGCGCCGACATCAGCCGATGGGCCCAGACCGAAGTCCTCAAGGCCGACCCGCAGGCGATGCTCGACGCCGGAACCGAGCTGTTCAACTTCGACTCCTCGCCGTGGATCGCCGAGCTGCCCATGCCCATCTCCCAGGTTCGCACCCTCGGCGACAAGGCGGTGCCCGACTACCTCCAACAGGAGCTCGCCGAAGCCGTCCCCGGCATCGACGTCTACGCCTATCGGGGGGACCACGCCTCGGTGGTCACCGATTTCGCCGCCTTCTGGGGCTGCCTGGGCCAGGCGCTCGACTCGGTGGGGGTGCCGGCCCGGGCCGGCGGCTCGCCGTATGACCCGCCCATGGCCGAGGCCGGCCGATAGCCTCAGGGCCACCGCAGCAAGTCTGGAATCCGACGCGAGAAATCGGAGCGCAAATGGGCCGAACCCTCAGTGAGAAAGTCTGGGACCGCCATGTCGTCCACCAGGCAGCCGGCGAGCCCGACCTGCTGTACATCGACCTGCATCTCGTCCATGAGGTGACCTCGCCGCAGGCCTTCGATGGGCTCCGTGCGAGCGGCCGGGCGGTGCGGCGACCCGACCTCACGGTGGCCACCGAGGATCACAACGTCCCCACCGACGACATCGCCTGGCCCATCGCCGACCCGATCTCCCGCCAGCAGGTGGAGGCGCTGCGGGCCAACTGCGAGGAGTTCGGGATAACCCTGTTCCCGATGGGGCATCCCGGCCAGGGGATCGTGCACGTGATCGGCCCGGAGATGGGGCTCACCCAGCCGGGCATGACCATCGTGTGCGGCGACAGCCATACCTCCACCCACGGGGCGTTCGGGGCGCTGGCCTTCGGCATTGGCACCAGCGAGGTGGAGCACGTTCTGGCCACCCAGACCCTCCCCCAGCAACAGCCCGGCACCATGTCGGTGACCGTAGAAGGCGCTCTGCCGGCCGCCTGCACCGCCAAGGACGTGATCCTCGCCATCATCGGGCGGATCGGCACTGGCGGAGGCATCGGCTCGGTGATCGAGTATCGGGGACCGGTCATCGAGTCGCTGACCATGGAGGGGCGCATGACGGTGTGCAACATGTCGATCGAGGCCGGGGCCCGGGCCGGGCTGATCGCCCCCGACGACACCACTTTCGGCTATCTCCAGGAGCGGCCCTGCGCTCCCACCGGCGCCGCGTGGGAAGCCGCCTTGGACGACTGGAGAAGCCTCTGCACCGACGACGACGCCGCTTTCGACCAGGAAGTGGTGATCGACGGGTCGGAGTTGGCCCCCCACGTGTCTTGGGGCACAAACCCCGCTCAGGTGGCCCCCATCGACGGCGCGGTGCCCCACCCCGACAGCTTCGCCGAGGCCAGCGGGCGGGACGCGGCCGCTCGGGCGCTCGACTACATGGACCTGGCCCCGGGCACTCTGTTCAAGGAGATCCCAGTGGACACCGTGTTCATCGGCTCGTGTACCAACAGCCGCATCGAAGACCTTCGAGCGGCGGCCTCGGTGGTGGAGGAGCGCCGGGCCCACCCCGGCGTCCGCACCTATGTGGTCCCCGGATCCGCCGCGGTGAAGGCCCAAGCCGAGGCGGAGGGGCTTCACCAGGTGTTCAAAGCCGCCGGGTTCGACTGGCGGGCGCCGGGCTGCTCGATGTGCTTGGCCATGAACCCCGACAAGCTGTCGGCCGGCGAGCGCTGCGCCAGCACGTCCAACCGCAACTTCGAGGGCCGCCAGGGCAAGGGCGGCCGCACCCATCTGGTGTCCCCGGCGGTCGCGGCCGCCACTGCCGTGGCCGGTGTCTTCGCCACTCCGGGAGACCTGGCGTGAAGCCGGTGCGAGTGATCACCGGCACGGCGCTGCCGTTGGACCGCAGCGATGTGGACACCGATCAGATCATCCCCAGCGACTGGCTCAAGCGGGTGGAGCGCACCGGCTTCGGGCAGGGCTTGTTCTCCGAGTGGCGGGAGGATCCCGGCTTCGTGCTCAACGACCCCCGATTCGCCGGGGCCCGCATTCTCGTGGCCGGCCCCAACTTCGGCACCGGCTCTTCCCGGGAGCACGCGGTGTGGGCCATCCAACAGTACGGATTCGAGGCGGTGATCTCCGCCCGCTTCGGCGACATCTTCCGCAACAACGCGGCCAAGAACGGCCTGGTTCCCGTGCCGGTGGACGGCGATGCGGCCCGCTCGCTGCTCGACGCCGTGGCCGGCGCCCCGTCCGTGGAGATCACCGTGGACGTCGAACAGCTCATCGTTTCGGCCCCCGGCGCCGGGGTGAGCACTGGCTTTTCCCTCGACAGCTCTGTTCAGCACCGCCTGCTGGAGGGCCTCGACGACATCGGCCTCACCTTGGCCCATACCGAGGCCATCGGCGCTTTCGAGTCGGCCCGGCCGGCCTGGATGCCCTCGCTGGCGTAGCCTGAAACAACCCGCTCCGCCGGGCCGGCGTCGCCCCCGAAGGCCGGCCCGCCCTCAGCGCGGGCGGGGGGATTGCCCCAGTCCCGCGCTGGCGCGGTTCAGAGCGCTCACTATGGCCCGCATGGAGGCGGTGGTGATGTCGGTGTGGATGCCGCAGCCCCACAGCTCCCGGCCCCCCACCAGCAACTCGATGTAGGCCACCGCCTCGGCGTCGGTGCCCCCGCCCCGGGCGTGTTCGTAGTAGTCCACCACCTTGACTGGGGTGGCGATGATCTTGTTCAGCCCGATGACGAAGGCGTCCAGCGACCCGGTCCCCTCGCCGTGGACCACCACTTGGTCGTCCCCGGCGGTCAGCCGGGCGGTGACCACCGTGCGGTCGGCGCCCCGGGTGTTCTGGGCCGACTCATAGCCGTTCAGCCGGTAGGGCTCGTCCAAGTCGAGGTACTCGGACGCGAACTCGCTGTAGATCTGGTCGGCGGTGATCTCCTCGCCGGTGTGGTCGGTGATCTGCTGGATGACCCGGCTGAACTCGACCTGCATCCGCCGGGGCAGTTCCAACTGCACCTCGGACTGGAGCAGATACGACACGCCGCCCTTGCCCGACTGGCTGTTCACCCGCACCACGTCCTGGTAGGTGCGGCCCACATCCTTGGGGTCGACGGGGATGTAGGGCACCTCGAACAGGGTCTGGCCGGTGCGCTCCATGGCCTCGAACCCCTTCTTGATGGCGTCTTGGTGCGACCCCGAGAACGCGGTGTACACCAGGTCTCCCACGTAGGGGTGGCGGGGGTGGATAGGAAGCTGGTTGCAGTCCTCGGCCACCCGGCGCAGCCCGTTGATGTCGGAGATGTCCAGCTCGGGGTCCACCCCCTGGCTGAACAGGTTCATGGCCAGGTTCACCACGTCCACGTTGCCGGTGCGCTCCCCGTTGCCGAACAGGGTGCCCTCCACCCGGTCGGCGCCGGCCATGAGGCCGAACTCGGCGGCGGCCACCGCCGTGCCCCGGTCGTTGTGGGGGTGCAGGCTGAGCACGATGCGGTCTCGGCGAGCCAGGTTGCGGTGCATCCACTCGATCATGTCGCCGTAGACGTTGGCGGTGGACATCTCCACGGTGGCCGGCAGGTTGACGATGACCGGCTTGTCGTGGCCGTCGGCCAATATCTCCGTCACCTCGTCGCACACCCGCTTGGCGAAGGCGAGCTCGGTGCCGGTGAACGACTCGGGCGAGTACTCGTAGTAGACCTCGGTGTCGGGCACCTGCGACTCCAACGACCGGCACCACCCCGCCGCCCGGGTGGCGATCTCGGCGATGCCGTCCATGTCGAGGCCGAACACCACCCGGCGCTGCACCGTGGAGGTGGAGTTGTACAGGTGGACGATGGCCTCGGGGGCGCCGTCGATGGACTCATAGGTGCGCTCGATCAGCTCTCGGCGGGCCTGGGTGAGCACCTGGATGCGCACGTCTGGGGGGATGGCCCCCTGCTCGATGATCTCCCGCACGAAGCGGAAGTCGGTCTCCGACGCCGACGGGAAGCCCACCTCGATCTCCTTGAACCCGGCTTCCACCAGGGCGGTGAACATCTTCCACTTCCGCTCGGGGTTCATGGGCTCGATGAGGGCTTGGTTGCCGTCGCGCAGATCCACCGAGCACCACCGGGGCGCCCCGGTGAGCACCGCGTCGGGCCAAGTGCGGTCGGCCAGCTCGACGGGCTCGAACGCCCGGTATTTGTGGATCGGCATTCCCGACGGCTGTTGAGGGTGCAATCCGGTTTTCATCCCCTGGCCTTTGCCGAACATGGCGAGGCTGCTAGTTGGCTGGGGCCAAGCCCAGGTAGCGGGCCGCCTGCACCCCGTCGATGGCCTCCAAGGCGTCGGCCACCTCTTTGGGCACCGGCTGAGAGGTGGCGATCATCATGGAAGCGCCCTCCCCGGCGGCCGACCGGCCCACGTTCATGCCGTTGATGTTGATGCCGGCGCCGCCCAAGAGCGTGCCGACCGCGCCGATCATGCCGGGGCGGTCGTCATTGGACAGAAAGATCATGTGAGGGGCGGGCGGCATGTGGATGGCGTGGCCATCGGCCAGCACCAACACCGGCTCCAGGCGAGTCCCCATCAGACGCCCGCCCAGGCTGTGGCCGCCGCCCCGCAGGGTGAGCAGATTCGGGTGGTCTTTCGAGGAGGGCGTGCTGATCCCGCGCACCTCCATCCCCCGCTCTTCGGCCATGGCCAGCGCGTTCACATAGCTGACCGGCATGTCCGACACCGCGCTCAAAAGCCCCTTCACCGCCGACATCACCGCCACCGTGTTGTCGGCCTTGCCGATCTCGCCGATGAGCTCCACCTCCAACACCTCGGGCAGCCGGTCGCACAGGCGCCCGAACAGCTGGCCCAGTTGCTCGGCCAGCTTCAGATAGTTGCGCAACACATCGGGAACGTTTTTGGCCGCCACGTTCACCGCCGCGGGCACGAACTCCCCGGCCAGCGCCAGCATCACCTGCTCGGCGATGGCATCGCCCGCCTTGCTCTGGGCCTCCTCGGTGCTAGCCCCCAGGTGGGGGGTGACCACCACCTCGTCGAGGTCGAACAACGGAGATTCGGTGATCGGCTCGCCGTCGAACACGTCGAGGGCCGCCCCGGCGATGCGCCCCGAGGCCACCGCCTCGGCCAGATCGGCCTCGTCCACGATGCCGCCGCGCGAGACATTGACAACCCGCAGGTTGGGCTTGGCCAACTCCAGCATGTCGGCGTCGATCAGCCCCACGGTGTCGGGGGTGCGGGCCACATGGATGGTGATGAAGTCGGACTGGGCCACCAGCTCCTCGATCGACACCAGCGCCATCACACTGTGCAGGGCGACCTCCTCCGACACATAGGGGTCGCTGGCGATCACCCGCATGGCGAATCCCAGCGCCCGCTCGGCCACGAGCCGGCCGATGCGGCCCAAACCGATGATGCCCAGCGTCTTGTCGCTCAGCTCGATGCCCTGCCACCGGCTTCGCTCCCACCGCCCGTCGACCAGCGCGGCGTGGGCCTGGGGGATGTTGCGGGCCTGGGCCAAGATCAACGCCATGGTGTGCTCGGCCGCCGAGATGATGTTGGACAAGGTGTCGTTCACCACCAAAACGCCGTGCTCAGTGGCGGCATCGACGTCCACATTGTCCAACCCCACGCCGGCCCGGCCCACGATCACCAGATCACTGCCCGCTTCGAACACCTCGGCGGTCACCTGGGTGGCCGACCGGATGATCAGCCCGTGGACGCCGGCCAGCGCCTCTAGCAGCTCGTCGGGGGACATCTTGGTGCGAACCTCGACGTCATGGCCCGCGTGGCGGAGTTTGGCCACTCCGATATCGGCGATTTTCTCTGCAACCAGTACTCGGGCCATAAACTCTCAGGATAGACCGCTCCCATTGGATTGAGCCCACTGGATTGACAGGCATCAGCAGGCGACGGCCGAGCGGGGTCGCCCGCTAGCGGCGGATGGGCACGGGCGAGATATCGTCGGCGGGGTCGAATCCCAGGATCTGGGCGAAAAACGAGAGTTCGGCTTCGAGGGCGGCCACGATGTTCTCGGCCCGGCGGAAGCCGTGCTGCTCCCCTTCGAATAGCAGGTAGGCCACCGGGATCGCCCGCTCCTGCAGCGCGGCCACGATCATCTCCGCCTGGCCGGGGGGCACCACCACGTCCTCGGCGCCTTGGAGCACAATCATGGGGGCCTCGAAGTCGTCCACGAAGCCGATCGGCGAGCGGGCCTTGTACACCTCGGCTTCCTCCGGGTACGGCCCCACCAGAGTGTCCGTGTAGCGGGCCTCGAACTTGTGGGTGTCTGCGGCCAGCGCGGCCAGATCGGCGATGCCGTAGCGGCTGGCCCCGGCGGCGAAGACCTTGTGGAAGGCCAGCGCGCACAGGGCGGTGTAGCCGCCGGCGCTGGCCCCTCGGATGATGAGCCGGTCGCCGTCCACCTCGCCGGTGCGCACCAGGTGGCGGGCGGCGGCCACGCAGTCGTCCACGTCGCTGACCCCCCAACGGCCCCGGAGCGCTTCCCGGTAGGCGGTGCCGTAGCCGGTGCTGCCCCGGTAGTTCACGTCCACCACCGCGATCCCCCGGCTGGTCCAGTACTGGATACCGAGCTGGAGCTGGCTTCGGGCCGCCCCGGTGGGCCCGC
>JAPYOC010000033.1 GCA_028278955.1 Candidatus Poriferisocius aerobius
ATCGAGACGACCGGGCTCGCTGACCCCGCGCCGGTGGCCCAGACGTTCTTCGTCGACGACGAGATGGCAGCCCAGCTGCGGCTCGACGCCATCGTCACCGTGGTTGACGCCAAGCACCTGCTGCCCCATCTGGACGAAGAGAAGCCCGAGGGCGTGGAGAACGAAGCCGTCGAGCAGCTGGCCTTCGCCGACCGGATCGTGCTCAACAAGATCGACCTCGCCGACGATAGCGGCCTCGACGAGGTCGAGTCCCGGATACGGGAGGTCAACGCGCTCGCCCCGATCATCCGGACCCAGCACGGAAAGGTGGACTTGGACGCGATCCTCGAGGTCGGCGCCTTTTCGCTCGACCGGGTGTTGGCCGATGATCCGGAGTTCCTGGATCCCGACGCCGAGCACCAGCACGACCTGACGGTGACGTCGGTCGGCATCGAGGTGGACGGCGACCTCGACCTCGACCGGCTCAACGAGTGGCTGGGCAATCTCCTGCAGACCAAGGGCACCGACATCTTCCGCTCGAAGGGCATCTTGTCCGTCGCCGGGTGGGAGGAGCGGTATGTGTTCCAGGGCGTCCACATGCTTCTCGACGGCGAGGCCCACGGAACCTGGGGCGCCCAAGAGCGGCGCAATCGCCTCGTGTTCATCGGGCGCAACCTGGATCGGGCATCGCTCGAGGCCAGCTTCCGGTCCTGTCTGGTATGACCGACACCCTGCCCGCCGCGCAATGGCGGGTGGACCTCGAGGACTATGTGAGCGTGCTGGAAGTCTCGCCGCTCTGCCACCAGGCCGTGGCGGGGTCGTTGGGCGGCGACGTCGTCCTCGTCGACACCGCTGACGGCTCGGCCACAGCATTGGAGCGCCATGAGATGGGCGCTCTGAGCGGTGCGTGGTCGCCTGACGGGGGCTGTATGGCGGTCGGAGGCCAAGACGGGCATGTCCGGATCTACGACCATGCCGGGGTGCCGGCGGGGGCCGTGGCCGTGTCCGCGTGGGCGACGGCGCTGGCCTGGTCGCCGGAGGCCCCCGTGCTGGCGATCGGCGCCGGACGACGCCTGGTTATCGTCGACCAGGAGGGTGGGATTCTTCACGACTTCGACGATCAGCCCTCCACGGTCACGGCGGTTGCCTGGTCTTCAGACGGCACGCGTGTCGGCGCGGCCGCGTACGGCGGCGTCAACTGGCACGACGTTGTCGGACCGCGCCGCGGCCGCCGCCGGCGCTTCAACTGGCAGGGTTCGCTGCTCGCGTTGGTGCTATCGCCCGATGGGAAGTGGGCCTGCGCCGGAGCACAAGACTCCACCGTCCAGCTGTGGAAGCTGTGGAGTGGTAGCGAACTCTCGATGTCTGGCTATCCGTCGAAGATCGAGCGGCTCGCGTTCAGCGACGACAGCCGCTGGCTCGCGGTGGCGTGCATGGGCGAGCTCACCGCCTGGGACTTCAGCGGAAGCGGGCCTGCTGGCACGGCCCCGGCGGCCTCGTCCGGCCATGACGAGCACATTGAGGATCTCGCATGGGGCCCATCCGGCGCCTACATCGCGACGGGGGGAGGCGATGGCCGCACGATCGTCTGGGCCGCCCCGACGCGCGCAGGCCAAAAGCTCTCGCCGGCCGCTGTGGTCGAGTCCGACGCCTCGACCAGCCGGCTGCGGTGGGTCAGCGCCGGCCACCTGCTGGTCGGGCGAGCCGACGGAGGCGTCGTCAGGCTCCCCGTTTGAGCCAGGCTCCCCGTTTGAGCCAGGCTCCCCGTTCGAGATCGCCTTGCCCCACCGCTCACCTGGGAGCGAAAACCGTCCCCGTCCTGATTTGTATTAGGAATAATTCCTATTCATAGACTCATCTTCATGATGCAGCCTCAGTCGCAGGCGCCGAACCCATGAGCACCCGACTTGAGGCTGGCCCCGGGAGCCTTGCTGAAACTGCGGCCGGCGCCGGTTGGTCGTGGAGTCGACGCTCCACTCTCATGGTCATCTCGCTCCTGGCAGTGGCGTCTATGGTCGTCGCCATCGGTCTTGGCCCGGTCGGGGTGACGCCTCTAACGGCCCTGTCGATCATTGGACATCACACGGTTGGGGTGCCCGAGTTGGCGAGCTGGGCGAGAACCGACGACGCAATCATCTGGGAGGTGCGCCTGCCCCGGGTGCTTCTCGGCGCCATCGTGGGCATGGCCCTCGGTGTCGCTGGAGTGACTCTCCAAGCTCTGGTCCGCAATCCGCTGGCCGAGCCGTACATCATCGGCGTGAGCTCGGGGGCTTCCACCGGAGCGGCCGCGGCGATCCTGTTCGGGATTGGATCGGGGCTCGGGGCGGAGTCGGTGTCGCTCATGGCCTTCTTGGGCGCCCTCGGCGCCCTTGCCCTGGTGCTGGCGCTGGCCCGCTCCACCGGTCGGATCACACCCTCGCGGATGATCGTGGCAGGCGTGGCCGTCGGCTACCTGTTGAGCGCCACAACCAGCATGCTGATCCTGTTCGCGGACAGCGCCGAAGGGGCCCGAGCGGTGATGTTCTGGCTTCTCGGGTCGCTCGCGAACGCCGACTGGTCGACGCTGCCCATCGGCTACCTGGGCATGGGCGCCGGCATGGTGCTCGTGTTCTGGTGGCGCCGCCGCCTCGACCTGCTGGCTCTCGGCGACGAGACCGCGATGGCGAGCGGCGTCGATCCCGGGCGCACCCGTTTGGTCCTCGTGGTCGTGGTGGCGCTGTGTGTCGGATTCGCCGTGTCGCTGTCCGGCGGCATCGGATTCGTCGGGCTCGCCGCCCCCCATATCGCACGACGGATCGTCGGCCCAGTCCACCGCCATCTGGTCCCGGCGGCCGCCGCACTCGGCGCGGTCATCCTCGTCTGGGCTGATGTCGCGGCCCGTATGGCCTTGCAGCCCCGCGAGCTGCCCATCGGCGTCGTCACCGGGGTGCTAGGTGCGCCGGTGCTCGTCGCACTCGTCCGCAAGCTCCCTCACAACAACTGAGCGCCGACGCGCTCGGGAAAGGAACCCCATGAAATTGCCGCTTTTCAAGTTGCGAGCCGTCGTGCTGATGCTCGTCGCAGGTCTGGTGGCCTCGGCGTGCGGAAACGACGACTCATCTGCTTCAAGCACCCCCGCTGCGGAGCCCGCTGCCAGCGAGGCGCTGGCAGCTGAAGACGACGGATTCCCGCTGACCTTCACCAACTGCGGCAAGGAGTTCACCCTTGACTCCCCTCCTGAGAGGGTGCTGTTGATGGAGTCTGCAGCGCCCTCGCTGCTATTCGCGGCAGGCGCCATTGACCGTGTGATAGCCCGTATAGAGGACTTCCCCGAGGAGTACTACACGTCTGAGCAGATGGCTGTCCTCGATGCCATTCCCGCACTGCAGGCTGAGGCTACTTCCACTGGAGGGGTCGACGTTTCGCTCGAGGTGATCATCGACTACGAGCCCGACATGGTCCTCGGCTACGACACCGCAACGATCACCCACGACGCGCTTGCCGACGTCGGCATCTCGCTCTACGTGATGCCCCCGTTTTGCGACAACCCGCCGACACCGTCGTTTGAGAGCATCTTGGACGAGGTCCGCTTCTACGGGAAGCTCTTCGGCACCACGCAGGCGGCCAACGCGAGCGCCGACGCTTTGGAGGCTGCGGTGGCCTCAGCAGCCGATGCGCCGGTTGCCGAGGGCAAAACCTCGGCCGCGCTGTACGTCACCCCGGACGGCAGCGTCCTCTACGCCTACTCCTCGCTCGGCATGGTGCATCCGCTGATGGAGGCCCTCGGTATGACCAACGTCTTCGCCGAACTCAGCGAGCGAGTGCCCGAGGTCTCATTTGAGGAGATCATCGGGCGCAACCCCGAGATACTGGTGCTGCTCTACGACGACACCGGTCTCACCCCCGAGGAGATCAGCGCGTTGGTCACCGACCGACCGGGCGCTGGCAGCATCACCGCAGTGGCCGAAGGCGCGGTCTACCCGCTCCTGTTCAACTATGCCGAGCCGCCCACACCACTCGTAGTGGAGGGACTGGCCGTGCTGGGCGCCCAGATCGCCGAACGATGAACCTTTGATTGCGGCCACTGGCATCGGCCTGCGGCTCGGCGCAACCGATGTCTTGTCTGGGGCGCAGCTGTGCTCGCGCCCCGGACAGGTGGTGGGCCTCATCGGGCCCAACGGCAGCGGCAAGTCGTCGTTGCTGCGCTGCCTGTACGGGATGCTGCGGCCGAGCAGCGGCGCTGTCCTCATCGGCGATGAGCCGATCGAGTCGCTGTCGCAGCGCTCGATCGCGCGTGCGGTTGCGGTCGTGACCCAAGACGCCGCCGACGACGGGATCGGCATCACGGTCGGCGAGTTCGTGCTGTTGGGCCGCCACGTTCATCGGGGCGACCACCAGAGCTTCAACGACGACGACCGCAGTTTCGCGCTCGAAGCGCTCGAACTGGTGAACCTGTCGGGTTTCGCCGGCCGCAACCTCCAAGAGCTGTCGGGCGGAGAGCGCCAGCGGGTGATGATCGCCCGGTGCATCGCCCAACAGAGTCCGGTGATGCTGCTCGACGAGCCCACCAACCACCTCGATGTCCGCTATCAGCACGAGGTGCTCGCGCTGGTGCGGAGCCTCGACATGGAGACCATCGTGGTGCTCCACGACCTCAACCTCGCCAACCGCTATTGCGACCATCTCGCTCTCCTCGACCAAGGCAGGGTGGTGCGCCATGGACCGCCCGACGAGGTTCTGCAAAGCGATGTGCTCGAACCCGTGTACGGCATAGAGGTACGTCGAGTCGCCGACGGCAAGCACGCCTATCTCGCGTTCGGCCCCCGCGAACCGTGCACGGCAACCAGCGATGACCGCCATCGTCGGTGGGGCCATACCCGGTAGTAGCTTTCTGCCTTATTCGCTATATTGATACCTATGGTATTGAGCATCAAGAGCGAGAGAGCAGATCGACTGGCCCGCGATCTGGCCGAACTGATGGGAACGTCCATGACCGATGCGGTTAGCGCGTCGCTGGAGGCCCAGTTGGAGCTGTAGCGTAGATGCCGGCGCCGACCGGCGCTGGGGGACATCGTGGAGAGGTTCCGCGAGTTGCCCGTACTCGACGAGCGTTCGCCGGAAGAGACCATCGGATTCGGCGAGCACGGTCAACCGGCATGAACGTGGTCGATACTGTGGCGGTCAGCAGCAGCTGGGGCAGGTTCCGTATACGTCGAGTCGATGGGAGCTGGGTTGGAACCCGGTTGTGCTCAGCGCCTCGTCGAGCGCGGTCTCAAGGCCGCTCTCGGCGGGGGCCGGCATGAAAAAGTCGTCAATCCCGCCGCACACGGTGCAGATGGTGTGGTGGTGGTGGCCGATGATGTCAACGGAGAACTCGTAGCGAGTCGGGTCGTCCACCCCGGCGACTCGTCGCACGACGCCCACGCTCTCGAGGTCGGCCATGTTGCGATACAGCGAGCTTTGCGTCAGACGAGGACGCAGCTCCAGCATCTCGGGGACGGTCGCGGGCCGACCGGCGCGAAGGAGGAGGTCGACCAGTTCCCGCCGGCCCTTGGTGTAGAACTGGCCTGCCTCACGAAGGCGGGCCGACACTAGGTCGTGGGTATCGACAAGCCTCGGGCCCATAAGCACATCTTAGT
>JAPYOC010000034.1 GCA_028278955.1 Candidatus Poriferisocius aerobius
GATCGAGATCGCCTAACCGGAGTCTTACAGCCACCTTCGCAATCCCAGCCATAAGAGCACCGAACCCCTCATCCGAGTGCCCCCACTCTACCTCCACCCGCCAACGCCAGGCGCCCTCCAGAGCCTCCTGGTTCACCCCGGGTTCCGCGCAGACCGTGGGGTCGAGTCGGCGCACCTCTCGATTGCTCTAGCCACGGCCGGCGCTGGTGCCATGACAGGGGCGTACTGGGCCCAGCGGTTACGCTGGGAGAGCCAGGAAGTTCGTCGGATGAACGAGATCCTCCAGTGAGCGGCGGTTTTTCGGGGCGAAGCTCGATCTCCTGCAGCGATGACCTCGGCTCCGGCAAAGCGGGCAACCTGAAATTCCCACACCCCCCTGTGAAGAAGTCAAGCAAAGGAGCATCCGCTCAAGGTTCTAGACACCGACTTGGGGCGAATCACGGCACTGGCCTCATTACAGCGGTGGGCGCTCGCAAAACCGCAGATTCCAGATTCAACCCGAAGACCCCGATATCGGTAGCTCCCTATCAGCCGCGAACGGCTTGCCCCGACCCACCCGGCGCGGCCGCAGGACACACCACTAGAATTTCGAGTACCGGGACATCGGCACCGAGGCACTCTTCGCAGCGTTCAAATGCCCAAGGCATGGTCAGCGCCGGGCCCGAGTAGAGCCGCACAGGATGGCCTGTGCGGCCTGCCGAGCCGAAACGTGCGGTTCTGTTGTGATCGGGGCTGGCACCGGCTACGATATCCGCGTGCTTCCCCGCCTGCTCTGCTGCGTAGGAAAGGGTGGGACCGTTTTTTAGGTCCGGAGAGAGCCCTCGCCATCTACGGCGCCGACCGCACCGGGCCGGGCATCGACTCCCCCATCCGGCCCAAGACCGAGCTGGCCGGCGAACTGAGCGCCGCGCTGGCCGAGATCGCCGACTTCTGCGACGATTGCGATATCGACCCCGCCGCCCTGCAAGCCGCGCAGGGCTTCGATTTCATCGCCTGCAGAAGGCCGCCGTCGAAGCGCTGCTGGTGGACGAGCAGACCCGCCGACGCTACGTGGCGCTGGCCCGGCAAGCCCGGAAGAGCTTCAAGGCCCTGCTGCCCGACCCCGAAGCCCTCGCCGCCGCCCACAAGGTGGCGGTCGTCCGCACCATCGCGTCCAAGATCGAATCGTCCACCGAGGCGCCCGACATCGCCGGGGTGATGGACTCGGTGTCGGAGCTGCTCGACCGCTCCGTGGCGGCCAACGAGTACATGATCGGCACCGCCAGGGCCGACCCGCTCATCGACGAGTACAACGCCGGAACCCACAACCTCGAGGAACTTCTGCGACGGCTCAAGGCCATCAACGATGAACTCACCGACGAGGAGCAGCGCGCTGTGAGAGAAGGCGTCACCGAGGAAGAGCTGGCCGTCTTCGACCTGCTCACCAAACCCGAGCCCGACCTCACCCGGGCCCAGGCCGTCCAAGTCAAAAGCACGGCCAAAAAACTGCTCGACCACGTCACCGACAAGCTCGTCCTCGACTGGAAGCGCAAACAGCAGACCCGCTCAGCGGTCAAAGTCGCCATCAAAACCGTCCTCGACAACGAACTCCCCGATGCCTACCGACCCGAGCTGTTCGACCGCAAAGTCGATGCCGTCTACGAGCACATCTACACCAGCTACCACAACAACGGGGAGTCGGTGTACGACTGAGCACCCCCGCAGCACGGGAGGGAGGCCAAACCTCCTCGGGTATGATCATCTCTTTGGCAGCCACGCTGACGAGCTTGCGCCTTCCAGCGTTCAAGAACATGAGGAAAACGAGCATTCGGCTTGGCCCCCTCACCCTGCTCGTGGGACGCAACGGCAGCGGCAAATCCAACGTCCTCGATGCTCTGGCCGTCCTGTCCGCCCTGGCCTCCGGCGCCACGCTGCGAGACGCCCTAGACGGCGGCCCCTCGGGGCCCCTAGTACGCGGCGGGTCGTAGGGATGCGCTCCCCTGGGAAGCGGCTCGTTTGAAGTCGGCTGTTCGGTTGACGTAAATGGAGTCCCCTATCACTTGGACCTCGAGGTCGCGATCCGTCCGTCAGTGCAGATCCGCAGCGAGAGGCTGTGGACCAAACGCCGCGGCGGTCCTCGCCGCGGCGAGCCCCAAGACTTGCTGAAGACGGACGAACCCCACCCAGACTCGGGTGACATCGTGGCACGGTGGGATAACCGCAAGCAGGGGCGGAATCCTGCGATCACCTTTCGGGCTTCGCAGATGCTGACCGCACAGGTGGCAACTCGACTGCCTGCCACTTCACAGGCAGGTCGTCATGTGCGGGGTATTGCTGAGCAGGTGATCGAAGCGCTTTCCAGCGTGTTCATTCTCGACCCGGTGCCCCACCAGATGCGTGAATACCACCCTGAGAAGGATGTACGGCTCCGCAGGAATGCCGAGAACCTGTCGCCGGTGCTGGCAAATCTGCTCAAAGACGACTCCACCCGTTCGGTTCTGCTCAACATGATCCGCTCGCTGTCGGAGGCCCAGGTCTCAGAGATGAACGCAGTGGCAAGCGAGCTCGGTGACGTGATGGTCACGATCCAGGAGCAGATCGGACCGGCAACCCAACCGACTCCGGCCCGCCTTATGAGCGACGGCACACTGCGCTTTCTGGCGATCGCGGCGGCCCTTCTCGACCTCTCGCAATTCAATGGCGAAGTTGAGAGAGCAGAAGGCGACGGGCGCATGCTCGTCGTTGAGGAGATCGAGAGCGGACTTCATCCATCGCAGGTTGCAGTGCTCCTCAACCAGCTCAAGGAGTCGACGAAAAACGGAGTCCAAACAGTTGCTACCACCCACAGCCCGGCAGTCCTCAATGCCTTGGATGGGCCAGACCACTCAAGCGTTGTGGTGTGCAGCCGCAACGACAGCGGCTGGAGCACGGCCACGAAGCTCACAGATTTTCCTGACTATTTCGAGGTGGCGGGCCGCTCACCGCTGGGCACTGCTGCGATTCGGGACCAGCTTCGCCCTGGCAACGGCCTACCCCAAGACGGCCATTCGCTGGTAGACGTTTTGGGGCTTCGCTAGCACATGGCCCGCCTGCACGTAGTGCTCGTCGATACATCCGTGATTCTCCGCCTCATTGGCATAGACGGTGATGACCAGGCCAAAGAAGCAGCCGAAGAGTTCGACGCAAGGCGGAACCGGGTCCGATCTCGTCACGCTCATCGGAGACGGGCGACTGGGCACCGGCGACGTGGCAATACTGGTCGAGCGGGATCGGTTCCAACAGAAAACAGCCGCCGCTGCTGTCGAAGTGTGGACCCTCGACAGTGAGCTGGCCGCGCACGGCAACCAGCATCCCTCATAGGAACGGGAATACGAGCCTTTGTTGGCCCGCCTGCGGGGCACAACCCGACTTTGGGGCAATCTATGCCCGTAACATGGGCGGATGGTCGATCCGGGTTCGCCTGAGGAGCGCTCGGCCCTTCCTTCGAGAGGGGCCCGCTGGTTGGCCTTCGCGTCGATCGCGGGCCATGGAGGAATGGCGGCTGTTCGGCGGCCGCCGCCAAGGCCGCGATCGGCGCTAGCTCGACACGATGGCTGTGGTGGCAAATCCAGCATGGGACCACTTGGAGAAGCTGGCGGCCGAGGCCGCCGACGTGGCGGCGGCGCTGCTGCGGGCACAGGTCGGCGCCCCGCTTCAAATCTCGGCCAAGTCGTCGCGCACCGACCTGGTCACCGACATGGACGTGGCCTGCGAAGCGGCCATCGTGGAATTCCTGAGCGCCCACCGGCCTGACGACGCCATCGTGGGCGAAGAGGGCTCGGGGCGCGACGGCACCAGCGGCGTGCGCTGGATCATCGACCCCATCGACGGCACGGTCAACTTCGTCTACGGCCATCCCGGCTTCGCAGTGTCGGTGGCGGCCGAGGAGGGCGGGCGAGTGGTGGCCGGCGCGGTGATCGATCCGATGCTGGGCGAGACGTTCACCGCGCACCGGGGCGGCGGGGCCCGGCGCAACGGGAATCCCATCGGCGTGCGACCCGACGGCGACCCGGCGCTGGCCCTGGTGGCCACCGGGTTCTCCTACGACCACAGCCGCCGGCGGCGCCAAGCCGAGGTGCTCGGAGAGCTGCTGCCGCTCATCGGCGATATACGGCGGGTAGGAGGCGCCGCAGTCGACCTCTGCTCGGTGGCCTGCGGCCGAGTGGACGCCTTCTTCGAAGTCGGGCTCAACTCGTGGGACTACGCGGCGGGGGCGCTGATTTGCCAGGAGGCCGGCGCAACCGTCCAAGACCTGCACGGAGGGCCGCCCAGCTGCGACTTCGTGTTTGCGGCCGCCCCGTCGGTCGCGGAGGCTCTTTTGGCGATTCTGCAAGGCGCCGAAGCCGACCGGATCTAGCGGTGCCCGCGGGCCGAAACGGGGCAAATCTAGGCCCTGCCACCCATGGCGGCTCTGGATCGGGCACCATTTTTAAGGTGGGAACTCGCATTCTGGCCATTGAGGACGACGAGAGGATCCGAACCGCGGTCCGCCTGGCCCTCGAAGACGAGGGCTGGGAGGTTCTGGAGGCGGCCAACGGCCAAGAGGCGTTCGCCGCCTTCTCCGAGAACCCCGCCGACTTGGTCCTCATCGACATCATGCTCCCCGACATCGACGGATTCGAGGTGTGCCGCACGCTTCGCCGGGCCAGCGACGTGCCCATCATCATGGTCACGGCCCGGGCCGACACCCACGATGTGGTGGCCGGCCTCGAGGCGGGCGCCGACGACTACCTGACCAAGCCCCACGCCCCCAAAGAGCTCTCGGCCCGCATCCGCGCCCTGCTGCGCCGGGTCCGCACCACCGACACCGCCATGGCCCATATGCGCTTCGGCCCGCTGGAGATCATGCCCGAGCAAGGGACGGTGACCGTCAGCGGCGAAGAGGTCCACCTCACCAAGACGGAGTTCCGCCTCTTGGTGGAGTTGGCCGCCAACTCCACCAAGGTGCTCAGCCGAGAAGTGCTTCTCGACCGGGTGTGGGATCTGGGCTACTTCGGCGACGGCCGCCTCGTAGACGTCCACATCCGACGGCTCCGCACCAAGATCGAGTCCGACCCGGCCAACCCGCGCCATGTGGTTACCGTCCGGGGCCTGGGCTACAAGCTCCAAGGGTAGAGGCGCCGCGGCCATGTCCCGACCCGAGTCGGGCGCCTCGGCCGGGCGGCTGAGAATTCGCTCCCCCATCCGGCGCCGAGAGGGTTTTGCGATCCGGCGGCTGAGACTCCGAACCCGCGTCGTGCTGGCGTTCGTGCTCACCACCCTGGTCCTCTCCGCGCTGCTGAGCGTGATCGTGTTCGCGCTCACCCGCCAGAACCTGCTCAGCAGCAGGGAGAACGACGCCCTGGCCACGGTGGGGTTCAACGCCTCGGTGGTCAACCGCCGTCTCAGCCCCGACATCGAATCCGAGGCTCTTCAGAATCTGGTCAGCACCCTGGCCACTCCCGAGGGCTCCCGCCCGGTGCTGCGGGTCGGCAGCGACTGGTTCCAGCCATCCTTCGAGTTCGAGCAGGGCGACATCGACGAGCGCCTCCGCCGAACGGTGGAAAGCGGCAGGCCAGCGCAGATGCGATACCGGGTGAGGGACAAGCCCTTCTTGGTGGTCGGCATCCCCATCCCCGGCTACAACGCCTCCTACTACGAGGCCACGCCGCTGGGTGAGATCGAGGACACGATGGGCTCGCTGGGGATAATCCTGGCCGGCACCGGCGGGGGCGTGACCCTTGCCTCCGCCCTGGTCGGCTTCTGGGCCAGCCGCCGTCTGCTGCGCCCGCTGGTGGACATCGGCGAGGCCGCTCAATCCATCGCCCACGGCGACCTCAGCACCCGGCTGGAGGCCGGACCCGCCCGAGAGCTGGTTGCGCTCACCGACTCCTTCAACGAGATGGTGGACACGCTCCAGGATCGGATCGCCCGAGACGAGCGGTTCGCGGCCGAGGTCAGTCACGAACTGCGGTCGCCCCTCATGACCCTCTCCGCCTCGGTCGAGGTCATGAACACTCGCCGAGCTGAATTGCCCGAGCGGGCCCGAACCGCGCTCGACCTCCTGACTGAGGACGTCAACAGATTCGAGCAGCTGGTGGAGGATCTGCTGGAGATATCCCGCTTCGACGTCGGCACGGCCGAACTGGATCTGGATGTGTTCAACTTTCTCGAATTCGTGGAGAACGCGGTTTCGGCCACCAGCCCCGTCGAGGTTCCCATCGACTGCGACCGGGCCACCGCGCGAACCATGGTGCGGGCCGACAAGCGCCGGCTGATGCAGGTCATCGACAACTTGTTGAGCAATGCCCAGAAATACGCTGGAGGCGCTCGCAGGATCGCCCTTGGACAGCAGGGGCAGGAGGTGGTGATCGCGGTGGAGGACGCGGGGCCCGGGGTGGCAGGCGACGGGCGAGACCACATCTTCAACCGGTTCTCCCGGGGCCGCCGGGCAGTCGAGCGGGGGACCAG
>JAPYOC010000035.1 GCA_028278955.1 Candidatus Poriferisocius aerobius
CCCTGGTGGTGGACCGGGCCGATCTTTTGGGGCTGGGCCAGCTCCACCAGCTCCGGGGCCGGGTGGGCCGGGCGGGAGCCCGAGCCTACGCCTACTTGTTCACCCCCGAGGGACGGGTGATCACCGAGGAGGCCTACGAGCGGCTCAAGACCATTGGCGAGGCCACCGAGCTGGGATCGGGCTTCAAGATCGCCATGAGGGACCTGGAGATCAGGGGTGCGGGCAACATGCTGGGCGCCGGCCAGTCGGGCCACATCGCCGCGGTGGGCTACGACCTGTACTGCCAGCTGGTCACCGAGGCGGTGGCCGAGCTGAGAGGGGAGACCCCGCCCGAGCCGGTGGAGATCAGCATCGACGTGCCCCAAGCGGCGGGAATCCCCGCCGAGTACATGCCCAAAGAGGAGCTCCGGCTGGAAGCCTACCGACGGGTGGTTGACTGCTGTGCCCCCGAGCAGGCCGATGACGTGGCCGCCGAGTGGATCGACCGCTACGGGCCGATTCCCGAGGCCGCGCAGACGCTGCTGGCTGTGGCCCGCTTGCGCTGCGAGTGCCGGCGCACCGGGGTCCGGGAGGTGGCGGTGGCCAAGGGCCCTGGATTCGGCGGCCCGAAGTGGGTAGCCCGGATCAGCCCGGTCCGGCTGCGGCCCAGCCGCCGGGTCCGCCTGGAGCGCCTCTATTCCCAAGCCGCCTACCACGAGGCCGCCGAGCTGCTCACCCTCCCGCTGGCCTCGGCGGCGGCCGCCACCGAGACGGTGACGGCCGCCCTGCGCGACCTGGTCCCCGACGACGAGCCCGCTCCGGCAGCGGCATCGTGATAGGAGCGTTGCCATGGCCAAAGTGATCGTCGCCGGATTGGGGCCGGCCGGCCCCGAGCTCATCACCGCGGCGGCGCGCGACGCCATCAGCCGCACCCGTCGCCGCTTTGTTCGCACCCGCCGCCATCCGGCGGCGGCGGCGGCGGACCCGGCCGAGTCGTTCGACACGGTATGCGACGAGGCCTCGTCTCCTGGGGAGGCCAGCCGGGTCATCGCCGACCGCCTGGCGTTCGAGGCGCAGGCCGGCGACGGCGATGTGCTCTATGCCGTGCCCGGCTCTCCGCTGGTGGCCGAGCGAGCCGTGGAGCTGCTGCGGTCCAGGCCCGGGGTGGCGCTCGAGGTGCTGGCCGGGCTGTCGTTCGCCGACCTGGCGTGGGATCGCCTCGCCATCGACCCCCTGGCCGCCGGGGTGCGGCTGGTGGACGGGCGCAGCTTCGCGGTGGACGCCGCCGGGGAGCGGGGCCCCCTGCTGGTGGCCCAGTGCGACGCCGCTCACGTGCTGGGCGACATCAAGCGGGCCGCGTTGGACGCCCTCGACCGTCGGGGAGCGGGCGAGGCCCACCAGCCGGTGGTGGTCTTGCAGCACCTCGGCCTGGCTGACGAGCGGATTTTCGAGGTGGCCTGGGCCGATCTCGACCATGCGGTGGCGCCCGACCACCTCACGTCGCTGTATGTGGCCGCGCTGGGCGCTCCCATCGCCCGGGAGGTGGCCCGGTTCGCCGGTCTGGCTGTCGAGCTGCGTCGCCGCTGCCCTTGGGACCGAGAGCAGACCCATCAGTCTCTGCGGGGCCACCTGCTGGAGGAGGCCTACGAGGTGCTGGAGGCTCTGGACGGGTTGGACCCCGACACCATGTCGGGCTATAGGGAGCTGGAGGAGGAGCTGGGCGACCTGCTCTATCAGATCGTGTTCCACTCGGTGCTGGCCGCCGAGGCCGGCCAGTTCACCCTGGCCGACGTGGCCCAGGGCATCCACGACAAGCTCAAGTCCCGCCACCCCCATGTGTTCGGCCCCGACGATTCCAACCCGGTCGAGGCGCAGGACGCCGACGAGGTGCTGGTGAACTGGGAGGCCATCAAGCGGGTTCAAAAGGGGCGTTCGTCGGTGATGGACGGCATCCCTCCCGGACTGCCCGCCCTGCTGTTTGCCGACAAGGTGATCCACAAAGCCCGATCGGTGGGGGTAGAGCCCGACGTGGACACCGCCACGGTGGCCGGGCGGCTCTACGATGCGGTTCTGGCTGCTCAGGCCGGCGGTTTAGACGCTGAATCAGAGCTTCGGGTATTCGTGAACGCGGTTGGGGACCAAATTCGTACCGCTGAAATTCCTTGATTGTAATTTGCAGTCACCTCTAGTAATCCGGCACTTTTTCATCTATTTTTGGAACTCCAGCCACATCAGCAACAGGCGATAGCCCTGGAAGATCCAAGAAAGATCGGTCAAGTGAGTGCAATCAAACGCATAGCGGCCCGCGAGGTGCTCGACTCCAGGGGCAACCCTACAGTTGAGGTTGAGGTTTGGGTGGCGGCCGGTGCATCCGGTCGGGCCATCGTGCCCTCGGGGGCATCCACCGGCCGCTATGAGGCGGTGGAGCGGCGGGACGGCGGCAGCCGGTATCTGGGCCGCGGCGTTGCCGGTGCGGTGGCTGCGGTGAACGACGAGATCGCCGCGGCCGTGGTCGGACTCAACGCCGCCGACCAGCGCGGCCTCGACCAGGCGATGATCGCCTTGGACGGCACCGACGGCCTCAGCCGCCTCGGCGCCAACGCGGTGCTGGGCGTGTCGCTGGCGGCGGCCCATGCCGCGGCCGCAAACAGCGGCCTGCCGCTGTTCCGCTACATCGGCGGGGCCAATGCCCACGTGCTGCCGGTACCCATGATGAACGTGCTCAACGGTGGGGCGCATGCCGCCAACAACATCGATCTCCAAGAGTTCATGGTGGTGCCGGTGGGGGCGGCCTCGTTCCGCGAAGCCCTCCAGTGGGGGACCGAGACCTACCACCACCTGCGCCGCCTGTTGGTGGATCGGGGGCTGTCGGCCGGCATCGGCGACGAGGGCGGTTTCGCCCCCGACTTGGACTCCAACGAGGCCGCGGTGGCGTTGCTGGTGGATGCCATCGAGTCCGCCGGCCTGAAACCGGGCGACGACATGGCCCTCGCCCTGGATGTGGCCTCCACCGAGTTCTTTGCCGACGGTGAGTACCGGCTGGCGGGAGAGGGCCGTCTGCTGGACTCCGCCGGGATGGCCGCCTACATGGCCGAGCTGTGCGGCGCCTACCCCATCGTGTCGGTCGAGGACGGCATGGCCGAGGACGACTGGGAGGGCTGGGCGCTGCTCACCGAGGCCCTCGGCGGGCGGGTGCAGCTGGTGGGCGACGACCTGTTCGTCACCAACACCGAGCGGCTGGCCCGGGGCGTTGCGCTGGGCGTGGCCAACTCCATCCTGGTGAAGGTAAACCAGGTGGGCACGCTCACCCAGACTCTGGAGGCCGTGGAGATGGCCACCGCGTCGGGCTACACCTCGGTGATGTCGCACCGCTCGGGCGAGACCGAGGACACCACCATCGCCGATCTGGCTGTGGCCGCCAACTGCGGCCAGATCAAGACCGGCGCTCCGGCCCGCAGCGACCGGGTGGCCAAGTACAACCAACTCTTGCGCATCGAGGAGGAGCTGGGCGAGGCCGCGGCCTACCGGGGTGCCGACGCGTTGGCGGCGGCGCCGCAGGCGGGGCCGTGATCGCCCTGCGCCGCTCGGTGGTACCGCTGGTTGTCGCGCTCGTCATCCTGGTTGCGCTGTTCTACGCCGTGCTCCCCACCCGGACGTTCATGGACCAGGGGGCGGCCCTCGACGAGACGCAGGCCCAGCTGGACGCCCTGTATGAGGAGAATGATGCCCTGAGGTTGCGAATGGAGGAGCTGGCCCGGCCCGAGGAGATCGAACGGCTGGCCCGCTCGGAGTACAACCTGGTGTACCCCGGCGAAAAGGCCTACGCCATGCTGCCCCTCGCGCCGGCACAGGTCGAGGTGCCCGATCTCTGGCCTTTGAACGCTCTGGTGGGCGCCTTGGGCGGGTAGGGCGGAATACGTCGGGGAATGACCGGTTCCGCCACGCCGCTAGATGATTGACTGAGGGGTCATGCCGGGACGTTCGCATTACGACGTTCTGGGTGTGTCTCCCAGTGCCAAAACCGACGCCATCCGGCGGGCCTATCTCCGCCAGGCCCGCCGGTGGCATCCCGACCGACCGTCGGGCGATTCCGAGCGGATGCGCGCGGTCAACGAGGCCTGGCAGGTGCTCGGCGATCTACGGTCGCGAGCCGCCTACGACCGTAGCTTGGCCCGAAAGGCGCCGGGACGCCCGGCCGGCGCTCACTCGCCTGGCGCTCACCGACCTACCGGCCCGCCTGCGCACCGGGCCGGCTCCCGCTCGGCTCGGCCCTCGCCTGCTCCGCCGCCTCCGCCTCTCGAGCCGATCGGGGCGCGCTGGCGGTGGATCAGCCTGGTCGCGGTGGCCTTGGCCGCGGCGGCGTTTGTGGTGATCTATCTGGCCGTAGCGGCCATCGACGACTCCGATCCGGCCCGTCCGCCCTCCGCCTCAGCCCCGGTGTCGCAGGCTCGCCCCGAACCCGGCGACTGCTTTTTGATCGGCGCCACCACCCTCATCACGGTGGGCTGCGACCTGCCCCACGACGGCAAGCTGGCCCGCTGGGTGCCCCTGGGCGCCCCCTGCCCTGCCGACACCGAGCTCCGCTGGGTGCGTTCGGCCCGAGAGTCGGTCTGCTATCACCCTCCCTCCGGTTGATCTACTCTTCGTGGGCCAAGCGGCAAAGGCAGCAACAAAAGGACGGCCAGTCATGCGGCACGGATACAAGGTCTTCGACGCCGACGGGCATGTGGTGGAACCCAGGAACCTGTGGGAGCGGTTCTTGGACCAGAAGTTCCAGCATCGGGTGGGCTGGAAGGAGGTTCCCGGCCGGGAGGCGTTCCGCCCCGCCACCGTGGACGGCCGCTACACCCAGAGCCGGGTCACCATCTACGGCGACTTCATGGAGGCGGTGAACTGGACCTATGACAACATGCGGGCCAAGTACGGCCCGGCGGTGGTGGACAACGGTTTCCCCGGCGACGCGGTGGCTGAGGCCATGCCGCTCGACGGCATGGACTTCATGGTGATCTACGGCCCCGGCTACGACCTGTGGTCTGATGGCATGGACCCCGAACTCCAGGCCGCCATGTGCCGGGCTTACAATCGCTGGGGCCAGGAGATGCGGGAGACCTCCGGCGGGCGGGTGATCGCCGCTGGGCCGGTGGTGGTGAACGATGTGCACCGGGCGGTGGAGGAGATCCAGCACGCCTATGACCACCTGGGCACCCGGTGCTTTTTCGCCCGGCCCAACATGTTCAACCGCCGGATGCTGGGCGACCCCTACTACGACCCCATGTACGAGCTGCTCCAAGATCTGGACTGCGCCTTCGCCACCCATGATTTCATGGGCCACAACGGGGCGTCGGCCGGGGCCGACCGGTTCGAGACCTTCACCGAGTGGCACACCGTCTGCCACCCCCACGAGGCCCAGATGGCCATGCTCTCGATGATCGCCAACGGGGTCTTCGAGCGATTCCCCCGGCTGCGGGTGGCCTACATGGAGGCCAATTGCGCGTGGCTGCCGTGGTGGCTGTGGCGC
>JAPYOC010000036.1 GCA_028278955.1 Candidatus Poriferisocius aerobius
CCGCGATTATATCGAATCGCTATATCTGGTCAACTCGTCAGCACGCGATAGGCGTGCAGCCTTCAGTCGAACAGGGCGACAGAGGGATCTTCGGGGCCGCGGATGGAGCGGGGATCGTGGGGGGCGGGATCGGCGTTGGGCACGGTCACGGCGTGGTCGGTGATGTGGCTGCGGTGGTCGATGGCCCAGCGCCCGTCGCGGCGGGACCACTGGTCGACGTAGCGGCCTCGGGAGAATATGTCGGCCGCTTCGGGGCCGTCGCCGAACGGCAGGGTGCGCAGCGCCACGGTCACATAGGCCTCGCTGACGGCCCGGTCGCCGTTGACCCGGATCAAGACGTTGGTGATCTGATGGCTGTGGGCCGACATCGCGGCGTGGGCCGTCCACACCCAGTCCACGAAGTCCCGGCCAGTGCCGCGGAAGATGTCCTCGCCGTAGTCGGCGGTCCCATCGGGATGCCAGATGGCGTAGGCCGCAGGCTTGTCCATGCGGTCGAGCGCCCGGCAGTAGCCGTAGATCACCCCGGTGATGGCCTGCTTGGCCACCAGGGTCTCCAGGGGGTCAGATTGCTGCATGGCTCCTAGCTCACTGTGTTGTCGAGGGTGCTGCGGGAGTTGTCGGGGGTGCTGCGGGCGCCCCAGCTGCCGGGGGTGAACCCGTCTACGGTCACCGACCGCTCGGTGAACAGCCAGCGCCCGTTCACCACGCCGTAACGGTCGATGTAGCGGCCCCAGTGGTCGAGGCCGTGCTCCATGAGCACTTGGTAGTAGCAGCGGCCCGTGGCCTCGGTGGGCGAGAGCAGATCGATCTGGTGGGTGGCGGTGTGGTGGCGGATGTATTTGGGGGTGCCGCCGATGTCGGACAGCGTGTCTTTTGCCCCGGTGAAAATGGTGCGGATCTGCTCGATGCCGCACTTGTCGGGTTGGTTTGGCGTTCGCATGATCGCATCGGGGGCGAACAGCTCCGTCACCTGGTCGAAACGGCCCGAGTCGCCGTTGGCGTTGTACCGGGCCACCAGATCTCGGATGGCTTCTCGAGCGGCCAACTCCCACTGCTCCATGCCCCGACGGTACATCGTCTCGCCGGTGGCGGGGCCGTTAGGGTGCGGGCGTGAGCGTTGATGAGAGAACGCCGGTGCTGGTGGGGGTGGGGACGGCAGCGCAGCGGCTGGACGACCCTGTCGAGGCGAAGGAGGCATTGGGATTGATGGCCGAGGCCCTGGCGGTGGCGGCTTCCGATGCCGGGGAATCCAGGCTGTTGAGCCGGCTGGCACAGGTGAGGGTCACCAAGGGAACGTGGGGCTACAGCGACCCGGCCCGCTGGGTGGCCGACGCGGTAGGGGCCAAGGACGCCCGCAGCTACCTGGCCGACGTGGGCGTCTTGCAGACCGCAGTGATGGGCGACGCGGCCGCGGCCATCGCGTCGGGGTCGGCCGAGGTGATTGCGGTGGTGGGCGGTGAGGCGAAGCACCGGGGCCTGCGGGCGTCGATCGCCGGGGTTGAGGCGCCCGACACCGACCAAGGCGGTGCCGAGCCCGATGATGTGGTCACCCCCCACGGCATGATCATCAGCCGGGCGGAGATCGACACCGGGCTGGTGATGGCCACCCACCACTACGCCATGATCGAGAACGCCCGCCGGTTCGCCGACGGCCAGGGCATCGACGAGCACCGCGACGAGGTGGCCGGGCTGTGGGCCCGCTTCGCACGGGCGGCGGCGGCCAACCCCGACGCCTGGTTCCGGGACGGTCTGGACGCAGCGGCTATCGCCACCCCGGAAAACGGCAACCGGATGCTGGCCTGGCCCTACACCAAGTGGCACAACTCCCAGTGGAACGTGGACCAGGCCGCCGCGCTGATCCTCTGCTCGGCGGGAACCGCCCGCTCGTTGGGCATCGCCGCCGACCGCTGGGTGTTCCCCTGGGCCGCAGCGGAATCCAACCACATGGTGCCGGTAACCGAACGGCCCGAACTGCACCGCAGCCCGGGTTTCGCCCACGCCGGGCGGGCCCTGACCGACCATTTGGCGATGGCGCCCAGCGACGCCGACCACCTGGATCTGTACTCCTGTTTCCCCATCGCGGTGCGAACCCAGGCGCTGGAGCTGGGAATCGACCCGGATCGGGAACTGACGGTTACCGGGGGCATGACCTGGGCCGGCGGGCCGCTCAACAACTATGTGCTCCAAGCCGCAGTGAAACTGGCCCAGGAGCTGCGGGCCGATCCCGGATCCACCGGCCTCCTCACCTCCATCAGCGGCATGATCACCAAGCAGGGGGCCGGCGTGTGGAGTGCCGAGCCGCCAGCCCAGCCGTTCGTCAACATCGACGTGACCGGCGCGGTGGCCGCTGAACTCGAGCCCAAGCCCTACCGCCCGGGCGACGATGAGCCGGCCACCGTGGTGTCCTACACGGTGATCTGGGGCCGACAAGGCCCGGAGCGGGCGGTGGCCGTCGGCGAATTCGCCGACGGCGCCCGGACCCTTGCCGCCTCCGCCTCCTCCGATGTCATGGCCGCCGCCGTCTCCGAGGAGTTCTGCGGTCGGCCCATCATCGTTGCCCCCGACGGCTCATTCGCCCCCACCGCTTGAGCTTGGCGAGGGCTGTTCGGCCGCGGGCTGTTCGGCATCGCCTTCCTCGTTGCGGATCCACACGGTGCGCTGGGGGAAGGGGATCTCGATGCCGACCTCGTCGAAGGCCTTCTTGATGCGGGCCCGCAGGATGCGCCCGACGCCCCACTGCTCGCTGGGGTCGGTCTTGACCACCAGGCGGATCACCACGGCGTCGTTGCCCAACTGCTCAACCCCCCAAACCGAGGGCTCCTCCAGGATGGTGGCGTCCTCCCTGTTCTCCTGCCACAGCTCGTCGGCCACCGCCTTCATGATCTCGCTGGCCTGGTCGACGTCGGTGCCATAGCTGACCCCGATGTCCAAGATGGCCCTCGACCAAAGCTGCGAGTGGTTGGCGGTGCGGTGGATCTCGCCGTTGGGGACGGTCCACACCACACCCCTCACATCTCGCAGGGTGGTGGTGCGCAGGCTGACCTTCTCGATGGTGCCCGAGGTCTCGCCCACATCGACGATGTCGCCCACCCCGAACTGGTCTTCGACCAGGATGAACATGCCAGCCAAGAAGTCCCGCACCAGCGACTGGGCGCCGAAGCCCACCGCCAGGCCGGCGATGCCGGCGCCCGCAATCAGGGGGGCCAGATCGATGTTGAGCTCGCTCAGGCACAACAGCGCGGCTACGGCCAGGACCAGCGCGGTGGCCAGGCTCTTGAGCACTGCGGCGATGGTCTCGATCCGCTGGGAGCTGCGGACTTGGCGCTCCTGGATCCGGTGGATGGCCTTGGTCGCACGAGCGCCGAAGTCGAGCTTGCCGGCGGACTCGAGCTGGTCTTCGGTGTGGTGCTCACTCTGGCGCACCAATCGGCCCACCGCCCGCTCGATGACCTTGTGGACCACCTTCTTGAGGATCCAGGCCCCCAGCAGGATGAGGGCGATCCGCAGGGGCCGCTCCACCACCCAGCCGATGATCTCGGCCAGACGCTCATTCTCGGTGTTGTCGAAAACCAGCTCGCAGAAGAACCCCGGGTCGGGGCCGCAGGCATCGGTGACAGTCGCCGCAGGAACGCTCAGGGCCATCGGGTCAGCGTACTGCCGGGCCTAGTGGTGTGTCTTGGGTTTATCAGTCCAGCCGGTACACTCGGGCGGCGTTGTCGTGGAGGACCTTGGTCAAAAGCTCTTCGCTCAGGCCGCCGAGCGCGTCCTGGGCGTAGTCCCGGGGGTACCGGGCCGGGGTGGCCGGGCCGGGGTGCTGG
>JAPYOC010000037.1 GCA_028278955.1 Candidatus Poriferisocius aerobius
GAGTCGGTGGTGCGGAGCAGGGTGCGGAGGTCGGCAGTGAGGGAGGCCAAGGCATTGTTGACCGCAGCAGTGGGGATGGTCTGGACCAAGGCCTTGTAGCAGTTGGAGAGATAGCGCAACAGGACTCCCTCGGAGCGCTTGACGCCGTAGCGGGAGACGTACTGGTTGAAGGTGTCGCCCACCTCCATGAGGTCGCGGGCCACCGACTTGGGGCTGGGGCGGTCACCGCCCACCCAAGGGTGGTAGCGGGCGAATACCGCGAAAGCCGGTTCGATGAATTCGGCCTCGGGACGGGGCCAGCTCACCTCTGACAGCCGCTCCAAGCGCTCCTCGTAAGGCACCCGCTCGGCCTTGAGCTGGGTCATCAGATCGTCGCGGGCCTTGTCCCGCTGGGCCAAGAGCACCACCGTGGGGTCCTCCAGCACCGCTTCCACCACGCTGAGCGCCTGCCAGCAGTAGTCGGGCGCCTCCATGTCGAGGGCTTCCAGCGCCTCTACCGCGAACAGCCCGAGCGGCTGGTTGAGCCGGAACTCGTCTTGGAGGTCGAGGTTCACCCGCACCGGGCGGCCAAGACCGTCGGGCTCTTCGAGCACCTCGACAATTTCAGCGTCGAGCAGCGACCGGAACACGCCCACTGCCCGGCGAATGTGGGCCCGCTGGCGGGAACGGGGCTCGTGGTTGTCGGTCAGCAAGCGCTTCATGGCCGTGCAGCCGTCGCCGGGCCGGTCAAGCACGTTCAGCATCATGGAGTGGCTGACCGCGAAGCTCGACTCCAAGGTCTCGGGCTGCCCCTGCCACAGCCGGGCCAGCGTGTCGCCGTCGTAATGGGCGTAGTTGCGCTCGGGAGGCTTCTTCTTCGCCAGCTTGCGCCGCTTGACCGGGTCGGATGCGGCTTTGGCCTCAGCCCGGCGATTCTCCACCACATGCTCGGGGGCCTGCACCCACACACTGCCCTCATCGTCGAAGCCCTTTCTCCCGGCTCTGCCCGCGATCTGCTGGAAATCCCGCACCGACAGCACCCGGGTGCGGCGGCCGTCGTACTTGTAGAGGCGGGTGAACAGCACGGTGCGAATGGGCACGTTGACCCCCACCCCGAGGGTGTCGGTGCCGCAGATCAACTTCAGGTGCCCCTGCTGGGCCAGCTTCTCCACCAGCAACCGGTACTTGGGCAACAGCCCGGCGTGGTGTACCCCCACCCCGGCCAGCACGAAGCGGCGCAGGTCCTTTCCGAACGGAGTATCGAAGCCGAAGCCGCCCACCGCCTCTTTGATTGCGGCCTTGGCCTCGGCGCCCAGCACGTTGAGGCTGGTGAGGCTCTGGGCCTGCGCGGTGGCCTCCCGCTGGGTGAAGTGGACGATGTACACCGGCGCTTTGGCGGCCCCCAGCAGCTCGGCGATGGACGCGTGCAGAGGCGTCTCCCGGTACACCACGTCGAGGGGCACGGGCCGCTGGGCCGAGGCCACCAGCGCAGTGAACCGCCCGTTGCGCCGGCTCAAGTCTTGGCGCAGGGCAGTCGTATCGCCCAGGGTGGCCGACATCAGCAGAAACTGGGGCCGGCTCAGCTCCAGCAGCGGCACCTGCCAGGCCCAGCCCCGGTCCCGGTCGCCGTAGTAGTGGAACTCGTCCATCACCACCAGATCGGCGTCGGTCTTGCTGCCCGCGTGCAGCGCTCGCAGCGCCAGTATCTCGGCGGTGCAGGCGATCACCGGCGCTCCCCCGTTCACGGCGGCGTCGCCGGTGACCATCCCCACCCGCTCGGCGCCGAACGCCGCGACCAGCTCGAAGAACTTCTCGCTGACCAGCGCTTTGATCGGCGCGGTGTACACCGCCCTGCGGCCCTGGGCCAACGCAGCGAATGCGCCGGCCAGCGCCACCAGCGACTTGCCCGATCCGGTGGGGGTGGCCAGTACCACGTTGTCGCCCCCCAGCAGCCGCAGCACCGCCTCCTCCTGATGGGGGTACAGCTCCAACCCCGCCGCCTCGGCCCACTCGCAGAACGCCCCCAAAAGCTCATCGGGATCACCCGAGTCGGGCATGAAGTCTCCGAGGACAGGCTGCTCGTGCATTGTGCCGACAGGCTATGAGGCGCAAGCCAGGCAAAAGATCACGAAACCGAAACACTATTCTCGCCCTATGGCGATTTCCGAGTACGTGGTCTTCGACTTGGAAGCCAACGCCGACCAAGCCCATCCGCCGCAGCACGAGATCATCGAGATTGGCGCTCTTTTGATCCGCCACGGGCAGGAGGCCGATCGATTCCAGACCCTGGTCCGTCCCACACGGCGTCTGCGCCCCCAAACGCAGGACCTCACCGGCATCACCCAGGAGATGGTGGATGATGCGCCCCGACCGGCGGAAGCGCTGCGTTCCTTCCGTCGTTTTGTCGGAAACCGCCCGCTCATGGCCCACAACGGCCATGGATACGACTTCGTGCGCCTTGACGACGCCGGAGAGCAGATCCCCGGCCATCAGCGGCTCGACACTCTGGAGCTGGCCCACATCGTCTTCCCCCGAGCGGGAAAGGGCATCGTCAGCAAC
This sequence comes from Candidatus Poriferisocius aerobius, assembly GCA_028278955.1. Classification (GTDB taxonomy): domain Bacteria; phylum Actinomycetota; class Acidimicrobiia; order Acidimicrobiales; family Bin134; genus Poriferisocius; species Poriferisocius aerobius. Next base: position 2,539 of record JAPYOC010000037.1, read on the forward strand.
ATCGATGGCGGGATACCGCCGAACGGCCGCAGTCTGGACGAGTTGGCCCGGCACTTCTTCGGAGAGCAACCCCGGAGTGCTCACCGCGCTCTCGGCGATGCTGTGCTGCTGCATCGAGTGCTGCTGCGGCTAGTGGAGGCCATGGAAGAAGACTCGCCGATGCGCCGTCTCCAGCGCTGGGTTCTCCACAGCGGCGGCCACCCGTGGGCGGCGTTTCTGCCACCGCAATCCGAGCGGGTCCCCCTGGAAAGCGTCGTGCCTCTTGCCGAACCGCTACAGCCGAGACCGCCGACGGGGCGATTCGATGCCGGCGCCGTCGCCGAGATGTTCCAAGACGGCGGCACGCTGATGGGCCAGAGCCGAGAGCCCCGCGAGCAGCAAGCTGAGATGGCCGGGGCTATAGCCAAGACGCTGGAGGAAGGGGGCCGGCGGCTGATCGAGGCCCCCACCGGAACCGGCAAGACCCTGGCTTATCTGGCTCCGGCCATCGCATACGGTAGGGCCGCCCAGCAGCCCGTGGTCGTGGCCCCGCATTCCAAGGTGCTTCAAGACCAGGTGATGTTGACCCTAGAAGAGCTACAAGAAGACCTCGGCCCGCTCACCTATGTGCTGCTCAAGGGCATGGCCAACTACATCAGCCTGGATTCGCTGGACGGAGAGCTCGACATCCTCGCCGCCGGGAGCGGCCCGGCAGGCGAAGGGCTGCCCGAGCCCTCCTTCGCCCATTCCGAGATTATGGCCCTTGCCATCTGCTGCGGCTGGGTGGCGCAGACCAGAACCGGCGACTGGGACGACCTCCGCACCGGCGCCATCGACAAGAGGCTTCCCGAGCTGCGCCGCCTCCGCCGACAGCTCAGCGTGGCCGAGGCGCCGGGCGGACCTGCTAGGTCACCCCTCGACCACCGGGACTTCTTCCGCCGGGCCCGCGACCTCTTTCCCTGTGCCGATGTGGCTGTGCTCAACCATGCCCTGCTGGTGACCTCACACCACTGGCTGGACTATTCCAAGCACCTGATTTTGGACGAGGCCCACAACCTGGAGGACGCCGCCACCGACGCCCTCTCGGCTGAGGTGTCCCAACACGACGTCGCCGAGCTGTGCGATGCCGTCTGGAATCCTTCGCTTCGCAGCGGGGCGGTGGCCAGTCTTGCCCGAGCGGCCCAGCGGCCGACCGGAACCGAGCCGCTGGCTGCCATTCGCCAGGCGACGGAGGAAGTCCGATCGGCGGCGGCCCGATTCGGCCCGGCCCTCGTTCATTACCTCAGGATCCGCACCGGTGCTCGCCAAGAAGACTCGTACCCGGTTTCATACCGGATCAAAAGGGGTGTCGACACCCGTCACCCCGACTATGAGCAGCCGGTATTGGGCACAGGCCGGCATCTCCAAGACGCCTTGTTCAAACTGGCCGATGCGTTCAACAACGTGAACCTGCCCGAGGAACTGGCGCCCGGATATCGGCGGGACCGTTTGGAGGCCCGGATCAGCCGGTTGGGGGAACAGGCCCGTGACGCGGCGCAAGTCATCAGGCAGGTGCTCCGGGCCACTGAGCCTGAGGAGTGGATCGCCATCGGCGGGATCCACCACACCAGGGACGGTTGGAAATGGGAGCTGAAACGCACCCCTGTATCGGTGGTTGGCTACCTGAGCAGCCTATGGGAGTCGCTGGACGCCGCCGCGTTGACCTCGGCCACCCTGAGGGTGGGGGGAAGCTTCGCCTACATGCTCGACAGCCTGGGGTTGGGCAGCGCCAAAACCATCCTCCTCGACAGTCCCTTCGCCTGGCTGGCCGAGAACCACATGGTGCTGAGGACCGACTACCTCCCCGCTCCCCGCTCGAGGCTCATGGAGGAGTTCACGACGTCGGCGGCCTCGGAGATTCCCCGGCTGCTGACCCTCACCGGCGGCCGGAGCCTCGTCCTCATGGCCGCCCGGGCCCGGATGGAGTTCGTGCGGGACCACGCCCGGCCGGTGCTCGACAGCGAGCAGATCCCGCTGCTGGCCCAAGGCGACGACACGGCACCCGCCCTGGTGGAGCGGATGCGGGCCGAACGGGCCACGAGCTTGATCGCGCTGCGCTCCTTCTGGGAGGGGGTCGACATCCCCGGCGAGGCCCTGAGCCTGCTGGTCGTCGAGAAAATCCCCTTCGACTCGCCTGCCGACCCGATCGTGGGGGCGAGAACAGAGGCCATGGAGCGCCGGGGCAAGGATCCGTTCGCCGACTACATCGTGCCCAAGGCGGCCATCCGCTTCGCCCAAGGCGCCGGCCGGCTGATCCGCACCGAGCGCGACCGGGGGGTCACCGTGGTCCTCGACAATCGGCTGTGCCGGGCCGTCCCCTACCGGGATCAGATTCTCGGCACCCTCCCCGGCCCGCCCCGCCTGGAGCGGGCCAACCGCGCCGAGGACGCCTATCGGCTCATCACCGACCACTTGGACGATGTCGTCTTCGACGAGGCGATGCGCCAGCGGCTGAAGGCGCTGCCCAGCGCTGATCCGTGGTCGGCGTTGGACGACATGGAGTTCTCCGAGGCCGACCTCGCCGACGAGACCATGATCGACCAGCGCCTCGACGAGGTTCGGAAGCGCTTCGGGTTCGAGGCGTGGCGGCCCGGCCAGCGAGACACCATGGCGCGTTTCATGCGGGGCGATGACGTGTTGGCGGTGCTGCCCACCGGATCGGGCAAGTCGGCCACCTACCAGATTCCCGCCTTGCTGTCCCCCGGCGTGACCCTGGTCATCTCCCCCCTGGTCGCGCTGATGAACGACCAGGCCGAGAACCTGCGAACCAGGGGCGTGGTCAAAGCAGCCGCCATCCACAGCGGCATCCCTCAGGGAGAGTGGCGGGATGTGCTGCGCGGCGCCCATCAGGGCCACTACAAGCTGCTCTATGTCAGCCCTGAGCGGCTCTGGTCTCAGGAGTTCGTGACCGAGCTGTCCAAGATCGGGGTAGCCCGGATCGCAGTCGACGAGGCCCACTGCATCTCCCAGTGGGGCCACTCCTTTCGACCGGAGTACACCGCCATCCCCGAGGCCATAGAGAGGATCGCCGGGCATCGCCGACCCCCGATCCTGGCCGTCACCGCCACCGCCACCCGAAAAGTCCGGGACGAGATCACCGCCCTGCTCGGCTTGGAGCTGAAGGGCGAACCAGTGGCCCTGTCTCCCGACCGACCGGAGATCCGCTACTACACCGAGCCCTGCGACAACAGCGGCGACCGCGATCTGCGGGTGGTTCAGATCGCAGAGGCGTTCCGGCGCCAACCTGCCATCGTCTATGTGCCCACCCGCCGAAAGGCCGCCGCCATCGCCGGCCTGCTCAAGTCGGCGGGCCACAACGCCTTCGCCTATCACGGGGGCATGGACCACCCCCAGCGACAGCACATCGAGGATGCCTTCCGCCACGGGGAGATAGACGTGGTGGTGGCCACCAAGGCGTTCGGCATGGGGATCGACAAACCCGACATCGTCCTGATCGTCCATCTGGAGATGCCCGCCTCCATCGAGGAATACGTCCAGGAGACCGGTCGGGCCGCCCGGGGCGCTGCGGAGGGAACCGCCGTCTTGTTGACCATGCCGAACGACTGCTCGATCCACCGGATATTCACCAAGAGCGCCGCTCCCCGCATCGAGCAGGTGCGGCGAATCTGGTCGCAGCTCAAGCCGGGCACCCATGCCTACGATCCGGAGAAGCTCGCCGAGGACAGCTATGACAACGACTCTGAGATAGTGGCCACCGCCCTCGCCGCCCACTATCTCCAAGAAGCCGGCGCAGTGCAGCGGCATCCGGACACACCCTGGCTGGGCCGGGTCGCCATCCTGGCCGACACCGAGCGCCTGATCGACGAGCTAGAGGCGGACAACCCCGAGCTAGCTCAGCGGGCTCGCGGCATCCTGGCCTTGGTCGAGGGGCAGGACAGCCGGGACGAGTACTCGGCGCCCACATGGGCGGAGAAGCTGGGCCGAAAGCCCTGGGACGTTGCCGCCGACCTGCTGGAGCTGAACAAGCGGGACATCCTGGGGTTCGTAGCATACAAGCATGCGTGGGTGCTGGAGAGGCTGACCAGCGACAACCCTGACTGGGGTGCGGTCGAGGAGTCGGCCGACAAGCGCAGGAGCGGAGTGGAAGAGAAGTCCGACGAGGCGAAGAGGCTGGCCCGCTCCTCCACAGGCTGCCGGCGCAAGAAGATGCTCGACTACCTGGGGGCGGACGCACCCGAGCGGTGCAACCAGTGCGACAGGTGCGCCCAACTCCCCCGACCGTGGGCCGCCAGCCACCTCACCCGAGACGGCCTCATCGAGTCGCTGCCCGTGCGCTCCATCATCACAGAACTCGTGGAGAGCACCGCCGGAGCACGCTACTCCCGCCAGCGCATCGTCAAAACCCTGGCCGGCCAGAGCAGCGGGCACTATGAGCTGCCTGAACGCCTGGCTACGCACCCCGCCTTCGGGAGGCTGGCCTTGCTCGGTGCCGAAGGGATTGAGCAAACCATCGACGAGTTGATCGAAGACACGACGCTCACAGAACGCCGAGGAGAAGTCGAAGGAGCCCCCTACCGGTACCTGGTGATACCTGATCAGGAGTGGAACTCGCCGGAAATGTAAGGTGCTGGGCCGTGGCCAGTTTGATCCCCGAGAACATCCCCAGCCGCAATGACGTGCCCGAGCGGCTCAAGACCGCCGCTCGACTGCTGCGAGACGCGACTCCCGATGACGTTCTCGTCTCGCTTGAGCGAACCGGTGGCGACGAGGCCAGCACCCAAAAGCTCGACCTCGGTTACGAGGGTTCTGACCCCGGCAACGGGTCCATCCCCTATCTGGTCGTGTTCGACCCGGCCTCGGGCGTGCTTGTCTTGGAGACGCCGCCCCGCCTTCGATCACCAAGCGCGGCCAAGCGAGGTCGTTTTCGCAAGCAGAAGCAGGTCGGCCTCGACCAGGCGCAAAGCGCCATCATCGACCGGGTCAAAGGCTTGCAGGACAAGATCAAATCGCTGTTGATCGCCCGAGCCTTGGCATTGCCCGATGTCAGCTGCAACCAGCCCTTGTCATTGGCCGACGAGCAGACTCCACGGCTCTATTCCGAGGATTTCGACGAAGACAGCCTGTTGCCGGCGATTCGACAGATTCTCGGCGGCAGACGGACGACGCTCGACGGCTCGGGCCAGGCGCAAGTGCGAGCCGCCATCAATCCCAAGATCGTGATCGGCCGGCAGGGCCAGATGTTCGACGCTGCTCCCCAGAATGATTCAGAGATGATTCGAGTTCTGGATCTGGCCCAGGAGCGCCTCGCCGAGCATCTCGGACCGGGCTACCGACTCATTCGAGGGGTGGCCGGAAGCGGCAAGACCCTGGTGCTCACCCACCGGGCTCGCTTCATCGGCCAGTACTTCCGCCAATGGCGGATCCTGTTGGCGTGCTTCAACAGGGTCCTGGCCCAGGCCCTCGCCGAAGAACTCAAAGATCTGGCGAATGTAGAGGTGGACACCGTCGACTCTCTGGCCAGCAAAGTCATCCGTCAAGCCGGCCGCACGCCGAAACCGGGCAATGACGGCGAGGCGTTCCAAGCCCGGCGCCGCCAGGCGGCCGCCGCGGCCGCCTCGCTCCCCCCGGCAAAGCGATACGACGTGGTGCTCGTGGATGAGGCCCAAGACCTGGGCCAATCAGGGCTCGACCTCTGCTGGGCCATGGGCAGACACGAGCGCGCAACAGAGCAGCGGCACTTCCTCATCGCCTTGGACAGCGCTCAGAACGTCTACCGGCGCAAGATGAACTGGAACCCACCGGGTGTGACCGCCCGAGGCCGGTCGACCGTTCTCCGAAAGAACTACCGCAATACGAAGGAGATACTCGAGTTCGCGCTGGGAGCAGTAGCGGGGATCGGCCAGCCCAGCGCGGGCGAGCCGTCCCCGGATGATCTGGACGCCCTGGTCATGCCGGAAGCCTCATTGCGCCCCGGCGGCAAGCCCCCAGATCTCCTGGAGTGCTCCGATCTGAGAACTGAGGCTGAGACGCTGGCAAAGAAGACAAAAGAACTCATACGCAACGAGGTCGCACCGGACGACATCGTCATCTTGTCGGGATCAAAGACGCTGCGAATTGAATTGCAGCAAACATTGCGGGCAAAAGGCATACGGGCACTCGACGCACAAAAGGAGCGGGACCAGGTGGTGTCCGCGCGCGGCAGAGTGCGGGTGGCCACCCTCCAGTTGCTGAAAGGGCTCGAGTACCCTCATGTCCTGATCGGCGGCGCCAACGACATATGGGCTTCCGACGACGAGGATGAGACCCGTCAGCGGCTGATCTACGTTGCCATGACCCGGTCAGTCAAAACGCTGACCGTCACCTATTCCGGCGACGGCTCAATAGGGCGTCTGCTCCAAGCGGCCCACCGCCCTTGAGCGGCCCGACACCGGGGTGATCGCCTGATTTTGGCCTCGGATGGCGACACGCCACGGGCACATACCGCTCATTTCGCGCCTATTTCATAATTTTTCAAAAATTTCTTTTACACAGGTTGCGCCTTTCCCCATCGGCCAAGCCCGAGCCATAGTCCCAGGTCAATTGGCTGTCTCGGGGCAGCGACCGCGTTATTTCCACAGGTTGACGCAGTTTAGACCCTCGTTTTACCTCCCCAGGATCGCCAAGACGGGAACTATTTGAGAACTTCGATTGCCAGAATGTCCGCTGCCATTTCGCTTCAGCCGTGCTCACCGGCTGAAGCGAAGCAAAAGAGAGGAGCACATACATGAACCACCCAGTGGAAAACCTCATCGGACCGGCAGCCGCATGCCAGATGTTGGGCGTTGACCAGCAAACCCTGCTGCGAGGCATCAACGACGGCATTGTGCCCGCCTACCGCATCGCCGGGGCGGTCAGATTCAGGCCATCTGAGTTGTGCCACCCCTCTCTGACCGGCCTGGCTGGGCGCTATCGGTCCGAAGACGGTCAATTCGCCGCCTAACCCCACCCCAGGCCCTCCGCCCCCGAC
>JAPYOC010000038.1 GCA_028278955.1 Candidatus Poriferisocius aerobius
GCTCTTACCGGAAGCGGCGGAAGAACTCGCGGATGTCGGCGGCCAGGGCCTCGGGCTCCTCCATGGCGGCGAAGTGGCCCCCCTCGGCCATGTCGGACCAGTGGACGATGTTGTAGTTGTCCTCCAGCCAGTGCCGGGGGGCCTGCATGATCTCCAGGGGGAAGTTGGCCATTCCCAGCGGGGTTTCGAGCCGGTCGCCCAAATCGGGCCCGCCGGGGCGCAGCGTCTCGTAGTAGAGCCGGGCCGAGGATCCCGCGGTGGCGGTGAACCAGTACAGCGAGACGTTGGTGAGCAGGCGGTCGCGGCTCACCGCCGACTCGATGGTGCCGTCGTTGTCGGTCCAGGCCAGGAACTTCTCGGCGATCCAGGCCAGCTGGCCGACGGCGGAGTCGGTCAGGCCGTAGGCCAGGGTCTGGGGCTTGGTGCTCTGGATCTGCATGTAGCCCGCGCTCTCGGCGAAGTAGAGGTTGGCGCGGGCCAGCCCGGCCTGCTCGGCCTCGGTGAGCTCGCCCGGGCCGTCCTCGGGGGCGGCGGCGAACAGGAAGTTCACGTGTACGGCCTCGCAGTGGCCGGGGTCGCAGCGCCCGACGTTCTGCGAGATCATCGAGCCCCAGTCGCCTCCCTGGGCCCCGTAGCGCCCGTATCCCAACCGCGCCATCAACTCGGCGAACACCTTGGCGATGCGGACGGTGTCCCACCCCCGCGCTGCGGTCGGACCCGAGAAGCCGTAGCCAGGCAGTGAGGGGGCCACCACATGGAAGGCGTCGGCCGGGTCGTCGGGATCGGTCAGCAGCCCGATGATGTCGAGGAACTCCACCACCGACCCCGGCCATCCGTGGCTGATGACGAGGGGATAGGCGTCGGGGTGGGGAGAGCGCTGGTGGATGAAGTGGATGTTCTGGCCGTCGATGGTCGTCGTGTAGTGGTCGAGCTGGTTCAGCTCGGCCTCCGCGGCCCGCCAGTCGTACTCTTCGGCCCAGTAACGGGCCAGTTCCCGGACGTAGCCCGTCTCCGCGCCGTAGTCCCAGCCGGCGCCGGGAATCTGGTCGGGCCAGCGGGCCTGCTTCAGGCGGCGCCGGAGGTCTTCGAGCGCGGCATCGGAGATTTCGACGGTGAACGGGGTGATCTCGGGCACGGGTCTCCTCAGGTGGTGCTCGTCGCTAGGTAGGGGAGCGGGGGATGAGCCCTGCGTTGTCGCGGGCTCGCTCCAGGGTGGCCGCCGCCACCTCTCGGGCCTTGTCGGCGCCGGTGGACAGCAGCCGGGTGATTTCTCCGGGGTCGGACGACAGCTCGGCGTATCGCTCCCGGATGGGGGCGAGCAGCTCGTTCACTGCGTCGGCGGTGTCAGCTTTGAGCGGCCCGTACCGGGTGTAGTCGCCGGCCACTGCTCTGGGGCTTCGCCCGGTGGACGACGCCAGGATTCCCAGCAGGTTGGACACGCCCGGCTTCGTTGCCGGGTCGTAGCGGACCTCGTTGTCGCTGTCGGTCACCGCCCGCTTGAACTTACGGGTCACGGACTCGGGTTCTTCCAGCACGCCGACGGTGCCGGACGACTCCAGCGACTTGGACATCTTGTCGCCCGGGTTCTGGAGGTCCATGACCCGGGCGCCCGTTTCGGGGATGGCGTGGGCGGGCATCGTGAAGGTGTCGCCGTAGCGGCGGTTGAACCGCTCGGCGATATCCCGGCACAGCTCGACGTGTTGGCGCTGGTCGTCGCCCACCGGCACCAGGTCGGTGTCATACAGCAGGATGTCCGACGCCTGTAGGGCGGGGTAGGCGAACAGGCCGGCCGACACGAACTCAGACCGGTCGGACTTGTCCTTGAACTGGGTCATCCGGCGCAGCTCTCCGAACCCCACGGTACACTCCAGCATCCAGGCCAGCTCGGCGTGCTCGCTCAGCGCGCTCTGCACGAACAGGGTGGAGCGGTCGGGGTCGATGCCCGCCGAGAAGAGCATGGTGGCCGCGGCCACGGTGTTGTCCCGCAGTTCGCCCGGATCGGGGGCGGTGGTCAGGGCGTGGAGATCGACCACGCAGTACACCGCGTCGTGCTCGTGCTGGTAGGCCACCCAGCTGCGCAGCGCGCCCAGCAGGTTGCCCAGGTGCATGCCTCCCGACGGCTGGATTCCCGAGAACACTCGAGCCATGTCGACCAAGCTACCGTTCCTTTTCAGATAGATTGTAATTCTATCTGCGGCGTTCTGAACGATCTTGAACGCCTGTCCGTTCTAGTGCAGGGTTTAGCTAGCAGGTCACGGGCCGGGCCGCCTCGCTGCTGTCCTTTCCCGTTGCTAGAGGGCATGCCAGCTCTACGCGGATTCGCTGGGGCGCAGGCTGTCCTTGACGATCCTCTGGTCGTTTCCGGTTCTGCGTCCTTACGCTTGGCTGCGTGTCCTTGGCTTCTTCTGCCGATCATTGAAGCAGCAGCGTGGTGTCTGCTGCTTTTCTGCCGGCGAGAGCTGTTCAACGGTTTCCTCTAGTAACGCGCCCCCCCATTTGCTGGTGTATGCAGGGTCGACTGCTATTACCGTTAGACCGTGTTTGCGTGCTGAGGATGTTATAGCCGCTGTGGCTTTGGATGTGGGTATGCCGCTGACTTTCCTTCTAACGGTTTTGCCTGCTTTGCCGCGATGATGCTTTTCGTTGTCGCGGTTTTTGAGCGGAGCGAAGTCTAGTTTCTCGACAGCGACTGTTTCCGCGCTGTGTTGTTTGCCCCAAGCCAGCGCGGCGTGGACAGCTTCGCGGAGTTTCCCGAGCCTGTGAGCGGAACTGCCTTCTTCGGCTATAGGGAAAGAAGCAGGCTTGCCGACGGGGTTGCCGTGCTCGTCCACATTGAAAGCAGCGATATGATCCGAATTGAGATCCAACCCCAAACATTTCACAGGCACCTGTTTATCCACATTGTAGAACAAAGTGTAAGATATAGAGCTTCTAGCGTTGCACTGGTGCTCCCACTCCTGGGCGCGATGATTCCATTCCAACCCGCCGTCTAGCTTGTAAACAGGCGAACGCCCATCAGCGTTGGCCAAATGCTTCAAACCATCAGGAAGGCGTATCAGAACAGGACATTCAGTCTCCCCGGAACCGCAGGGGACGACTCTGATATTCGGATTGCCGTACAGCAAACCTGTTTCCCCGTCAGCGGTGAAAAACATTCTCTCCGCGTCCCAGCGTTCCCTCCACTCCGCTTCGGACATGTCGCATTCCCCCAGGTGGTGGCGGTTTCTAGCCAAATGCTTGCCGCCAGCGCAAACAGACACCCGGTTCTCGTCCAAACGCCGCTGGGTGTTCTCGCGGCGGGCTTTCAACCTTTGCAAACGCTGCTGCTTCTCGTAACGCTCCGCTTGCGAACGGCAACCCTTCAAACGGCCTTTCCTCTCACCAGTGCGAACCGCCAAGCGTTCCTCCAACTGTTTCACATCTTTTTCATCTCGTTCTAGAAGAGCGGCAAGGTTCCGCAACTCCAAAGCATACTGATCGTCCACACGACGCGTAATAGAACCCGCCCAACGCGAAGAACACTCCACAGTCAAACGCCTTTTACGCTCAGCCCGCCCCGCGTGCTTATCAACCGAACCCAGTTTGTATTTAACAGCCAAATCGCTTCTATAAAGACCACCCAGAAATATCCCTACCTCGCGTAACACCTGGTCGTCTTCAGCCGATGCCCGCACCTTGGTCGTGATCGTCACAGCAGCAGGCGGGGCGACCACAAAAGACTCCCCCAACCTCCACCTAGTCACAACGCACCACCAGCCGCCGCCAGCGCCCGCTCCGCCCGCCTCGCAGCCGACCGTTTCCCGTGCAAACGGGCGCACATCGAGGTCAACACCTCGGTCATGTCTTGCACCAGATCGTCTTCCACCTCGTCGTCGTCTATCACGACGATCTCCCCGCCACGTCCGCCCAGGGAAGCCTCCAACAGCTCGAAACCGAAACGCGTGAAACGGTCGCGATGCTCCACCACTGTCCTGTGTCAGGG
>JAPYOC010000039.1 GCA_028278955.1 Candidatus Poriferisocius aerobius
CTTCCGCGCCGGCGCCACCCAAGCACACCTGGCCATCTGCGTACACGACGACAACACCCAAGAACCAGACGAAACACTCCAAATCACACTCTCAAACCCCCAAGGCGCCCAGATAGGCGACAGCCAAGCAGTCATCACCATCAAAGACAACGACTAACCACACAACCCCCTAAACCACACCGGCACCGTCCCTGTGGGTGGCCAACCTCAGATCAGCAGATTTTGGAGCCTTTCTGCGGGGTTGCCGGAGGTCACCAAAGCCTCTCCGATGAGTGCAGCGTCATAGCCGGCGCCTCGCACCGCGGCCATGGTCGTTCCGCCGGCAACGGCGATGCCCGACTCGGCTACCTTCACCACGTGCTCGGGAAGCAGGGGCGCCAAGCGCTCCGCCCGCTGGTAATCCATGGTGAACGCCGCGCTCTTGGGCTTGTGGCGCTGGTTGACCCCGATGACGTCGGCGCCGGCTTCAAGAGCTGCCTCCAGCTCGGCCTCCGACTTCACCTCGGTGAGAACGTCCATGCCCAGCGACAAGGCCAGCTCGTGAAGCTCGGCCAGCTGGGCGCCGGCGAGGTCGGCGACGATCAGCAGCAGCGCATCGGCTCCCATGTCGTGGGACTCGTAGACGTCGTCGTCGGTGGTGATGAAGTCCTTGCGGAGGATGGGCAAGCCCGAGGCCAGCGATGCCGCGGCAAGGTCGCCGCCGCTGCCGCCGAACATCTCCCGGTTGGTGAGCACCGACAGGCAAGCCGCCCCGCCGTCGCGATAGGCCTCGGCCATCTCGGCCGGGTCGAGGCCGGCGTTCAGATCGCCCCGCGAGGGGGACCGCCGCTTGATCTCGGCGATGACGGCCACATCGTCGCGAGCCACCAGGGCCTGCTTGAAACGGCCCGCCCGACTGGCCCGCTCATCGAATCCCATGCGTCGGATGATACGGGGGGTTCTGCTCCCAGAGAAAGCAGAATCGGGTGGCTACGCCACCGCGGGCATGACCTCGGCGGCGAACAGCTTGAGCGTATCGGGGGTGGCGAAGTCGCTGAACTGGAGCACAAACTGCTCGGCGCCCATGGCCCGGTCGGCTTGCAGTTTCTCGGCAACTTCGTCAGGAGTTCCCGCCACCAGGGCCCAGCCGCTGAACCGGCGCTGGGCGGTGGCCACCACCTCATGGCGGGCCGCTGACGACGGGGCCAGGCCGATGGCCCGCTGCACCGACAAGCGGGCATTGCCGGCCAACGCGATCAGCTCGCCCAACTCGGCCATCCCGTACACCGGGCAGTTCCACCAATCGGCGAAGTCCCGCACCAGCGGCATGGTCAGCTTGCGCCCCGCCCCGCCGATCACGATCGGGATATGCCCGTTTACCGGGGTGGGCTGTTGCTCGGCGTTTTCCATCTGGAAGAACCGGCCCTGGTAGCTAACCGGCTCGCCGGCCAGCAGCGACTGCACCACTTCGAGGGTTTCCCGCAGGCGGGCAGCCCGAACCGCCGGGGGCTCGTCGCCGATGCCAAACCGGCCCAGCTCATCGGGCACCGAGCCCCAGCCTATGCCTAGATCAAACCGCCCTCCGCTGAAGTGGTCGACGCTCACCGCCATCTTGGCCAGCAGCGCCGGATGCCGGAATTGCCCGCACAGCACCATGTGGCCGATGCGCACGCGCTCGGTCCACGACGCCACCGCAGTGGCCATCACGAAGGCGTCGTACATCGGTGCAGCGGGCAGCATGGGAGGGCTCAGATGATCCATGAGGTCGACCTTGTGGAACCCGCACGCCTCCGCCGCCCGCACCCGCTCCTCGATGGTGGCCATGTCCATCCGCATCTGAGGCATGAACACGCTGAATTGAGGGAACCGATGCGGAGCGGTCACAGGTGAACACTAGCGTCTGCGAGGTGAGGGCTTGGCCTCGCTCACCTGCCGCTGATCACGTCCACGGCCCGTTGGCGCAGCCAGTGGTCGGCCAGCACCAGCAGCACCTGGGCCTCCACCATCGGCACTGCCCGGGGCAGCACGCACGGGTCATGGCGACCGCGGGCGGCCAGGGTGACCGGGTTGTTGTCGCGATCCACCGTGTCCTGGGCCGACGCGATGGTGGCGGTGGGCTTGAACCCCACCCGGATCACGATGTCCTCGCCGTTGCTGATACCGCCCTGCACCCCGCCGGACCGGTTGGAGGCAGTGCGGGGGCGGCCGTGGGGACCGGGGATGAACGGGTCGTTGTGCTCCCGGCCGGTCAGGGCCGCTCCCGAGAAGCCCGAGCCGATCTCGAAGCCCTTGGCCGCGGGCAGCGACAGAGCGGCTTTGGCCAGATCGGCGTCCAGCTTGTCGAACACCGGCGCGCCCAGGCCGGGGGGCACTCCTTTGGCCACGCATTCGACGATCCCGCCCAGCGAGTTGCCATCGCGCCGGGCCGCCGCGATGGCCTCGGCCATGGACTCGGCGTGTTCCGGCGACGGGCATCGGGTAGCGTCGGCCTCCACCCCGGCCAGGGTCACCGCGGCGGGATCGACTTCGGCGGTGATGGTTCCTACCTGGCGGACCCAGGCCAGTACCTCGATGTCGGCCGCGGTGCCCAGGAGCTGGCGCGCGATAGCGCCGGCCGCTACTCGGCCGATGGTCTCCCGGGCGCTGGCCCGCCCTCCGCCCTGCCAGCTGCGAATGCCGTACTTGGCCTCGGTGGTGTAGTCGGCGTGGGAGGGGCGGTAGACGTCCTTGAACTCCTCGTAGGCGCCGGGCCGGGCATCGGTGTTGCCCACTAGGACGGCGATGGGAGACCCCAGTGTCCGGCCTTCGAACACCCCCGAGAGGATTGCCGCCTTGTCGGCCTCGTTCCGCAGGGTGGTGAGCCGGCTCTGGCCCGGCCGGCGGCGGTCGAGATCGCGCTGGATCATCTCCTCGCTCAGCGGGAGCCGGGGCGGGCAGCCGTCCACCACTGCGCCGATGCCGCCGCCATGGGACTCCCCGAAGGTCGTGACCTGAAACAACCGGCCTGTCGAACTGCTCATTGCCCGTCAACACTACAGACCGCGATGAGCCGGCTTGGGGGCCACAGCGGGCACGGGGGTAACGGTCAACTGCGTGAGCCCGGGCTTTCTGCGACACACCGCTAGGCTGCTCGCCGATGCCAACCCTGTACGACGTCGTCTTGGACTTCAGCCACACCTGGCCCGACAAGCTGGCGGTGCTCACCGAGCAGGACGGCCACCGGACCTATCGCGAGCTGGCGGTGAACGGCGGGGCGTTGGCCCACCAATTCCGAACCCGTTTCGGACTGGGTTTGGGCGATCGGGCGTGTATCTGGATGCAGAACCGCCCCGAGCACATCGAGTGCCAGCTGGGGATACAGGCCAGCGGGCTGGCCGTCGTGCCCGCCAATCCGGAGTGGTCCGATGCGGAGCTTGGTTTTGTGCTCAACCACTCGCAGTGCCGCCTGGTCTTTGTCGAGGCTGAGCGGGCTGAGCGGGCGATGGCCTTGGCGGCGAGCGCCGAGTTGATCGAGGCGGTGGTGAGCGTGGACGAGGCGGTGGATGGGGCGCTGCTGCTGGCCGACCTCATCGGCGAAGCGCCGCCGGGCGCGGGACTGGATCTGCCCCCGGTGGACGGGTTCGTGGAGGGCAGCGTGCTCTACACCTCGGGAACCACCACCGGCCGCCCCAAGGCGGTGTCGGCGAGCCCCGAGCTGTTCTCCCGAGGGGCCATCCCCTTCGAGGAGATGTTCGGCCTCACCCACACCGACCGCTCCCTGGTGGTGACCCCGCTGTTCCACGGCAACGCCATGGGCGGGGTGATCTCCGCGCTGAGCCGGGGGGCCAGCGTGGTCATGCCGCGGAGATTCTCGGCGTCGCGGTTCTGGCCGTTGGTCGACCTCTACCGGCCGACCTACTTCCTCACCCTGGTGCCCATCATCAACATCTTGATGGCTCGGCCCCCCGGGCCCCATGAGAGGTCGCACTCGCTGCGGGTGATGATCCCGCTGGGCTGTGCGCCGATCATCGAGCAGATCGAAGAGCGCTACGGGGTGCCCTGCATGGACTGGTACGGCATGACCGAGGCCGGCTCGGGCACCTATACCCGCTTGGACGAACCCCGCCGACCCGGTTCGGTGGGCAAGCCGTTCGAGGGGTCGGTGCTTCAGATCCTGTTGCCCGACGGTTCTGAGGCGCCGGTGGGCGAGACGGGAGAAATCTGCTTTCTGCGGTCCAACATCGGCTTCAAGGGCTACATCGAAGACGCCGAAGCCACCGAAGCCGCCCTGTCGGGCGAGTGGTTCCACACCGGCGATCTGGGCTACGTGGACGAGGACGGCTACCTGTTCTTCGTGGACCGCCAGAAGGACATCGTCCGCCGGGGCGGTGAGAACCTGTCCACCATCGAGGTGGAGGCTGCGTTGCGCACCCATCCGTCTGTGGGCGACCTGGCGGTGGTCGCCCGGCCCGATGCGGTGCTGGGCGAGACCGTGGCGGCCTTCATCGTGGTGGCTGACGGCTGTGAGCTGCCCAGCGAAGACGACCTGAGAGCCCACACCGAGGGAGTCCTTGCCCCCTACAAGGTGCCCACCACCATCGAGGCGGTCGACGAGCTTCCCCGAACCGGCAACGGCAAGGTGGAGAAGTTCCGCTTGCGCCAGCGCTTCGCCTGAACCCTGGCTGCCTTCCCCCAAAATCCAGGACTTACTGGCTCGTGGGCGTGCTCGCCGCGCCGTCAGCGGGGCTGTCCGGCTCGCGCGGGGGCGCTAGGAGCCGAATTCGTCTCGGAGCTGGTCTCCGTGCTGGTTGAGGGCGGGGAGGGCGGCGCCAGCGG
>JAPYOC010000004.1 GCA_028278955.1 Candidatus Poriferisocius aerobius
GCCAGGAGCGCACACTCGACTAGGTGTAGGGGCAGACGACCCGCTGGACGCGCTCGATGGCCCCACACTGGTGTGCGGCCCCGCGATCGAAGCCCTGGGGCTGCTCCCTGACGGCTGCGTGCAGACGGTGGTGACGTCGCCGCCCTACTGGTCGCTTCGGGACTATGCGGCCGAGGGGCAGATCGGACGCGACGACGCTTTGGGGGAATACGTCAAGAGCATCGTCATGGCCTTCGACCAGGTGCGCCGAGTGCTGGCCGACGACGGCACGGCATGGTTGAACGTGGGCGACTCCTATACCTCCGGCAATCGAAGGTACCGGGCCCCAGACCGCAAGAACCGGGCTCGGGCCATGGCGGTCCGGCCTCCCACTCCCGAGGGTTTGAAGCCCAAAGACCTGATCGGCGTTCCGTGGCGACTGGCATTCGCCCTCCAGGATGCGGGCTGGTGGCTGCGCTCCGAAGTCATCTGGTACAAGCCCAACGCCCATCCCGAGTCGGTCTCCGACCGCCCCACCAAATCCCATGAGACGGTGTTCTTGCTGTCCAAGAACCAGGACTACTACTACAACACAGCCGCCGTAATGGGCCCCAACGGCCGCCGGCTCCGAACGATGTGGGACATCAACACCGAACCCCGGAAAGGGAACGCCGGCGGCGTCGAAGACCACCCGGCCGTCATGCCCATGACCCTCGCTGGCCGCTGCATCGAGATCACAAGCCAGCCCGGCGACACCGTTCTCGACCCCTACGCCGGCTCTGGCACCACCCTCATCGCTGCCCAAGAACTAGGTCGCAACTGGGCAGGAATCGAGCTGAACCCCGCCTACATCAACCTGATCAAGCGTCGGTTGCCTACTCCGACATCTGCACTCTTCTGCTCAAGCCACGCTCTACGGCTCAAGCACCACCTTGATGGCACCGGAGACGGGGGTAGCGACGGCCGCGAAGGCTTCGGCAGGGACATCGAGAGAGAAGCGGTGGGTGATAACTACGCCGGGCAGCTCGGGAAGTTGGGCAAGAAGTCGTAGCAGACTCTGGCAATCACTCGGGGGCGGTCATGCGGGTGAGGATTGGGCGGGCTTGTTCTGCGGCTTTGTTTAGGGAGGTGATCTTATCACAGACTTCGATGAGGTCTCGGGTGAATTCCCAGGTTGTGGGCAAGATGTCGTCGAGAGGGGACGATTTGCGGCCTCCGGGGGTGGAGGATCGGGCTTTGATCCAGCGCGGCAACGTTCTGTAACCGGATACTTGGTGGTTCCAGATGTCGGGGGTCACGCCAGTGAACTCGCCGCCGCCGAATCTGAGGGCGTTGTCGTCGGGGCGGTAGCAGCGGTCGGTGAAATCGGGGAGCTTGGATGGGTCCACAGCCACGATGCACTGCACCCCTGATCTGTCCAAGCCGGTGCCTTTGGCGATCTCCACCAAACGCCTCCCAATGCCTACCAGGGCCTCGAAGTCATCATGGGATTCCGGGAAGGGAATGTGAGGCTTGAGCGTGATGCCCATCGGGTCGCCCCACCGCTCCGGGTAGGCCTCGGTGCCGAGCAGCCCAGCGCAGTAGTTCCAAACCTGTTCGCCTGAAACCTGCTGGCCGTACTTCTCGGAGAGCCGATTGACGGTGGCTTCGTCGGCGTTGGCGTCCGTCGCCTCTCTGTCTCGCCAGAGAGGGAAGATCATTCCTGCTCTCCCGTGATGAGAGTTTTTGTCGGGGATATGGGTGAAAACAATCGCCGTCGGACCGTCGCCTGCTGCTTCGGTGAGGGTGGCAGTCACCAAGTAGGCCTGCCGAGGGCTGTGCCTTGTCCAATAGATCGGGGCGCATCATGTCCCCGACACGGCTATCAGCTATGGCTCTCCTGTTGTCGAACGGGCGATAGGCGTACTCCACGATCTTTGGGTCAGGTGCCCGCTCGTTCAACTCAGCGATAGTGCGAGGGATGGGGCGAGAGCCTCCATCTAAAGTTTTCACGCCGCTATCAAGTTTGCGGTCCCGGGTTTCCTTGAACAGCGCGCTCCGCTCCGACCTCCCCGAGCCATCTTCGCCTGTTGATGCGGAAACCAACCGCTGCCACCTTCTTCTCAGCACATCTTCGGTTAGGGCGATTGGCCATGCGCGGTTGTATTGAACACCGGGCGACTGCCATACCAGAACGTTGTCGACAGATGCCTGGGCCTGGTACCAGCTGCTCTCTCCTGTCGGGAGGAACTTGTCGGTCCAGCCCGTTGGAGCCTCTTGCCAGCCATCGCCGTCCAAGCTGATTTCGCTCAGCGCCGCCAGCTTCTCGGCGCGAGTGCCCGTGAGCTTGCGGTAGCGCACTTCAGCAGGTGCAGCAGTCTCGTCGCCGATGCGCACCGCGACGGTGATGCACACGGGGGTCTGGACAGGAAAGACGTTCTCACCATCGTCTCGGGCACTGCGCTGGTCTCCACCGAGATCGATTACCCAGATGTCGTCGAACCTGGCTCGCGAGTGATGGCGCATCCCGGCCCACGGGTCGGAGCGCAGCCATGCAGAAGGAGTGATGTAGGAGACGACGCCGGGGCCACCAGGAGAGGGCTTGCCCTCATGGGTTTGTTCGCAGACTTTCCAGATGCCCCACCGCCAGAAGTATGTGGCCAACTCGTGAATCACATGGGCCTGACGGCGCATCTCTGGTGGAGTCTTCTCCAAGAAGGTCTCTATCAGCCCCGGCTCGTTCCCGTCGCCGTGTCTGATCATCCCCCCGAGCCGGCGGCCTTTGTCCTTCTCAGCGCTGTCTGCTTGCGATTGGTCGCGGTCGTAGGGCGGGTTGCCGATCACCACGGTTACCCGTGTCTTTGGATCCTTCACCTGGTTGGCCCGCTCCTGCTGGGCGGCAATATCTCGAGCGAATACCGTGCTCGTCTGCTGAAAACCCGAGGGCGACAGAGTGTCCGTCAACAGCACCCGACTCTGGTCCAGCTCGACTCCGTGGGCCCAGCACTTGGCGGCCAGCCGCATCCTCGCCACCGTGTAGGGGGCCACCATCAGCTCGAACCCCCACAGGTTCCCGGCGGTCTTGGACACTGCCTCCATCACCGCCCCCGGCCCCTGCTCAGCACGGGTTTTGGCGGACACATATTCGATCAGCCGAGCCAGATAGGTGCCGGTGCCGCACGCCGGGTCGAGGGTCTCCACGCCACCGCCCGCGAATCCCCTCGTCTTGCCGAGTAATCGCCGCAAGGCCCAATCGGCGGCCCGGATATGGTAATCCACGATCTCAGCCGGCGTGTAGAACACGCCCCTGTCTTGCTGCAGCTTCCGGTCGTACTGCTTGATGAACGCCTCGTAGAAGTCCACCCACCAGGCATCTTCGGAGGGCATCTTCGGACCTCGGCTGTCCTCAGCCAACGCCTTCCCCACGGCAAGGCGAAGCAGCCGGGCGCGCCGCCCCATGGTCTTGGCCAGCGCCCTCGGATCCGAGTCGACCGTCGGGGTGTAGCCCAAGAACTCATTCCACAGCTCCGCCCAAGCATCGGAGTCCGCTGAGACCGGCTTCTCGCCCACCTGCGCTCCGTCGCGCCACAATGTGGCCTCGGTCCCGTTGCTGTAAATCAGGTTGGGCAGGGCCTGAAATGCCTCCCACTGGTCTTTGTCGTGGCGGTCTCGCAGCTTCCGAGGATCAGCGGGCTTTGTCATGTGCTTCAACTCGATGTGACCGACCACTCGCCCATCCGATGTGCGGATCAGCAGATCCGGCCTGCCGACAGCGGTAGCGTGCTCGCTCCGTACCTCGAACCGGCCGCCGCCGAAAGCCTTTAGGAAGTTGGCCGTCGGTACCTTGAGGTCGTCCTCGGTGTCGACCGAGGAGTCAATCTTGTCGAGAGCCTCGGAGTAGCTGGCAAGAGCATCTGAGGGGACCGCCATGGCCGAGCGAGCGCTCACCGCCTCAACCCTACCCTTGGGCGGCCGCCGCCCCAGCAAGAGGAGGCCGGGCCCCTGTCGGGGGAGTGCAGTGCTGATCCATCGCCTGCGTTCTCAGCCAGAACGTAGTTGCATTGTCACGCCTCGTGAACGATAATGAGAAGGTCTGCTGGTGCTGTTCCAGTGGGAAGACGGAAGCCCCGGAGTGCCAGGCCGAGGATCCGCCACAAGCGGATCGACTAGGACGGGAGCCGGGGCTGACGCATGTTTGCAGAACTCACCTCAATGAGACCAGCCGCCTCAAGCCGCTCGTGGGATTCCTTCCTGTTGCCCAGAAAAAACTCTGCTGCGATGGCACAGGCAGCATCAGCGAACCAGAGGAGTGGCTCAGACTTAGACCTCCAGTCGTATTGAAACGGGGCATTGTCGGCCCCTCGGAAGGTGTCCAGCAGAACCGACTGGTCGCGTTGGTTAGTGGCCTCATCGCCGATCCTCACGTCTTGGGCTTTGCTTGACAGGCATTGGGCCAAACGGAGGTTGGAGCGTGTAGCGATTCTCGGCCGTGTAGCCTTGTGGAGTGAGCGGCGCTTCCTTGTAGTGCTTATCAATGCTGAGCAGCCCATGTGCTTGGAGCCCATGAAACCCACGGCTAGCGCTGTCGGCGCTGATGCCGTACCAATCAGGCACAGATTCAACCGGCAGTCGAAACTCGTTCCCCAAGGTGCGTGCAACCAGCAGCATGGCGATCTCTGGGAGGCTCAATACCTGATACCAGCGACTTGACATCGCAGGTCCGCTGAGCCAGAACGCGTGGGGCAACCTTAGATAGCGCTCCCGCGCCGACCCAGGCGTATGTTCATATGGATGCCCTGAACCATCTTCGCGCAGAAGCGTGACGCGTGTGTTTCGGTGTGCCCTCTCCCGCGTGATAAGATGCGTCGCTCTAGCCGAGTCCATGCCTTGGAGATGGCTGTTCTCGCGCTCTTGGAGTCTGGAAGGTCGAACCCCATGGCCCGCGCCCAAACAGTCGACGCGGGTGTCACGCTGAAGTCGTCGCCACTCGCTTTGGTCAACACCAACATCCATAGCACGAGCCAGCGACGGTCGCCAGCTCTCATGAACTCGGCAAGAGGCCCCGGGCCGGGGCTGCCGTCCTCTTGAGGCTGCTGGAGGAACTCCAAGCGGATAGGCACCTCAGCTCGCTTCGCGTCTGCAACAATAGCTTCGATGGTGCTATGCGCCGAAGGGGCCGGGAGGAGCCGGTTGATGTCATTGGACATAGCCCAA
>JAPYOC010000040.1 GCA_028278955.1 Candidatus Poriferisocius aerobius
GCCAACGCGTCGCCCACCAGTGTGCCTGTGTACCTGGCCGGCAACCGAGCCGTCTACGTCGACAACCTCCAGCGGCTCACCGTGCTGGAGCCCGACGGCTCGCTGTGGCGC
The DNA here is from genome assembly GCA_028278955.1 of Candidatus Poriferisocius aerobius. Classification (GTDB taxonomy): domain Bacteria; phylum Actinomycetota; class Acidimicrobiia; order Acidimicrobiales; family Bin134; genus Poriferisocius; species Poriferisocius aerobius. The sequence goes on from JAPYOC010000040.1 coordinate 112, forward strand.
CCTGACCTCAGGGTTCTCCCCGACACCCGGGTGGTCCAACTCAGCCCGGAGAAAGTGCTGGTGCTGGCTGAGCCCAGCGATCGCTTCCCCCATTCGGCGTTGGGCGACAGCCTGGAGGCCACCTCTGCGGTTGTGGTGACGGTTGGGGCGAACGAGGTGGAGACCGTCTACCGGTCGGGGGACGACGTCATCGAGTCCATCGCGCCCTTGTTGGCCGATGTGGACGGCGACGGCGCCAGCGAAGTGGTGCTCACCGTCAGCAACGACCGCGAGGTCTGGATCGTGGCCGCCTCGAGCGCCGGCGGCGGTGTGGTGGCGGTCAGCGACCCGGTGGACCGATTGTTGGGCTGGCGACACCTGGTGGCGGTGGGACCGCTCGGTCCCACCGGGCAAACCGAGATAGCCGAGGTCCTCTACCCCGACGCCCGGGGATCGCTGAGGTTTCTGGGCTTCAGCGGGGGGGAATTGAGGGTTGTGGCGACACGGACTGGCTACCGGTCCCACGAATTCGGCACCCGGAACCTCGAGCAGGCCGTGGCCGCCGACATCGACCGCGACGGCTATGTCGAGGTGATCCTCCCCACACTCGACCGTCAGCACATAGCGGGAGTGCGCCATGGCCCCGACGGGGCAGTGGATGTGTGGCGCCGCTCGCTCGACGGCACGCTGGCCACCAATATCGCGGTGCTCACCCGTCCCGACGGCACCCTGTCGGTGGCCGCCGCCACGCTTGAGGGCTCGCTTCGCGTTTGGCAGTGACGCTTCGCGTTTGGCAGTGACGCTTCGCGTTTGGCAGTGACGCTTCGCGTTTGGCAGTGACGGTGCCGGACGCCCCGGTGCGGACGCTGCCCCAGATTCTGCGAGCCAACGTGTTCTCCCCCGTCAACGGCATCATGCTGGCGCTGTTCGCCACCATTCTGGTGGCCGGGTTCCCCCGCGACGGGCTGTTCGTCGGAGTGGTGGTGTCCAACGCCGTCATCGGCGTGGCCCAAGAGATCCGGGCCAAACGAGAGCTGGACAAGCTGGCGGTTCTCAGCGCCCCAAAGGCCCAGGTGGTGCGCGACGGCGAGGTCTTCGAGGTCGGTGTCAGCGAGGTGGTGGCCGACGAAGTGCTGATTCTGGCTCCCGGGGACCAGGTGGTGGTGGATGGGGCCGTGCTCGCCTCGGTTGGCCTCGAGGCCGACGAGTCACTGCTCACCGGCGAGGCCGACCCCATCGAGAAAGAGCCGGGCGACGAGCTTTTGTCCGGCAGCTTCGTGGCCGCGGGAAGCGGTCGCTACCAGGCCACCCGCATCGGCGCCGAGTCTTACGCCAGCGCCCTTTCGGAGGAGGCTCGCCGCTTCACCCTGGTGAACAGCGAGCTGCGCCGGGGCATCGACACCGTACTGCGCTGGCTCATCATCATCATTCCCCCGGCCTCGGCGCTTTTGATACTGGTGCTGCTCGACACCGAGGACCGCTGGCAGAACGCCCTCCAGGGCACGGTGGCGGCCGCGGTGGCCATGGTGCCCGACGGCCTGGTGCTGCTCACCAGCCTCTCCTTCGTGGCCGGGGTGGTGGCCTTGGCCCGCCGCCGGGCGCTGGCCAAGGAGCTGGCCACGGTGGAGCTGTTGGCCCGCACCGACGTGCTCTGCCTGGACAAGACCGGCACCATCACCACCGGCCACATCGGCTTCGGCGACGTGGAGGGCCTGCCCGGTGCCGACCCCGCGCTGGTGGCCGCCGCCCTGGGGGCCATGGCCCACGCCGACGAGGCCCCCAACGCCACCATGGTGGCCGTGCGAGACGCCCACCCCGCGCCCGGCGCCGGCGATTGGGCGCCGGTGGCCAGCATCCCGTTCTCCAGCGCCCGCAAATGGTCGGCGGTGGAATTCGCCGACCACGGCGCCTTCTACTTCGGCGCCCCCGACGTGATCGCCGGAGATCGGCCCGAGGTGATGGACCGAGTGACGGTCCATGCCGAGGCGGGCCGGCGCACCCTGCTGCTGGCCCGAAGCCCCGAGCCTCTGGCCGGCGAAACGCTGCCCGAGGGCCGGACGCCCCTCGCCCTCATCCTGCTGGAAGACACCATCCGCCCCGACGCCCCGGAGATCTTGGCCTTCTTCCGCGAGCAGGGGGTACACCTCAAAGTGATCTCCGGCGACCACACCGCCACGGTGGCCGCCGTGGCCGAGCGGGCCGGCATCCCCAACGCCCGCAACCACCTCGACGCCCGGGAGCTGCCCGACGGCACCGACGAGATGGCCGCCGCGCTGGCCGAGAACGCGGTGTTCGGCCGGGTGACCCCCCAGCAGAAGCGGGCCATGGTGGACGCCCTGCAGTCGAGGGGCCACACCGTGGCCATGACCGGCGACGGCGTGAACGACGTGCTGGCGCTCAAGAACGCCGACATGGGCATCGCCATGGGCAGCGGTTCGGCTTCCACCCGGGCCGTGGCCCAGCTGGTGCTGCTCGACAACTCGTTCGCCACGCTGCCCGAGGTGCTGGCGCAGGGGCGCAAGGTCATCAACAACGTGGAGCGGGTGGCCAACCTGTTCGTGGCCAAGGCGGCCTATGCCGTGCTGCTCACCGTGCTGGTGGGCGTCTTCACCGTGGAGTACCCGTTCCTGCCCCGCCACCTCACCCTGGTCGGCACCTTCTCCATCGGCGTTCCCGGCTTCTTCTTGGCCCTGGCGCCCAGCACCGAGCTGGTCCGCCCCGGCTTTTTGCCCCGGGTGCTGCGGTTCTCGATCCCCGCCGGGGTGCTGGCTGCGGTGGCGTCGTTCTTCGTCTATGAGATCGCCCGCCGCCATGCCGAGGTCAGCCTGGCTGAGGCCCGCACCGTGGCCACGTTCACCCTGCTTGGGGTCGGGCTGGTGATCTTGGTGGTGATCAGCCGTCCGCTGCGGCCGTGGAAGATCGGCTTGGCCGCGGCCATGGCCGGGTCGTACATGATCGTGATGGGGTGGCCGTGGGCTCGGAGTTTCTTCGAGCTGGAACTCCCCCCGGCCTGGGTGTGGATCCCCACCATCGCCGCCGTGGCCATCGCCGGTGCCGGGGTGGCCGCCATCCCCCGGGCCTTGAGGAGATACCAAGGCCAATGAACACGAACCCGGCCGCCCGCTCGGCCCGCTCAATGCTTCTCAAGCGGAAGGACGCGCCCCGCCGTACCGGACGGCAGCAAGGTGGGCCATCTCCCGGTCGAATGTGGTCAGGTCGTCGGCGCAGAACTCCCGCAGATGGGCATGCCCGCAGGCCCGGGCCAAAACGCTCATCAGCTCCACCGACGCGCCGAGGAAGTTGTGCAGCCTCTCGGCCGCCTCTTCCACGGGAAGCCGGGCTCGCAGCTCGGGCCGCTGGGTGGCGATCCCCACCGGACAGTTGTTGCTGGCACAGGCTCTCATGCCCAAGCAGCCGATGGCTTGCATCGCCGCATTGGACACCGCCACCGCGTCGGCCCCGAGGGCCAGCGCTTTGGCAAAATCGGGGGGCGTTCGCAGGCCGCCGGTCACGATCAGCGTAACGTCTCGCCGGCCCCGGGCATCGAGGTGGCGGCGGGCGCGGGCCAGCGCCGGGATGGTCGGCACCGAGATGTGGTCGCGGAAGATCACCGGAGCGGCCCCGGTGCCCCCTCCCCGACCGTCGAGGATGATGTAGTCC
>JAPYOC010000041.1 GCA_028278955.1 Candidatus Poriferisocius aerobius
CCGATGATGGTTGCGGTGACAGCTTGCATCACTATTTTCCTCTACCCGAACAAATGTGAATGGGAAGGGGGAAGATTTCGACCCACCCTATTTCGCGCGCGGCATCGCCGTCCAGAGCCTTGTTTCAGGGTAGGGCGATGAGGGCGCCGTCGGTGAAGTGGGTGATGACGGCGGGGTAGATGCCGAACAGCAGGGTGGCGGCAGCGGTGAGGCCGAGGGCGGCCACCAGCGAGGGGGGCACCCGCAGCGATGAGGTGTCGGCCCCTTCAGGGGTGTTCTCAAACCACATCATGCGGGCCACCTTGGCGTAATAGAAGAGGGCGATCACCGAGTTGATGGCGGCGATGGCGGCCAGCGAATAGCCCCAGCCGGTGTCAGCCTCCACCACCGCCCGGAACACGGCGAACTTGGCGAACCAGCCGCCGAGTGGAGGAATGCCAGCCAGGGAGAAGACAAAGACCGACATGAGGATGGCCAGGCCGGGGGCGTACCTGAACAGCCCGGCATAGGAGCTGATGTCGCCGGAGGCGGTGCGACGGGCCACCGCGATGATCACCGCGAAGGCGCCCAGGTTCATGGCCGCGTAGATCAGCACATAGGTGATCACGGCGGAGAGGGCGTCGGCGCCGATGTCGCCGGCCACGGCCAGAGGGGCCAGCATGAAGCCAGCTTGCGACACCCCGGAGTAGGCCATGAGGCGCACGATGTTCTCCTGGCGCAGAGCCATGAGGTTGCCCGCAGTCATCGAGCCCACAGCCAGAATCCAAAGCAGCGGCTGATAGATGTCTTGGGCGTCGGGGAACCCGGCGTGTACCAGCTGCATCAGGGCCACGAACCCGGCCGCTTTGGCGGCCACGGCCAAGAAGGCGGTCACCGGGGTGGGGGCGCCCTCGTAGGTGTCGGGGGCCCAGGTGTGGAAGGGGAACCCGGAGACTTTGAAGGCGAACCCGACGATCACGAAGATGATCCCGAGGACCACCACCGGGTTGGAGCCTTCTTCGCCCACCGCGGTTGAGATCGCGGCTAAGCGGGTGTCGCCGGCCAGGCCGAACAGCAGCGACATGCCGTACAGCATGATGGCCGAGGCGAACACCCCCATCAGGTAGTACTTGAGCCCGGCCTCGTTGCTCTTGGGGTCGGCCTTGCGCCACGCCGCCATCAAATAGGCGGGGATGGACAGCAGCTCCAAGGCCACGAAGATTGTGATCAGGTCGCGGGCCGAGGCCATCAGCACCATGCCCAGCACCGATGACAGTAAAAGGCCGTAGTACTCGTTCTCCCAGTAGTCGCCCTCGGCGATGTAGTTGGTGGACAAAAGCACCACGACGTAGGCGACCACGATGAACATGGCCTTCAAGATCAGAGCGAAGTCGTCCACCACGAAGGCTCCGCCGAACATCTCCCGGGTGTCGCCCGCTGCGGCCAAAGTGACGATGGGAATCAGCGCCACCAGCAGGCCGATGCCGGCCAGCGCCGAGGTGTAGGCCCGTCCCCGCTCTAGCAGCACAATGTCAACTAGGGTGACGACCGCGCCCACCCCCAGCAGGGTGAGTTCGGGCGCGACGGCGTGCCAGTCGATGTCGGGTCGGACGAAGCCGGCGATCGACGGCAGGGACGAGAGCATCGGCGCGGGCTACTTCCCGGCCGCGGCGTCGAAGCAAGCGCCGCTGGTCGCAGAGTCGAGGCAGTCGCTCAGCGAATTGATCACCGCAGGGTCGGTGGCCCCGAACAGCAGTTGGGGGTACACCCCCAGAAGCAAGATCAAAATGAGCAGCGGGGCCCAGGCCATGTACTCGGAGACGGTGGCGTCGCGGATGCCGGGGTTGTTGGCGAACTCCTCGCGGGGTGCGCCGAAGGCGGTCTTTTGAAGCATCCACAGCAGGTAGCCGGCGGCCAGCACGGTTCCTAGTGCGGCTACCACCATGTACGACCGGAAGGTCTCCTCGGCCAGCACCTCGGCGGGGTTGTAAGAGGCCAAGATGGCCGGGAACTCGCCCCAGAACCCGGCCAGCCCGGGCAGCCCCAGCGAGGCCATGGCGCAGAATCCGAGGATCCAGCCCATGCGGGGCGCCTGCACCAACAGCCCGCCCAGTCGGGACATGTCCAAGGTGTGGTAACGATCCTTCACCGATCCGGCCAAGAAGAACAGCATCCCGGTGATGAGCCCGTGGGCCACCATGCCGAACACTGCGGCGTTGATGCCGAAGTCGGTGAGGGTGGCGATGCCCAGCATCACGAAGCCCATGTGGGCCACCGATGAGAAGGCCACCAGCCGTTTGAGGTCCCGCTGGGCCAGACAGCCCAGGGCGCCGTAGATGATTCCGATCACCGCCAGCAGCCCGATGAACGGCGCCCACTCAGCGGCCGCTTCGGGCAGGATGGGGATGGCGATGCGGACGAATCCGTAGGTGCCCAGCTTCAACAGCACCGCGGCCAGGATCACCGAGCCCACGGTGGGTGCCTCGGTGTGGGCGTCGGGCAGCCAGGTGTGGAATGGGAACATGGGCACCTTGATCCCGAATCCCAGGAACATGCCCCCGAACACCCAGACCTGCGACGACTTGGCGATGCCTGCGGCGGCCTCGGGCAGGAGCCGCATGTCGAAGGTGCGGGCCAGCTCGCCGCCCACCATGACCGGGTCGGCCAAGAAGTACAGGGCCAAGAAGCTCACCAGCATCAGCGCCGAGCCGAACAGGGTGAACAGGAAGAACTTGATGGCGGCATAGCGCCGGTTCTCGCCCCCCCACACCCCGATCATGAAGTACATGGGCAAAAGCACAACCTCGAAGAACACGAAGAACAAAATCAGGTCTTGGGCGGCGAACGTGCCGATCATCCCGGTCTCCAGGATGAGCAGCAGCATCAGAAATGCCTTGGGGTTGTGCGGTTTCGGGAAGTGGTTCCAGGAGTAGATCACGCACAGGGGCACGATCAGCATGGTGAGCAGCATCAGCGGCAGTGAGATGCCGTCGACCCCCATGATGTAGCGGGAGTCGATGACGTCGATCCATCCCTTGTCCACCACGAAGTTCAGCGCTCCGTAGTTGTCGTTGTCGACGAACTGGATCAAAAGCAGCACGCCGAAGACGGCCACCGCCACGGTGGTGGCCAAGGCGATCAGCTTGTGGAGCTGCTCTCGCTCCTTGGGGATGAGCAGCATGACGGCCGCGCCGATAATTGGCAGGAACGTCGGGATGCTGAGCCCCCAGTTGTTGAGAAAATCACCCATATGTATGCGCGCTCCCTAGATGACGATGATGAAGATCCCGGCCAGGATGGTGGCGGCGATGAACATGATGGCGGCGTACTGCTGCACCTTGCCGGTTTGGATGCGGCGCAGCTCCTCTCCTGAGCTGTCGGAGATCTTGCCGGTGGCATTGACGATGCCGTCCACCACCAGCTGGTCTACCTTGTGGTACACGATGTTTCCGGCTTGCACCGAGCGGGTGCCAGCCTCGTTGACCACCCGGTCGATGATGTTCTGGTTGGTCCAGTAGGCCGCCCGGGCCAGCGGCCCTTTGACGAAACCGACGATCACCGTGGTGTACAGCCAGTCGAGGTAGTACTTGTTCACCAGAATCCGGTGGCCGAGGCGGGCCAGCGAGGACTTGGCGGTGAGCCCGTCGGGCCGCTCGGTGGCGGCGGGGCTCACCGCCCCGACCCGCACGAAGTAGTAGCGGTAGGCGGCGCCGATGCCGATGAGGGCCACCACCACCGACACGATGGCCAAGCTCCACGACGGGGTGGCGTGCTTGACGGCGGGGAAGTAGCTCGTGCCCACGGGCTCCACCCAGTGGAAGAACTTCTCCTCCCATGACGCGGGCACGAGCTGGAAGCCGGCCGGGAAGTTGATGAACCCGGCCACGGTGGCCAGACCGGCCAGGATCCACAGCGGCACGGTGATCCGGGGCCCGGACTCGTGGGGGGTGCCGTGGCCCCGGTACTCGCCGAAGAAGGTGAGGTACACCACCCGGGTCATGTAGGCCCCGGTGAGCGCGGCGGTGACCATGCCCATGGCCAGCATCGCGGTGTAGGCCCCGTTGGCCCCGGTACCGCCCAACAGCCCCCACCCGCCGGTGCCCACCAGGATCTCGTCTTTGGACCAGAAGCCCGAGAAGATGGGCAATCCGGCCAGCGCCACCGCGGCGATCATGAAGGTGCGGTAGGTGTGGGGCATGGCCTTGCGCAGCCCGCCCATGTTCTTTTTCATGTCGAAGGAGTGGACGGCGTGGCTGACCGAGCCCGACCCCAGGAACAGGCAGGCCTTGAAGAAGGCGTGGGTGAACAGGTGGAACAAAGCCGCCGTCCACGCCCCCACGCCCAAGGCCAGCACCATGTAGCCCAGCTGGGAGACGGTGGAGTAGGCCAGCACCCGCTTGATGTCGTTCTGGACGAAGGCCAGGGTGGCGCCCACCAGGGTGGTGAGCCCGCCGATCAGCGCCAGCAGGTTGACGCTGGCGCCGCCGATGGTGAAGCCCTCGAAGAACACCCCGTACAGCCGGGCCACCATGAAGACGCCGGCCACCACCATGGTGGCGGCGTGGATGAGAGCCGACACGGGCGTGGGCCCGGCCATGGCGTCGGGCAGCCAGGTGTGGAGGAAGAACTGCCCCGACTTGGACATGACCGCCGCGGTGAGGCACAGCGCGGCGGCCAGGGTGACCGTGTGGCTCATGGACCCGTTGATGGCGGCCTCGTTCACCCCGATCACGTCGAAGGTGCCCGCGCCGAAGAACAGGATCGACACCCCGATGATGAGGCCCATGTCGCCCACCCGGTTGGTGAAGAAGGCCTTGAGGGCGGCATCGGAGTTGGGTTTCTGCTCCCACCAGTGGCCGATGAGCGCGAAGGAGCACACCCCCACCAGCTCCCAGCCCACCAGCATCTGAAGGGTGGTGGAGGCGGTGACGAAGAAGAGCATCGAGGCGGTGAACAGGCTCAAGAAGGCGAAGAAGTGGGTGTAGCGCCGGTCGCCGGCCACGTAGTCGGTGGAGTAGACGTGTACCAGCAGCGACACCAGGGTGACCACGAAGATCATCATCACGGCCAAACCGTCGATCATGATGCCTGCGCCGATGGCCTCGGCCCCGTTGGTGAGCCAGGTGATCGACCGGGTGAGCGCGCTCACCCCGCCGCTGGCCTCGCCCTCCGCAGCCAAGCCGCTCGCGCCCAGCGTGTATTCGCCTCCGGCACCCTCTCCGCCAGCCCCCTCCACCTCGCTGATCCACTGGATGGCGGTGAGCAGGCCGAACACGAAAGAGGTGCCGACTGCGGCGATGCCGACCTCGGAGCCTCCTCGGGGGAAGCGCTTGCCGAACAGCAGGATCACAAGGAACGACACCGCGGGGAACAGCCAGATGAGCCAGGCGTTCTCCAGGAACCAGCCCGAGGCGGCAACGGCGGTGCCGCTGGGTTCGGCGGCGATGATCGTGTTCAGCACCGGGCGCTCACCCCTTCATCAGATCGACTTGGTCCAAGTCGATGGATCGGCGGTTCCGATACAAGAGCAGCACGATGGCCAGGCCGATTCCCACCTCGGCCGCGGCCACGGTGATTACGAAAAGGGCGAAGATCTGGCCTGTGACCGTGTCGTGGAACGCCCCGAAGGCGATCAGGTTGATGTTCACCGCGTTCAAGATGAGCTCGATGGACATGAGCACCAGCACGCCGTTGCGGCGGGCCAACACGCCGTAGACCCCGATGCAGAACAGCACCGCCCCCAAAAGGAGCATCTCGTTGAGGAGCATCAGCGATCAGCTCCCCGCCGGCGCAGGCCCCGGATCGTCGGCATCAGCCGCCCTCCTCTCGGCGGGCGATCACGATGGCGCCGATGAGGGCGGCCAAAAGCAGCACCGACACCGCCTCGAAAGGCACGATGTACTGGGAGAACAGCTCGTCGGACACCTGCGCGGTGGTCTGGGGCGCCCGGCCGCCGGGCAGGTTGGCGTCCAGTTTCACGTCTGCGAAGCGGTCCACCAGCGCGCCGATCATCACGGCCAGCAGCAGCAGGGCGGTGAGCACGGCCGGCAGCTTGTGCCTGTGGTCGGCCTCTTCATCCTGGTCGAAGTCGGATCGGGTGAGCATGATGCCGAACAAGAACAGCACGATCACCGCGCCGATGTAGATGAGCACCTGGGTGATGCCGGTGAACTCGGCGCCCACCAGCAGGAACAGGGCGGCCACACCGGCCAGCACGATCACCAGATACAGGGCGGCGTGGACGATGTCGCGGGTGGTCACCACCCGCAGGGCGGAGGCCACCATCACCGCGGCGATGATCCCGAAGGCGACGTGCTCGGCGATCACCGGGGAGGTACCTCGCGGGCTTCGGACCAAGCCAGGGGCAGGATGCTCACCGCGGAACCTTCAACACCTTCTGCTCGGATCCGGCCTCGTAGGGCTCGAAGTCGGGAACGGTGTCCATCCACTCGCTGAGGCGCTCCTTGTCGTGGAGGAGGTCGGCGATGCGAGGCTCGGAGTACTCGTACTCGGGGCTCCAGAACAGCGCCTCGAACGGGCAGACCTCCACGCAGATGCCGCAGTACATACACAGGCTGTAGTCGATGTCGAAGCGGTCGAGGGCGTTCTTCTGGCGGGGCTTGCCCCCTTCCCGCCGGGGCGGAGCCAGGTACTTGTGGCCCTCGATGTAGATGCACCAGTCGGGGCACTCCCGGGCGCACAGCATGCAGGCGGTGCAGTTCTCCTCGTGGAGGGCGATCACGCCCCGGGCCCGGTCGGTGGGCATCTCCTTCACATGGGGGTACTGCACGGTGTGGGCGTGCTTGGAGGGGGCGGGCACCACCGGGGGCCCGTCGCCGAACAGGGTTCGGAACATGGTGCGGGCGGTGACCTTCAGCCCGGTGATCAGTCCTGGTACCAACGCCATGGCAAGCTCCTACAAGACGACCTTGAAAATACCGGTGACAACGATGTTGGCCAGTGACAACGGGATGAGGACCTTCCAGGCGAGGCGCTGAAGCTGGTCCTCCCTCAGCCGCGGATAGGTGAAGCGGAACCAGAAGATCAGCGCGGCCACGGCCAGCACCTTCACCAGCATGATGACCGGCCCGACAATGTTGAACGCCCAGTGCTCGATGTCGCCCCAGGGCAGCGCCCAGCCGCCCAGGAACAAAACCACGGCGAGCGCGGCGAAGGCGAAGGCGGTGCCGAACTCGCCCATGAAGAAGAACAGGAACCGGAACCCGGTGTACTCCACCTGGTAGCCGCCCACGATCTCCGACTCGGCCACCGGCATGTCGAACGGCGGCTGGGTGAGCTCGGCCTGCACCGCCACCAAGAAGATGAAGAAGCCTGCGAACTGGGTGAGGATGAACGGGTTGCCGATGCCGCCCCAGCCGAAGATCTCCCCGGTGGCCTGAGCGGTGACGATCTTTTGCAGGTCGAGGGTGCCGGCTTGGATGACCACGCCCATCACTGCCAGCACCAGCGGCAGCTCGTAGGCGATGAGCTGCCCGGCGGCCCGCAACCCGCCCATGAGGGCGTACTTGTTGGCCGAGGCCCACCCGGCCATCAAGATGCCCACCACCGACAGCGACGACACCGCCAGGGCGTAGAAGATGCCCACGTCCAGCTGCGCCACCACGGCGTCGGGGCCGGTGGGGATCACCACATAGATCAAGAACGTGGAGATCAGCACCACCAGCGGGGCGAGGGCGAACACCGTCCGGTCGGCCTTCTCCGGGAAGATGTCCTCTTTCTGGATGAACTTCAGCCCGTCGGCCAGCAGCTGCAGAGTGCCGTAGGGGCCGGCCTCCATGGGGCCCAGCCGGCTTTGCATGAAGCTCATCATCTTCAGCAAGAACACGTAGCCCAGCACCAGCGCCGCAGTGGGGACGATCAGGGCGACGACGCCCAGCTTGATGGTGGACGACGCCCAATAGGGCACCTCCACCGCCAGCAGGCCCGACACCACCGCGGCCGGGCTCATCGGTCGATGTCTCCCAAGATGAAGTACAGGCTGGCCAGAATGGTGATGATGTCGGGCACATACACGCCCTTCAGCAGCCAGGGGGTGATGGAGATGTTTGAGAAGCTGGCCGAGCGGATCTTGACCCGGAACGGCACCAAGTCGCCTTTGCTGACGATGTAGTAGCCCATCTTGCCCAGCGGGTTCTCGGTTGCTGCGTAGGCCTCCCCCGCGGGCACCTTGATGATGCGGGGCACCTTGGCCATGATCGGCCCGGAGGGAAGCCCGTCCAAGAGCTGCTCCACCATGTGGGTGGCCTCTCGGGTCTCTTGGAGCCTCACCCAGTAGCGGGCGAACGAATCCCCTTCGGGATGGGTCCACACCCTCCAGTCGAGGTGGTTGTAGGCCAGGGCCTCGTGGCCGTCGCGTCGCAGATCCCAGTCCACCCCGCTGGCCCGGATGTTGGCGCCCGAGAGCCCGTAGGAAAGGCCGACCGCCGCAGGCACGATGCCGATTCCCCGGCTGCGAGCTTGGAATATCTCGTTGCCCAGCACCAGTTCCTCGAACTCGTCGCAGAAGTCGCGGATCTTCTCCATGGCCTGCTTGGTGTCGTTGATCCAGCCCTTGGGTAGGTCGTCCTTGAGCCCCCCGATGCGGTCGAAGTTGGGGTGGAAGCGCCCGCCGGTGACCGCCTCAATCTGGTTGAGCACGAACTCCCGGTCGCGAAAGGCCATGAACACCGGGGTGAGGGCCCCGAGCTGCACGGCCATATCGCCCAGGAACAAGGTGATGTTGGCGATCCGGCTCAACTCGAACAGCGCGGTGCGAATCCATTGCGCCCGGGGCGGCGCCTCCACCTCCATGAGCTTCTCGGCCGCCAGGATGAACGGCACCTCGTTGGCGAAGCTCCCCAGCCAGTCGATGCGGTTGATGAGCGTGGTGACCTGGGGGTAGGTCCGCACCTCGGTCAGCTTCTCGTAGCCCCGGTGCATGTAGCCCATGATCGGCTCGGCCTCCACCACCTGCTCTCCGTCGAGGCGGGCCACCAGGCGCAGCGTTCCGTGGGTGGCCGGGTGCTGGGGGCCGATGTTGAGGGTCATGCCCTCGGTTTCGATCTCCACGTTCAGCCGGGCGTCGGCTGCCTGGGTGGCGACATAGGCGAGCTGCTGGCGCTGGTCGGCGCCCACCGCGGTCATGGGCCTTCCTCGCCGGGGAGCAGCTCCACATCCACGATGCCGGGCCAGGGCTTCACCCGGCGGGCCAGCAGCGGGAAGTCCTTGCGGAGGGGGTTCCCCTCGAACTCGCCGGGCAGGTAGATGTTGCGGAGGTCGGGATGACCGTTGAAATGTATCCCGAACATCTCCCAGGCCTCCCGCTCGTGCCAATTGGCGCCGGGGTAGACCCCGATCAGGGTGTCGATGGTCAGGTCGTCGTCGGGGAGGTCGGCCTTGAGCGTGACGCCTAGGTGGTCGGTGACCGAATAGAGGCGCATCACCATCTGGAACCGGGTCTGGCCGCCGGCATGGCCCTGCTCTGTGGGATCGGCTGTTTTCGGCTCGGGGTTGTCCTCTTGGGCGTCCATGTCGCGGCCGAAGGGGGAGGGCAGCCAGTCGATGACCGAGAGCCAGTCGAAGAACTGGCAGCCGAGCTGGTCGCGGGCCGCCGTGGCCGCGCCGACCCACGAGTCTCGGGCCAGCCGCACCCACAGGTCGCTGCTCGGGATGATGTGGCGTTCCTCGTAGCCGTCGCCCAGCGTGTCGGCTAGCCGGGCTGCCCAGGCCTCCCGGCGCTCGTCGGGCTGCGGTTCGGCCTCGGCACCGGTGTCGGTCTCAGTCGACGACAATGGGGTCACCTCGCCACCGCAGGGCCGGGTCCTCGTTGCCGATGCGCTCCTGAAGCAGCAGAATGCCCTCGAGCAGCGCCTCGGGCCGGGGCGGACAGCCGGGAACGTAGACGTCCACCGGGATGATCTGGTCGACCCCCTTGGTCACCGAGTAGGAGTCCCAGTACGGTCCCCCGCAGTTGGCGCAGGAGCCCATGGAGATGACGTACTTCGGGTCGGGCATCTGCTGGTAGAGGCGCAGAATCGAAGGCACCATCTTGTCGGTGACCGTTCCCGAGATCACCACCAGGTCGGCTTGCCGGGGGCTGGCGGGAAACGGGATCACGCCGAGGCGCATGACGTCGTAGCGGGGGGAGCCGATCACCGCGCCCATCTCGATGGCACAGCAGGCCAAGCCCCACTGGTACATCCACAGGGAGTACTTCCGGCCGAGGTTGAGCAGCTTGGTCAGGGGTTTTGGCGCTTTGCCGCTGGCAACCAGTCCCACCGCCTACCTCAGATCCACCGAAGAACACCCTTCCGCCAGGCGTACACCAGGCCCAGCGCGAGGATGAAGATGAAGATGGCCATCTCGACTAGGCCGAACGTTCCGTAGGCCTCCAGCCGAGTGGCCCAGGGGAAGATGAACACCGCCTCCACGTCGAACATCACGAACAGGAGGGCGAACACGTAGTACCGGATGTTGCTCTGCGACCAGCCCAGGCCCACGGGGTCGACGCCGCTCTCGTAGGTGAGGTATTTCTGGGGTTGCGACCGGGAGGGCCGCAGCAGGCTTCCCAGTCCCAGTATCCCGAAGACCAAGGCCCCGGCAAGCACGAGGAACAAGGCGACAAGGAGGTAGTCGCGGAGGAACTCCGACACGGCTCGAAGGTTACCGACGGCGTTTTCTGCGGGCCAAGACGTACTCAGGGGCCAGCGGCCGCCGAACTCCCCGGAGGGGAATGGCCGCTGAGGCTTCAGTCGCTACTGCGAAGCAGGGACATAAGCGGCGGCGATCACCCCCGGACCGGCGTGGGTGCCTACCACCGGGCCGATGAGAGCCACGGTCAAGGGGTTGCGGGCGGGCGATTGGCCCAAACTGGCCACGAACGCGTCGATGTCGTCGGCGCCGCCGTGGGCGACGGCCAAGTGCTCCAACTCTCCTGCTTGGGCTATCTGCGCGGCTAGCCACTGGCGAGCCTTTCCCCTCGTGCGCTGCTTGCCCGCCTCCTCCACGGCACCGGAGGTGAGGTCTACACAGGGTTTGATGGACAAGGCGCTGCCCAGCAGGGCCTGGGCCGCGCCGATGCGGCCGCCCCTCTTGAGGTTCTCCAGCGTGTCCAACACGCCATAGATGAAAACCCGGTCTTTCAAATCGGCCAGCTGAGCCTCTATCTCGTCGGCGCTGTGACCGGCCTCGGCGGCCGCCGCTGCAGCCATCACCATGATGCCCAGGCCCGCCGAGACTTTGCCCGAGTCCACAACCCGGACATCCACCTCCCCGCGGGCGGCCCGGGCCGCAGCTTGGGCCGACTCCCCGGTGGCCGACAGGGCGAACGACAGGTTGAGGCACACCACCGCCTCGGCCCCTTCGCCGGCCAAGCCTCGGAACGCGGCCTCGAACGCCCCCGGTGAGGGCGCTGCGGTAGAGGGCAGCTCGGCGCTGTCGGCCATCTTGGCGTAGAACTGCTCCGCAGAAAGGTCTTGGCCGTCGGTGAACTCCTCGTCGCCGAATCGGATGGTGAGCGGGACCACGGTGATCTGATGGCGCTCGATCTCGTCGGCGCTGAGGTCGCAGGAGCTGTCGGTCACAATTCGAACGGTCATGCGCTGACACTACTTTTTTTGAGTTCGAGTTTGGCGCGGCGGTGCCGCCGCCAGTGTCGAGCCCACCACAGCAGCAGGATGGCCAGCGCGGCGGCGGCGATTCCGACCCCGGCACCCGACAGGGAGGTTGCCCGCACGGTCAGCTGCGACTCGCCCAGAGCCAAGAGCCCGGTGGGGGAGTTGACGCTGATCTCCAGCACGGCGTCGCCCGAGGTCTTGGCCCGGACCGGCACCTGGATCTGGTTGACTCCGGGGGAGAGTCGCGTCAGCAAGAAATCTTCGTCGGGGAAGTCGAGCTTGTCGCTGTTGAGGTTCAGTCGCACGATGACGTCGTGGTCGAGGTTGTTGCGGACGAGCATCGGAATGCTCTCCGACCGGCTGGTCAGAGTGATCCTTTGCCGGCTCGGCGGTTGGATGGCGGCCACGGTGTCTCGAACGGTTTGGGCCACCACCGCTAGGTAGGCGTCCTGCTGGGTCTCGGTAAGTCCGTAGGCGCCGGAGAGCAGAAGCGCCCTTTCCAGCGTCTCGATCAATTCCCGCTCGGGGGTGCCCACGGTGGCGATCGGGTCGACCATGTTCTGGTACGACCGAGCGATGCGCTGGCCGTCGCTCAGCGCGGCCCGGTAATCCTCTCCGAATCCGTTCTCCTCGGCGGGGCGCACCTGTCGGAGGGTGTCGGGCTCGATGCGCTCGACGATTGTGGCGGGGTCGACGGGAGAGAGAATCGGGCTGGCGGCGATCTGGTCTAGCAGCACTCCCAGCCCGGCCGAATCAGGAAATGACGCCAGGGGGGGGGCCAGCACGATGCCGCGGAGCTGCTGGGGATCTTCAAACCAGCGCACGGCCAAATCGGCCAAGACCAGGTAGGGCGCCGTTGCGGTGCTGTTGGCCCGGGCCAAGTGGGCGGTTGCGGTGCTGTCGATGGCCACCGCGGGCATCGGATCGGCAGTTGTGGGGAGCAGGAAAGATGTTTTGGCCGAGGTGCTCACCGGCTCGCCGAACGGGTTGAGCAGGGCTTCAGGGGCCAACACCAACTCCACCCCCTTCTGGCGCAGCCGCTGGAGCAACTCTGGAGAGGCCGATGCCGTCAGCGCTATGACGGAGCGGTCGGGCTGAGAGCCGAGATGCTCGGCGAGCACTGCGGCCCCTGCTTCGACCTGCCAGCCGATCTCAAGGCTGAGGCCCTGAGCAATCCACGCATCGCTGTCCAGCGGGACGTAGGTGCTGCTCGTGATCTGGCGGTTGACCGTGGCCTGCTGGAGGCGGGTCAACAGAGCGGTGTGCTCGGGGCGCTCGCCAATGGCCAGGGCGTCGATCAGGTGGGGGTCCACTGAGACGGCGGCCAGAGCCTGGGGTCGAACTCGGGGATCGAACACGTCGGCCAGCGTTTGCAGGCTCTGGCGGGCCGATCCCAGATCCACGCTGCCGTCGGGGTTGACCGCAGGGGTTCCGCTCAACGCCAGCACCGTGCTCACCAGCAGGGGAGGTTGATTGGCGTCGGGCGGGGGGGTGTGGACGAAAAAGGTGTGGACCGAGTCCAACGCACGGCCGTCGCGGCTGCGCAGCACAAGGCTCACCGGGTACACGCCTTCGGCCGGAAGAGCTAGGAGCGGGCTGTCAGACTCGGCCTTTCGTCTGCTGGTGGTGGCGACTTGCAGCGAGACGATCCCGTCGGTGTCGGGCTCGGGGACGGCCAAACCGGAGATTCGTTGCAGGAACAGCCCGGTGAAGGGGTCGGCCAGCCGATCCACAAAGGCGGATCGAGACCGGATGGGCAGGCCGACGTTGATCTCCACGGTGGCATCGCCAGGGGCATCGAGAATTCGCAGGGACACCTGAAACTCGTCTTCCTCGGCGAGCCATATGCTTTGGTCGACCAATTCGAGGGCGCCAGCAGCGTCCGTGGGGCGTGAGTCGTCATCCTGGGCCCCGGCAGCAGGCCAGCTGGCCGCCGCACAGAGGAGAACGGCGGCGACCGCCGGGCCAACTGCCCTCATGCGGCGCCGTTGGCACAATCTAGGCGCAATCTAGACGGCAAGATCCATCTCCAGAACTTGGAGGCCCGGCGCAACCTGATCGAAGCCCAGCCGCTCATAGAGCGCAAGGGCGGCTGTGTTGCTGTGGGGGGTGTTAACCCAGGCTTGGGCCGTTCCCCAGCGGGCCATCCACCGCAAGCTGTCGATCACCAGAGCGGTTCCGACGCCCCGGCCTTGCTGGCGGGGGGAGATGGCCAGGCGCTGGAGATAGCCGGCCGGGCCGCTGCGCCCCGAGATGGCATATCCCGCTGTCGCTTCGCCGCTTGGCTGGTAGGCGATTCGGAAGCGTCGGAAGGGAGCGGCTCGGAGGGCTTCGCGCAGTCCGGTTTTGCCGAGCCACCAGAAGGGCTCGAAGGCTGCTTGGTCCAGAGCCAGCACTGAATTCTGGTGGCGCCGCCGGGCCCTTCGGATGGCAAGGGCATTGCTTTGCTGTGGGAGTCTCGGCTTGATCGGGCGGCACAGCAGGGCGAGCTGCTCGCCGGGCTCGAATCCGGCGCGGAGAAACGGCTCGGCCTCGATGAGCGAAACGGCTGAGGTCCGGATGCGGAGATAGCCCTGGGTGGCTGCCGATTCAACCGAGGCGGCAACGGCGGCGTCTGAGGCCGCCCGCCCGGAGGTCAACAGGATGAGCATGCCGGTTCTCGCGTCGCTGCCCCACGGTCTGAGCCTCAGGCGGTCTTGGCCCACTCGGAGCGTCACAGACCTCTGCTCCGACCGTCGGCCCAACATGCCATTGAGGCTAGTTGTAATATCCACAGAGGTTGTCTACGCGCGGGGCGGGGGTACCGTGGGGCTGTGTCGGTTCTGTGGATCACCGATAATCGTTTTTCTGATCACGACACCGGGCGTTCCTACCCGCAACAGCCCGCCCGGCGGCGCGCGGTGGTCGATGGGATGCCGCGGGCCGTTCCGGCCGGCACCGCCTGGCGACCGGCGCCGGCCACCGGGGGAGGGCCGGGTGCAGAAGTGGCGGCCGAGGCGGCTGCGTTGTTGTCGTGAGCTTGGAGCGCTTGGGGCCGATCCGCGAGGAAGCTCGGGAGCTGACTGGCCGGTTCGCCGCTGGTGGCTACCGGGTCTATCTGGTGGGCGGGATCGTGCGTGACGCGATGCTGGGCCTGCCGCTGGGCACCGCCCTCGATCTGGATCTCACCACCGATGCCCAACCGCCCGCGGTGAAATCGATCCTGGAGGGGTGGGCCGACACCCTTTGGACCCAGGGGGAGCGCTTTGGAACCGTCGGCGCTCGCAAGGGCGACCGCCGGTTTGAGATCACCACCCACCGCACCGAACGCTACCAGCCCGGTTCCCGCAAGCCCGCGGTGGTATTCGCCGATGCTGTCGAGGCCGATCTCTCCCGCCGCGACTTCACCATCAACGCTATGGCGGTGGAACTACCCGCCGGCGGTCTGGTGGACCCATTCGGCGGGGCAGGCGACTTGGCGGCGGGTCGCCTGCGCACCCCGCTCGACCCGGAGGCGACGTTCAGCGACGACCCGCTGCGCATGCTGCGGGCGGCCCGCTTTCTGGCCCAGTTCCGGTTGGCCGCCGACGAGTCGCTGGTTGCCGCCATCGGGGCCATGGCCGACCGGCTCGCCATCGTGGCCGACGAGCGGATACGCGACGAGCTCGACCGCCTGCTGGCGCTGCCTGACCCCGTGTCGGGATTCGCCCTGCTGTTTGAGACCGGCTTGGCTGAGCAGGTGCTGGGTCCAGCGGGAGACGGCTCTTCGGCGCTGGAGCGTCTGAGTCGGTCGGGTCGAGACCCCATTACCCGCCTGGCTGTGCTGTTGGCCGACATGGGAACGCCAGCCGATGCGCAAGCCGCCCTGTTGGAGCGGCGAGCGCCCGCCGCACTCAGCCGAGCGGTCTTCGCCGTGTTGGCCGCGGCCCGCCGGGCCGTGGAACAGCAGCCCCGGACTCTGCCCGACTTGCGGCGGTGGGTGGTGGATGCCGGCGGTTTTGCGGCCCAGTCGGTTGCGGCGGCGGCAGTCCTAGGCGACGTGGGCACACTGGCCGCTGAGGTGAAATCCCTGATTGAGGCAGAGCCCGATTTGTTCGGCCCCCCGGTACTCGACGGCGACGAGATCATGGCCCTGCTCGGTCTCAACCCCGGCCCCGCCGTGGGGGCAGCCGTCGAGGAGCTGCGCCGCCATCGCCTCGACTCCGGCCCCCTCACCCCAGAGGAGGCTCGAGGGCATCTGCTGGAGTGGCAACGCCTGAAGGTCTCAGAACATCCTCAAGGCTTCAGAACATAAGGTATGAACCAGTGCTCACCAAGTTGACTGTTCGCAATTTCAAGGGAGTGGCCGAGGCTGAGATAGAGCTTGGCAATCCCGTGGTTTTCATCGGCCCCAACGACTCGGGCAAGACATCGGCCTTGCAGGCGCTGACCTTATGGGATCTGGGCTTGCGGCGCTGGGTGGAGAGACGGGGAGATTCTGCGCCAGAAAAACGATCTGGAGTTGCGATCAACCGCCGGGACGTCACCTCAGTGCCGGTTCCCTCAGCCCGACAGATTTGGAGGGAGTTGCAAGTTCGCCGGACGTCTCGCAACGATTCTGGTCAACAGCGCACTGACAACATCTGCATCGACGTGATAGTGGAGGGGCTGACAGAGGCTTCCGCCTGGTCATGTGGGATCGAATTCGACTTCGCCAATCCAGAGAGCTTTTACTGCCGCCCGCTGCGCACCGTTCCCGACGGCTCCGAGCGGATGTCCGTGCCCGAGCAAGCTTTGCGTTCTCAGGTTGTGCTGCTTGGTCCCATGTCTGGTCTGGCCGCAAATGAGACCAAGCTGGAGCCCGGTGCCATCAACGTGCGGCTTGGTGAAGGGCGCACCGCCGAAGTCCTTAGAAACCTCTGTTATCAGGTACGCGAGCTGCCTGATGGCGAAGATCGCTGGAGTGATCTCTCTGAACGCCTAGAGAGACTTTTTGGAGTCAAGTTGGACCAACCCCGGCTGTTGATAGAAAGGGGAGAGATAGAGTTGGGCTACTGCACTCGCGATGGCGCACATCTGGACTTGGCTGCGTCAGGGCGAGGCATGCAGCAGACGCTGTTGCTGCTCTCATTCATCGCTCTAAATCCTAACAGTGTGGTGTTGCTTGATGAACCCGATGCCCATTTGGAAATTCTGCGACAACGTCAAACCTACGAATTGCTCAGTGAAGCGGCCGCAGGTCATGGGACTCAGATCATTGTTGCCTCGCACTCAGAAGTGGTGCTCAACGAGGCGGCCGAACGAGGCACCGTCGTAGCATTTGTGGGAACCCCTCACCGTCTCAATAAGAGCAGCGACGTTCTCAAAGCCCTCCGTGACATTGGCTTTGAGGACTACTACCAGGCTGGGATAACTGGCTTCGTGCTGTATCTGGAGGGTTCTACCGACTTGGCCGTCCTGCGGGGCTTCGCCGAGTTGTTGGATCACAGCACTCAAGAGTTCCTTGAGCGCCCTTTCGTCCACTATGTCGGCGATCAGCCCAACAACGCCAGAAAGCACTTCAATGGGCTCAAGGAGGCAAAGGCCGATCTCGTGGGCTTTGCGCTGTTCGACCGTCTCGGCCGCAATGATCTGGTATCAAGCGGAGACTTGGTCGAACAGATGTGGCCTCGTCGGGAGATCGAGAACTACTTGTTGCCCACGGTCACGCTGGCCCGATACGCCCAGCAACAAGGCGCCGTAATCTATGAAGGTGATCTACTCAAGACTCCTGAGGAAGATCGGTGGCGTAGCGCAATGACCAGCGCTCTCCAAGATCGAGTGCCGCCAGCAGCACTGCGAGACCCTGATGACCCCTATTGGCTGAACACCAAGATCAGTGACGACCTGCTCACCCCGGTGTTCTCAGCCTTCTTCGAGGTTCTTGGGCGCTACAACAGCATGTCCAAGGCGAACTATCACCAGTTGGTGCGCTACCTGGAACCCGATGAGGTCCACACCGACGTGATCGCCATCCTCGACGCCATCTCCGCCCAACACCGCAAAGCCCGACCAGCCTCCTGATGAACGTGCCGGCACTGTTGGCCACGACTATGCAGTGTCGGCCAGATTGAAGAGCCAGTTGAGTCGATAGTGGATGTGGGGCTCCTCGCCACCCAGCCCGCAGAAGCGGTGGTGGAGGCGGGTTTCGCCCGGCGGGTGGCGCTGGTTCAGCACCGGGCGGGTTCAGGCGGCGAT
>JAPYOC010000042.1 GCA_028278955.1 Candidatus Poriferisocius aerobius
GTCGGGGGCCAAGGGGGCGATGGAGCCGTTGGCCGCGGTAGGCAGGCTGTTGCCCAAAGGGGTGACCGACTCGTCGGGGGGAGGACCGTCGCACGGGGCCAGCACCCGGGCTTCCACCCCCATGCGGCGCAGCGAGCGGGCCAATCCCATCACCTGTGCCTGCACGCCGCCGGGGATGGTGAGCGAGTAGGGGCAAACCAGCCCAACCCTCACTTTGACACCTTCTCTGGGGATGCCCTCTCTGGGTCAGTGGGCTGCAGCTCGGCCGTTCGGCGGGCGCCTTGCGGGTCGAACCGGTCAATGCCCCTCCGCTGCCGGCGGAAGGCGTGAAGAGCCTCGGCGTCGCTGGCCCAGTTGGGCTGCATGAGATGCCATTGCTCCGGAGCGGAGCGGATCAGCTGTTCCAAGGCCCAAGCCAGATCTTGGGTGACTCGGGCCACGTCGGCCCGCAGGCGGCCTTGGCGCAGAGCGGGAACCGGGGGAAGCACCACGCCCCGGTGGCGAGGTCCGTCTTGGTAGACCGCCGCCGGCAGGATGGAGGCGCCGGTGCGCAGGGCGAGGGTGGCCGGGCCGCCCGGAAGCAGGGTGCGCTCCCCGAAAAACTCCACCTCCACTCCCCCGCGGCCGACTTGTCGGTCGGCGAGGAGGCATACGACCTGACCGGCCCGCAACGACCTGATGAGCACCGAGGCCGCGTCCGGGCCCAGCGGGACGACGTCGATCCCCATCCGGCGGCGCTCCTCCACCATCCAGTCGAACAGCCGGGGCGGCTTGAGCGGCTCGACCACGGAGATCACGCGGTAGCCGGGAACGCGGGCCATCCACGTCCCCGCCCACTCCCAGCCCCCGAGGTGGGGAAGGGCCAGGATCGGCGCGGTGCCGGCGTCGATGGCCTCTTGGATGTGGTGATACCCCTGATGGCTGAACCCGGCCTCAACCTCGGCGTCGTCCAAGTCGCCGATCCGGGCGCCGTCGTACCAGTAGCGGGCGTACGATTCGAATGACGCCCGCACCGCTTGGACCAGCGCCTCGCCCTGCAAATGGGGCCCGCACACCCTCTGGAGGCGGCGCTCGGTGATGAAACGGCGCTCGGGCAGCAGCCGGTAAGCCGTGCGTCCGATGGTCCGGGCCAGGGCCGCGCCCACCGGTTGGGGCAAGCGGCGGGCCACAGCGGCCCCGCTGCGGTAGAGGGCCACATCGGTGGAGAAGCGACGGATGCGGGCAGCGGAAGGCAGAGGAGCAGCCGCCTCGGCCGTGTCGGTCATGGCGAGCGGACGGAGTCGGCCTGACGCCAGACTTTGGCGAACCGGTACACCGCAGTCGCGGCGGTGAGCACCAGCATGGCCCAGAGCACGGGTATCAGCACGAAGCTGAACGCCAGCCCGGCGCCCAGCACCACGAACCGCTCGGCCCGCTCCATGAGACCGCCCTTGGCGTCGAGCCCCAGAGACTCGGCTTTGGCCCGCTGATAGGAGACCAGAGAGGCCACCGCCAACAGCGCCACCGGCAGCATGAACATCTGGCCGGGCTCAGTGGCGCCCAGATGCCAGGCCACGCCGCCGAACAGCAGGGCGTCGCACACCCGGTCGCTCACCGAGTCGAAGAAGGCGCCCCGGACCGAGCTGGTGCCCGAGGCCTTGGCGATAGGACCGTCGAGGGCGTCGGGAATCCCGGCGAGGATCAAGAAGACCAAGCCCAAGATCAACTGGCCGCGGCCGATCACCACCGCGGCCACGGCGGCCATGGCGATGCCGAAACCGGTGACGACATCGGCGCTTAGCCCCATCCGGCAAAGGACGGCGCCAATGGGATCAAGCCCTCGATTGACCACCGAGCGCCAATTCCCGTCGAACATGTGCCCTCCACTGTACTCCTCGGTCGTTTCGCCGATCGGCACCACTGGCCAAGTCTCGGTCGGCGAACTGCGGTCAACCCTGGTCAAGGTCACCCCAGTCCTCGGGATTGGGCTGCACCAGCCAATCGATGACGTCGCCGGTGATGCCGTCCACGAACACCAGGCCCCGCTGGTCGGGCTGAGGCTCGTTGGAATAGAGCAGGATCCGCCAGGTGGGGCGGCTGAACCAGCCCCGCCACCCCATTTGGGCCGACGCATGGCCCACGGGGAAACCCACCGCGGCGATGGCGATCACCAACGCGTCCGACTCGTCGATCTTCAGCTCCTTGCCGCAGACGAAGCCGTAGAAGGCGAAAACAGCCAGGGCGATCGCCGCACCCAGAATCCCCCCGTTGACCAGCGGGCTGTCGGCGAAGGTGGCCCAAACCACCGTGCAGACCACCGCGGCCGACAGGTAGATGATGGCCGGAATCCGGCGTCGGCTGTTGTTGGGGAAAAGATAGGGGCCGACGTACTCGCTGACGTTCAGCTCCCCGGGAAGCTCGTCGGTTATCTCGGCGTCGGCCACCCCACGAGGCTAGCGGCCTTCCCAGGCGCTTCTCAGCTTGGACCACGACTCTTCCAGGGGCTCGGGAAGCACTCGGGTCTCGGCGGTGGCGGTCATGAAGTTGGTGTCGCCCCGCCAGCGGGGCAGGCAGTGGACGTGCAGGTGATCGGGGATACCGGCGCCGGCAGCCGCCCCCAGGTTCAGGCCCACGTTCACGCCGTCGGGGTCATAGGCCCGCCGGATGGCGGCCACCGCGGCCTGCACCGCGGCCCACAGCTCCTTGCTCTCGTTCTCGCTGAGATCGGCCAGATCGGCTGCCGGACGGTTGGGCACCACCATCAGGTGGCCGCTGCCGTAGGGATAGGCGTTGAGCACTGCGAAGCAGGTCCGGCCTCGCCACAAGATGCCGGTGTGTCGGTGGAGATTGTAGTGGTGAACCCAGGTTTGGAGTCGGCGTCGGCGGTCGGGTTCTGATTTGAATTTGTGGTTGTAGAGGAATTCGTCTGAGAGGGTGCGGTTGAACCGTTCGGCTTTGTTGTTGGTCTGGGGCCGGTAGGGGCGGGTGAAGGTGTGGGCGATGGCGTGGCGGCGGTCTCGTTGTCGAGGGCCTCGACGCAAGGCCAGGCGGCTGCGGTCGTCTATGGCGACGTGCAAGTAGCTGTAGCCCACCCGCGGGCGCCGCTTCGTCCCTGGGCCGAGGCGTTGGCGCACACCGCCACGGAGGCTCAACCCATCAAAGGACCCAACCCGTCAACAACGTCCATGGACACTACACCAGTGCCACGACAACCTTTGCCTTTGAAGCATTCGACAAAACTTTTGTTCCAGGAAAGGGGGGGATGGAAGACCAATATCTCTGGAATGGCGCGCCTGTACCGGGCACAGCGCCTGACCTACGCCGGGAAGACCTTGAGATTCGTGCGGCCGTTCAGTGATTTCGCATTCCAGACCTATTCGGACATCTGGGATGACACCAGGCAAGCTGGCTTTGCCACCCCCAAGCAGTATGTGGTGCAGACGGCGGCCCGCGTGATCGGGCGCTGCATCCTCATGGCCTCTGACCCTGGCGACTTGGTGCTCGATCCCGCTTGCGGCAGCGGCACGACGGCCTATGTGGCCGAGCAGTGGGGACGGCGCTGGATCACGGTCGACACCTCCCGGGTGGCGTTGGCGCTGGCGAGGGCTCGGATCATGGGCGCCCGCTACCCCAGCTATCTCCTCGCCGACAGCACGGAAGGGAAGAACAAGGAAGCGGAGGTTTCAGGCGCCGAGCCGGTGAACACCGCCAGCTTCCGTGACATTCGCCACGGCTTCGTCTACGAGCGGGTGCCGCACATAACACTCCGCGACATCGCCCACAACGCAGAGATCGATGTGATCTGGGAGAAGTTTCACGCCATCCTCGAACCCTTGCGCGAGCAGCTCAATGCCGAGGTTGGCCAAACCTGGAGGGAGTGGGAGATTCCCCGAGAGGCGGACGATGGGTGGGCTGAGGAGGCTCAGGCGCTTCACCGGCAGTGGACGAAGACGACGAGTTGATCGACCATACGGGGTAGACGCAAGCCGAAAACGGCTCAGACCGAGACTTCGCGTCGGTGATCTTGGAACACCTCCGCACGGCTGGCGTGCAGCAGGCCCACAAGGAAGATCGCATCTCATTTGCCTCAGTCGTACCATGGCCCGGTCAGATGATCTGCGCCGAGGGCCGCTACGACGAGGCGTCATCCAACGGCAACGGCACGCCCGAGCAAAGGCGGGCCGGCATCTTCGTCGGCCCAGAATTCGGCACGGTCTCGCGCGTCGACCTGGTCGAGGCCGCTCGCGAAGCGGCGGACGCGGGGTTCGACGCCCTCATCGCCTGCGCCCTCAGCTACGAACCGCACACCACTGAATCCGACAAGCTTGGGCGCGTCCCTGTTCTGAAAGCGCGCATGAACGCCGACCTGCACATGGCTGACGGGCCGGACGGCATTGCCTGCTGGTTTGTGGACACCGACTACAGCCACGAGAGCTTCTTCGTGCGCTCAGCCTGCTGGTGAGTTATTGGCAGTCTGTATCATTATTTTCTAACTATTTCTGGGATTTGTTCTGTTTTTCTGCGTTATTCAGAGGGTTGTTGTCACTGGATGCTGGTATGCTTACAGCTATGAGATTCGCCCCTGACCATGCCCCTGACCAGGATGAATACGCCCAAGCCAAATCCGCCCAGGCCGGTTGCGGGGCGGCGGTGTGCGTGGCGGCGGTGGATGTTGCCGGCGTTTCGAGCGGCGAGTTGCGGAAGCGGGTGGGGTTGATCGGCCGGGCCGAGTCCACCCTGTCGGCGTTCAAGGCTGAGGCGTTGGCCGAGTTGGCCCGCCGCGACGGGTCGGGCGCGGCCAAGCGTGCGGTTCGGGAGGTGTTGCGATCGTCTCCGTCAAGAGCGCACCACGATGTGAAGGCAGCCGAGCGGCTCGCCGGGCTGTCGGCTACTTCTGAGGCTTTGGCGTCGGGCGAGATCCCCTCAGATCATGCCCGGCTGATCGCCCGGGCGTCGTCTGAAGGGCCGATCTGCGAAGCCGGGCTGGTGGAGGCGGCCAAGACGCAGACTTATGACGAGCTGGCCAAGACGGTCAAGCGCCAGCAGCATGAGCTGTCGGGCGATGACGGCCAGGCGATCTGTGACCGGCAAAAGCAGAAGCGGTCGGCCCGCCTGTTCCAGAACGCCGAGACCGGCATGTACGTGCTGAACGCCGAGCTCGACCCTGTCACCGGCGCCCATGTGGCCGGGGCGCTGGCCCACAAAGAGCGCGAGCTATGGCGCGCTGAAGATCCCAAAGCAAGGCGCACCCACACCCAGCGCTCAGCTGATGCGCTGGCCGAGTTGATCTTGCACCCCGAGAGGGGCAAAGCCTCAGGCGTCGCCCTGGTTTTGGTGGCCGACTACGACGCCGCCCACCAAGAACTGGTAAATGCCCGCATCTCAGATGGCACCCCGCTGCCC
>JAPYOC010000043.1 GCA_028278955.1 Candidatus Poriferisocius aerobius
CGATGGAACAGGGGCATCCGGTGGTAGGGGGAGGGCCGGTCGCTGCTCCACTTCCCCGACGGCGCCGAGGTGATCGAGGCCAGCCCCACCAGGCATTCGTCGTAGTTGACCCGCCATCCAGCGTAGTCTCTCCACGCTTGGTCGCTGTCGTGCACCACCGGCACGCCGGCGCTCTTGAGGGTTTCGTACGTCTGGAGGAACTCGTAGCGCCGAACCGTGATGGGCGCGGTGGCCGGCGGATCGGGGTCGTAGACGATGGCGAAGAAGTCGGCGATGTTGCGCAGCGCCACGTAACCGGCGCGGATCACATAGGGGGTACCGGGCGATGGGGGCACCGCCACGGTCGACAGCATGATGGCCGCAGCGTCCAAAATGGCCCCGGCCGCAGTCACCCACGACCGATCGGGCCGCACCGACCGGAAGAAGGCCAGCGCGGGGTAGGTCTGATGCGACTCCTCTATATCGATGAACCAGCGCTCCCACTCGGCCCAAGTCTCGTCCATCTCTTCGAGTCCGCCGGTCTCATGGGCCAAGATGATCATGGCCTCGGGGGTCGGCGGGCTTCCCGCCCGTATCTCCAGTCGGGCGACCGCTGCCTCTCGCGAGCTGAAGGCACTGTGCATCACGGGCAGGAAGCTGATCAGCAACGCCACGATGCCCAAGCCGATGAGCGCCTCAGCGGCGGCGAGGGTCAGGGTGAACATGTCGTCGCTGACCAGGTAGCCCAAGGTGGTGAGCGACCACCCGCTCAGAGTCAGGGCCTCATGGAAAGGGCGCACGTTCAGGGCCCAGAACATGAGCGAGAACCCGTAGACCACCCCCGCCGACCACAGCAGCGGCAGCAACATGAGCGTTGTGGGGGCATAGCCGGCCAGCAGGGCGTCGCGAGCCTCGTACGTCTTGCGGCGGCGGGCCAGCACCGAGAACAAAAGGCCCATGCCGACGTACACGAAGCGGACGACCAGGCTGCGCTCGGGTCGGGGCACCACCACAGTGTGAATGGCGGCGAGGAGGGTGCCGATGACAATGAGGGCCCCCGCTGCGAACACAAAACCATCCCCGACTGACATGCCCCACAGAATACGAGACTGCTTGCCCCCCAGAGGGCTGCTGAAGGCTGCTGAGAGGCAGCTCGGGAGCAGTCAGGGCCTCAAGTCGACGCGGAGCTGAACCTGGCAGGCGCGGCGGGGTGGATCGGTGAAACCGAATCCCAGGGGGCGGGCGACTGGGGACATCGGGCCGAGGTCGGCACCGTCGAGCGACGCCGAGGCCGAGGCAAGCAAGCGCAGCGAGCGGGTCCGGTACCACTCGGCAACTCCGGTGGGGCTGATCCCATAGGTCCGCACGCCGAGGAGAAGTCGGGAGATCCAGTTCTCGGCCGTGGCGGTGATCCAACGGGGGCGGGGGGGAAAGGGCACGGCCCACCTGTTGAGCGAGTACGACAGGGTGATGTCTCCGGCGGCGACGACGACGTGTCGGGCGGTGGCCTCAACGCCGACCTCGAAGGCGCGAACCTCCTTGAAGGGGTAGACCGACGTCACGAACTCCGCCGCAACCGGCGAGGCCACCAACACCCGCCGCCCACCGGGATCGGCCCACATCACGTCGGAGAACGGCCCGATGGGGCTGCTCAGCCAGTGCCCGACCACGAACCGGTGCCCCGAGGCGAACCCCACCGCGGTGATCGAACCCGACAGGGTCTCAATCATGTCGGGTACAAGTCGTCCATAGTCCAGCAGATAACCTCGCGGCCGGGGTCGGCGACCTCGTGGAACGAGGGAGCGTAGCCGGCGGCGGCGACGAACCAGAAGGGCGAGTTGGAGTCCAAGGCCTCTTGAGCCCAGCCGTGGCCGCTGTCGGCCAATCGCTCGAGGGCGGCCGCATGGTCCAAGTACGAGCGCGCGTCTGCGGCGCGTCGGCGGAACTTGACCGACCCGGTGACCATCTGGCCGTCGAGGGCCCGTCCAACCAGATCCACCTCCACTTCCCGGCGGGCGCGGTCGAGGCCGGCCCAACTGCCCCACTCGGCAACCGCGGGCAGCCCACGCTGAGGCCCCCAGCGCCGACAGGCCTGGCGGGCAACGTCTTCAAAGACCTGCTGGCCGACGTAGGAGGGGAATGCCTCCGGCTCTATCCGAACCCGCCATGCGGCTTCAGGACCGAGGACCGCCACCGCTGACTCCGCTGGCAAACCGATGCCGTAGTGAAAGCGCGCCGCAGGATCGGCCAGCCGGTAGCGGATACCCCGTTGGGGCGAAGCGCCGAAGTTGACCTCCCGGGCCAGGTAGCTCATGTGCTCAAGCTGGTCGACCACCCGCTTCAACGCGGTATCAGCTTTCTGGCCCATCTTGGCCGCGATCTCTCCAACGGTTCGAGCCCCGAGGCCGATGCTGGCCAGCACGGCCCGATACCGGGCTGCGTTGCGCAATCCCTCTTCTTGATCGACCTCAGTGGCCAAGCGGGAGCGAACGACACCGTGGGGCGATAGGAGCAGATCAGCGATGTTCTCCCCCACCCGGCGGGTGTCGTCGACGACGGCCAGATTGGCCGGCAGCCCGCCGAACGCCGCGTAGGCCCGTACCCGATCTCGGGGCCCATACCGGATCACCATTTGACCGGCGTTGTAGTAGTCGAACGGCTCTAGCGGGATCACGGCATCGAGTCGGCCGTAGAGGGGCGACCCGCCGGCGGCCAAGGCCTCGAGGGTGCGCACCGCGGAGCCGCTGAGCACCACCAGCAGGCTTGCCGAGCGAGACAGTCCCGACTCCCATACTGCGTTCAGCTCTGAAGCGACTTCGCGCAACCCGTTCTCACCATCGGCGAGATACTGGAACTCGTCCAACACGATGACGGTCGGATGGTCGGGGCGAAGGTTGAGCAAAGTCCGAAAAACCGTGCGCCACGTCGGGTGGTCCTCAGGGCGTATCTCTTCTCCCGACCAACGGGCTGCTTCTTCGAGCAGCGTCTGGCGGTTGAGCACGGGGGTGGTAGACGAAGCTGCATAGTGCAGCACCTGCTCAGACGGCCAGAGGTTGGACAGCAGATACGTCTTGCCCACCCGTCGGCGGCCTCGCACCAGAGCGAGAGCCGGTTTGGCGCGTTCCAGCAGTGCATGCAAAATCGCCGTTTCAGCTTCCCGGTTGACGAGGGCCATCGGCGCCATGCGGCAACACTATAGCGTATGAGTATATTAGTCAACTAATATGTTAGTTAACTAATGCATGGGCGACGCTGGCGGGCGACTTCGAAGCAGAGCACCGACGCTGCGGAGGCGACGTTGAGGGATTCGACGGATGGGGCCATGGGGATGGACACCCAGCGGTCTATGGCCGCGGCTTGATCGAGGCCGCGGGCCTCGTTGCCCACCACCAGGGTGAGGGGGCCGGTGAGGTCGGCTTGATCGCAAGGCTGTCCCTGGTGGGGGTCGGCGCCGACGCGCTCCCCCACGGGCGACTCCACGGCCAAGGGAATCTGAAACAGCGCACCGGCCGATGCCCTCACGGTCTTGGGGTTCCAGGGGTCCACCGATCCGGTGCTGAACACCACGGCTTGCGCGCCCGCGGCCACCGCGCTGCGCACGATCGTTCCCGCGTTGCCGGGGTCGGCCACTCCGGCGAGCTCCACAATGAAGTCCCCACCGGCCAGGGGCGCCGGCTCGGGAATGCGGGCGGTGGCCATGACTCCCTGAGGAGTGACCACCGAGCCCGCATTCGCCAGCACGCCGTCGGCTACCGTCCACGTCGGGGCACCTATAGAGACACCCAAGTCGGCCCACAGGTCAATCACGGGCTCCGCGAACACGTCCACGATCTCCAAACCGGCCGCCACCGCCTCCACCAGCAGCCGCGGCCCGTCGATGACGAACTTGCCCGCCTCGGTGCGCGCCCTGCGGCGGCTCACCAGGCGGCGCAGCTCAGCCACCCGAGGGTTTCGGGCACTGAGCGGAGTGTTCGGGGGCAGCGCTACCCCACCGAGGCGGATTGCTGCTCCGCCTCGACCGCCGCCTTGGCGACCTCGACCAGTGCGGCGAACGCTGCGGGGTCATCAACCGCCAACTCGGCCAGTATCTTGCGGTCTACCTCCACCTCGGCCAGCTTCAAGCCGCCTATGAAGCGGCTATAGGTGGTGTCGTTCTGGCGACAGGCGGCGTTGATGCGCTGAATCCACAGGCGGCGGAACTCGCCCTTGCGGGCCCGGCGGTCGCGGAAGGCGTACTGGCCGCTGTGCATCAACTGCTCGTTGGCCCCCCGGAAGGTTCGGCTCTTGTTGCCGTAATAGCCCCTGGCCCGTTTCAGGACCGCCTTGCGGCGCTTGCGGGCGGGCACCGCTCGCTTGACTCTGGCCATCGTGTGCGCTCCTTAGGGTCGTGCTCTCGAGACTCGTGCTCTCGGCAGTACTTATAGACCCAGCTGGCGCTTGACCGCCGGGGCGTCGGCGGAGGAGACGTCAGACGAGCCGCGCAGCTGGCGCTTGCGCTTGGGGGCCTTCTTCTCGAGGATATGGTTTTTGTAGGCGCGGCGGCGGCGGATCTTCCCGGTGCCAGTGGTTTTGAACCGCTTGGCCGCGCCTCGGTGGGTCTTCATCTTGGGCATGGCTGTTTTCTGCGCTGAAAGAGCTGTTGATCCTCTCGGCCTATTGAGCGGTCTCGGTTGCCGCGGATTCTTCAACCGATTGGCGAGCAGCCCGGGCGGCCTGCTTGCGGGACTGCTTCTTCACCGGCCCCAGCACCATGACCATGTTGCGGCCGTCCAATCGGGGATACACCTCGACTTTGGCCACCTCTTCCACCTGTTCAGCGATGTCATCGAGGATGCGCCGCCCCAACTCGGGGTGCTGCACCTCGCGACCGCGGAACATGATCGTGACCTTTACTTTGTAGCCCTCTTCG
Organism: Candidatus Poriferisocius aerobius; assembly: GCA_028278955.1. Classification (GTDB taxonomy): domain Bacteria; phylum Actinomycetota; class Acidimicrobiia; order Acidimicrobiales; family Bin134; genus Poriferisocius; species Poriferisocius aerobius. The sequence goes on from JAPYOC010000043.1 coordinate 4,889, forward strand.
AGGAAGCTCCGCACCTTTCTCGTTTTGGTTCCGAAATCCCCTGGCCCGATCTTGGGCCGGTACTTCATCTCCTTGACGATGATGTTGGTGCTATTTCGCCGGGACTCCTTGGCCCGTTGGGCAGCTTCGTACTTGTACTTGCCGTAGTCCATGATCCGGCACACCGGTGGATTCGCCTTGTCTGCGACCTCTACCAAGTCCAAGCCGGCGTCACGGGCCATGTCCAGCGCCTCGGTCAGCGGGCGAATACCTATCTGCTGTCCATCCTGACCAACGAGGCGTACCTCCCGGGCTCGGATCCGATCGTTGATCCGGGGCTCGGCATCTTCCGAAGCTATGGCCGATCACCGCTCTGCAATGCGCATAATCCTCTCTCTCGACAACAAGGGATGGCACGCTGGGATTCACTGCATCCCGCTTGCGCGCCGAAGTTGCGGGGTAACAGTATCAGCGTAGAGGCGCAATCACGCCAGACGAGGCAAAAAGGAGTTGGAGAAGAACATGAGCACACTGTGGACTCCCGGCGGCGAGGTGCCGGTTGACGACGGCCGGGGGCGGCCGACGCCCCCTGCTCCCCCAGGCAGGCCAGACCAAGCCGACGATCCGCTGGCCGGGCTGAGCGAACAGGAGCGGGCCCAGGCCGAGGAGCTGGCCCAGCAGCTGGCCGAGGCCCGCGAACAGATTGCCGGCACCCCGGCGGAGGTCGTGGTGGGCAACCACGCTATGGGGCTGTATGAGCTGGGCGCTATCCACCTCAGCCAGCAGCCGCCCAACTTGGAGGAGGCCCGGCTGGCCATCGACGCCCTCGGTGCGCTGGTCGACAGGCTGAAGGGCCGACTCGGCGAGCATGAGGCCACGCTCAAGGACGCCCTCCATCAAATCCGGATGGCTTTCGTGCAGGTGTCGCGGACGACAGAAGAGCCGACCAGGGAGCCTGCCGACGGCGGCGAGGCCGCTAGCGGGGCGTCAGCCGAGGAGTGACCCCCGCCGCCTCCCATCGGCCGCAGTGGCCCGGCGCCAGGTGGAAGACCACCGCAACTCCGGCTTCGATCTTCCGGCGCCCCTCGGCGATGGCGGTGCAGTGAAGCGGGTAGCGGGTGCCATCGGCGCCCACGACAGCCCCCCAACCGGTCGCCTCGTCGAAACAGTCCACCGTTCCGACTTGGGGGTTTCGGTTGGCGGCGGAAATCAATGGACGATCTTGGCCAGGGGCAGCTCGAGGATGTCGCAGGCTCCGGCGTCGCGCAGATCGGGGATCAAGATGTTGATGTCTGACTTGGGCACCACCGTCTCCACCGCATAGCCATGGCCGCCGAACAGCTCGTTGACGGTGGGCGCCTTCATGGATGGCAACAGGTCGATGACCTTGTCGAGGTCAGCCGCCGACACGTTCATCTTGACCAGCACCTTGCCCCTGGCCTCGAGCACTCCGCCCAACAGGGTGTGTATCTGCTCCATGGCATGGCGGCGCTCGGGGTCGGCGTAGCTGGCCGGGTTGGCGACGAGCTCGGTGTGGGACGTGAGGATGGTGTGGATGATCTTGAGGCTGGCGGCCTTCAGCGCCCGGCCGGTCTCGGTGATCTCCACCACCGCGTCAACGATGTCGGGGACTTTGGCCTCGGTTGCCCCATACGATAGGGCGATTTCAGCCTCGATGCCCAGATCCTCGAAGAACCGCCTGGTCAGGTCGGGATATTCGCTGGATATCCTCACCCCTTGGGGCAGATCCTCCACTGCGTTCCAGGGCGAGTCGGCGGGCACCGCCAGCACCATCCGAATCGGCCGGGAGGTGTTCTTGGAGTAGTGCAGCTCGCCCAGCGACACCACCTCGCTGCCGGTCTCGACCACCCAGTCGCGCCCGGTGATGCCCAAGTCGAACAGGCCGTCGGCCACATACCGGGGGATCTCCTGGGGCCGCAGGATGCGGACCTGCTCGATGCGGGGGTCGTCGATCGTCGCCTTGTAGGCCACTGCGGAGCTGCGGTTGACCGCGATGTCGGCAGCATCGAAGAGCTCCAAGGTGGCCTTCTCGAGCGAGCCTTTGGGCAGAACCAGCGAGAGCATAGCCCCAACGCTACCGGCAACGGCCCGCCGGGCCGCGGTCGAGAGCGCTACCGGGGCCGGAGGTCCACCCGCAGGTCGGGGCCGAGCCGGGTCACGGCACAGATATCGCCCCGCCACAGTTCGGCAACGGTGGCGGCGCCGGGACCGGCCAGCATGGGGCGGCCGTCGTCGCCGCCAAACAGCGCCGGCGCCAGGTACACGGCGTAGCGGTCAACCAGGCCGGCCCGGTGGAAGGAGGCCGCGGTGGCGGCACCCCCCTCGACCAGGAGCTGGAC
>JAPYOC010000044.1 GCA_028278955.1 Candidatus Poriferisocius aerobius
CCCGAACGGCGCATCGAGGTGGTCCGGGTGCTGCCTTAGTGGTGTGAGGCCGGTCAGACTCGGCGCTCTTGGTCGGCCCAATGGGGGTCGCGCAGCGCTCGCTTGAGGATCTTGCCGGTGGGGGCCTTGGGCAGCTCCTCCACGAAGGCCACTGATCTCGGTTTCTGGTAGGAGGCCAGATTCCGGCGGGCGGCGTCGATGATCTCGCCTTCGGTGGCGGTCATGCCCGGCTTGAGCACCACGTAGGCCATGACCGACTCGCCCCAGGTGTCGTCGGGCACCCCGATGACCGCGGTCTCCAGCACGGCCTCATGGGTAGCGATGGCCTCCTCCACCTGCACGGAGTAGATGTTCTCGCCGCCGGAGATGATCATGTCCTTGGCCCGGTCCACGATGAACACATAGCGCTCGTCGTCCCAGGTGGCGATGTCGCCGGTCCACATCCAGCCGTCTTTGATGGTCTTTGCGGTGAGGTCGGGGCGGCGGAAGTAGCCCAGCATGTTGGCCTCGGAGCGCACGATGATCTGCCCCGGCGTCTTGTTGTCAGGGGGCACGTCGACGCCGTCGGGGTCCACCACCCGCACCGAGGTCACGAACCCCTCCCGCCCGCACGACCGCAGCCGCTCCGGGCGGTGGCCGTCGCGGATGGCCCGGATGTGGTCCTCCTGAGACAAGAAGCACATGGTGGTACCCTCGGTCTGGCCGTAGCCCTGGATGAGGGTGCAGGGGAACTTGTCCATGGCCTCGGTGATGACCCGGGAGGGCATGGGGCCGCCCCCGTACTGGATGTTGCGCAGGCTGGAGATGTCGTAGCCGTCGAACCCGTCCACCGCCATCATCCAGTTCAACATGGTGGTGACGCCCAAAAAGGCCGACACCTTCTCCTCTTGGATCAGCTGCATGGCCAGGGTGGCGTCGAAGTTCATCAGCACCAGCGGGCAGCCGTGGGCCAGGTAGTTCATGGCCAGCACCACCGGGATGTGGAACATCTGCCCGGTGAGCATGTACACGTCGCTGGGGACGATGCGCTCGGCCACCGTCTGGTTGAGCATCCCGGAGTAGACGCTGCGATGGCTGTGCAGCGCGCCCTTGGACTCTCCGGTGGTTCCCCCGGTGTAGAGGATGAACAGCGGGTCGCGGTCGCCCACCTCGGCTGAGGCCGCGGGCTCGGCGTCCGACGACGAGGCCACCAGCTCCTCGTAGGAGCCGTCGCCGCCGTCGCCGTACTGGAGCCAGTGCTCCACCGAGTTCACCAGGCCCGACAGCTCAGCCGACTCGGCGGCATAGGCCCCCTGGGTGATGTACGCCCGGGGCGCCCCGTTGTCGACGATCTTGGCCAGCTCTGGGGCCGAAAGACGCCAGTTCATGGGCTGGGCCACCAAACCGGAGCGCCCGCAGGCGAAGTACAGGGCGGCGTACTCCACCGAATTCTGGCTCAAGATGCCGACCCGGTCGCCCTTGTCCAGGCCCAGGCCGACCAGTCCGTTGGCCAGGCGGCGCACATGCTCGTCGAACGCCGCGAACGTGACCCGCTGGCCGGTGGTGGAGTCGATGATCGCCTCGCTGCCCGGCGTCTGCCGAGCCCATTTGGCGGGGATCTGGCCGATGTTCATCCGCAGCTCCTTGCGCGAGCATCCCGAAGGGCATAAGCGAGGTTCATGGCCTGGCGGGGCCGTCCCCGCTCAGTAGGGCAGGTCTAGGGCCAAGAAGCGCTTCCGGATCTTCCAGTCGTCTCCCGCCCGTACGCAGTCGTCGGTGTACACACCGCTGGACAGCACGTTGAGCTGGCCGTTCTCCACGCTGATGAGCACCAAGTAGCTGACAGCGGTGATGGAGTCCTCGGCCTCGTTCTCGAAGTAGATGTTGGTGATCACATGGCGGCGCTGGTCGGTCTGCTCTTCCATCGCGCCGCCGAAAAGCCCGGCGATGGCCTCCGACCCCTCGAAGGTGATCGGATCGCCCCCCGCGATGGTCATCTCGAACACCGGGTTGTCGGGGGCGAACATGCCGATCAAAAAGTCGCTGTCGCCCACGTCGTAGGCCACGCCGGCGTGGTTCAAAAGCTCGGTTACCGCTTGCTTGTCTGCCATCGGGTCACTCCATTCCCAGTTGTTCCACCGTGCCCCGCCAGGCAAGCGAGCCACCGTCGATCAAAATGTACGCGCCGTTGATGAAGCCGGCCTCCCGGCCGGCCAAGAAGCACACCAGCTCGCCCACCTCCGACGGCAGGCCCAAGCGGGGGATGAGCGAGGTGCTGATGAGCGCCTTCTCGAACGCCACCGGGTCGTCCGACTGCTTCACGAAGTCGGTGACCATGTCGGTGGCGATGGCGGTGGGGCCGTAGCAGTTCACCCGGATCCCCAAAGGCGCCAAGTCCACCGCCAGGTTCTGGGTTTGGAGGCGGATGCCGCCTTTGGAGGTGCCGTAGGCCGAGTTGTTCGGATATGCCGACTGCGACCCGGTGGAGGCTGCGTTGATGATCGACGGCCAGTCGCTCTCCTTCAGATAGGGGAGAGCGGCCTTCGAGCAGATCCACGGTGCGATAGCGTTGACCTCTACCACTTTCTTGAACACCTCGAGGGGCATTGCTTCCAGACCGCACTGCTCGGCCGGGGCCAGGCCGGTCTCGTGGATGCCGGCATTGTTGTGCAGTACGTCGATGCCGTCGAAGGCCTCAGCCGTCGCCGCCATCAGCGACTCCACCTGGCCGGGGTCGGTCACGTCGCAGTGGGTGTACGCCGCGGTGCCGCCGGAGGCGTTGATCTCGTCGGCCACCGCTTGGCCCTGTGCGTCGCTGAGGTCGGACACCATCACCTTGGCCCCCTTTTCAGCCGCGACCCGGGCGGTGGCCGCTCCTATGCCGGTGGCCGCCCCGGTGATGACGAAGCGGAGCCCTTCGATGCCCATGCCTACCCCCCTTGGGTTCGATACGGCTTGCAGCGTATGCGGTGGACGGTCGGCGTGTGAAATGGCAGGGTGGATTGCCGGGCTTGGTAGATTGCCGCGGTGACCCCGACCACCGCGGCCCCGCCGGATCGGGCCGGTGCCGACCCCCGCCCCGAGCTGGTGGAGCGCGGGGGGCAGATCCTCCTGGCCGGCAGTCGGTGCGGAGCGTGCGGCCATCCAATGGCTGTCGTCCCCCCCCGGTGCCCGGTGTGCGCGAGCACGTCCATGGCGACGACAGCTTTCGGTCCACGGGGAACCGTGTTCAGCTCCACGGTGCTGCGCATTCCGGTCCCCGACCGCACCCCGCCCTTGACTCTGGCCTATGTGGACGTGGACGGCGGCCCCCGCATCCTCGCCCACGTCGACGGCCCCGACGAGGCTCTGGCGCCCAATAGCCGAGTCGCCTTGTCGGGGTGGACGGAGATGGGGGATCCGGTGGTGCGGAAGCTGGGGCGATGACCCGGTCGAGCAGCTCCATCTGGGGGGTGGGGACCTCGGCGTTCAGAAAGCAGGTCTCGGTGGGCGGCCCCCGACTGGCCTGGCAGGCCGCAGTGGAGGCGCTGGACGACGCCGGTCTCAAGGCCTCCGAAATCGAGGCGGTCTACGCCGGCACGGTCTTCGGCGACCCCGGAACCGTCACCCGCAGCCTCCAGCAGATCGGCATTGTGGAGGTTCCGGTGATCACCATCGAGAACGCCTGTGCCAGCGGCACCTCCGCGTTCCACGAGTCCCGCATGGCGGTGGAGACCGGCCGCTACGAGCGGGTGCTGGCCTTCGGGATCGAGACCATGACTGCTCACTTCGACGGCGCCATCAGCCCCATCGCCTCCGATCCCGAAGGGGCCCAGGGCTACGCCATGCCCAGCATCTACGGCATGTCGGCCGCCCGGTATCAGCACGAATACGGGGTGACCCAAGAGCAGATGGCCGCAGTGGCGGTGAAGAACCGCCGCCACGCGCTGGGGAACCCTCGAGCCCAGCACCGCAAAGCCGTTACCGTCGAGCAGGTGCTGGACAGCCCCATGGTGGCCGACCCGATCACCCTGTTCCAGTGCTGCTCGATCGCCGACGCCGCCGCCGCCGCCATCGTCGGACCGCTGGGCGGCTCACAAGACCCCGCTCAAGAAGTGGCCGTCCGCTCCAGCGCGCTGCGCTCGGGCCGGCGATGGGACCACACCGCCGACAAGGTGTGGGGCTGGGACATCGTGGCCGACACCGCAGCGCAGGCATGCGAGGCCGCCGGGGTGGGCATAGGCGACATCGACGTGTTCGAAGTCCACGACGCCTTCACCATCGGCGAGATCATCACCACCGAGGCCTTGGGACTATGCGGCCTGGGCGAAGGCGGGCGGCTGGTGGAGTCGGGTCGCACCGCGTTGGGCGGGGCCCAGCCGGTGAACCCGTCGGGCGGGCTCTTGTCCCGGGGCCATCCGCTGGGGGCCACCGGGCTGGCGCAGATCGCCGAGGTCGTCTGGCAGCTTCGGGGCATGGCCGCCGACCGCCAAGCGCCCGGGGCCCGTCTCGGCGCGGTGGAGACCATGGGCGGCGGAACGGCGGGTATAGACGGCAACGCCTGCGTGGTCGCGGTGCTGGAGCAGGCGGGGTGACCCGATGAGCGAGCAGCGGGGGCCGGCCCTCGACGACGAGGTTCTGTCGCCGGAGCGGATCGCCGACCCCCATTCCTATTTCTCCCTTCTCCGAGCCCATGACCCGGTCCATTGGAACGACAAGTACCGGGCGTGGTTCGTCCACCGCCACGACGATGTGCTCGGCGCCCTGCGGGACTCCCGCTTCTCATCTGAGCGCATCGGCGCGGCCTACGACCGCCTGAGCGAGGAGCAACGAGCGGAGCGCCAGCCCACCTACGACATCTTGATGGACTGGCTGGTGTTCCGGGATCCGCCCGACCACACCCGGCTGCGCCGGCTGGTGAGCCGGGCCTTCACCCCCCGAGCGGTGGAAGCCTGGCGAGATCGGGTCACCGGCGTGGTCGACGAGCTGATCGACGGCCTGTCGGGCCGGGACCACTTCGATTTGATCGAGGACTTCGCCTATCCCATCCCCGCGGTGGTGATCGCCGAGATGATGGGGGTGCCTCCCGACGACCGCGACCGCTTCAAGGGCTGGTCCGACGATGTGATGATCCTGGTGTTCGGGGCTCGGGGGGTGGGTGACCGCCGAGCCCGGGCCCAGCAGGGGCTCATCGAGCTGGCCGCCTATCTGGGCGAGCTGGTGGCCCACTACCGCCGGCATCCGGCCGACAACATCATCTCCGATTTGGTGGAGGCGTCCGAGGGCGATGACAGCCTGGAGGACCCCGAGATCGTGGCCAACTGCGTGCTGTTCCTGTTCGGCGGCCACGAGACCACCACCAACCTGATCGGCAACGGCATTCGGGTGCTGCTCAACCATCCCGACCAGCTCCAGAGGCTGCGCGGCGATCTCTCGCTGATCAAGCCGGCGGTAGAGGAGATCCTGCGGTTCGACGGGCCGTCCAAGATGGAGGTCCGCACCCTGGCAGACGAGGTGGAGATGCGGGGCAAGACACTGCCGGCGGGCGACATGGTGTACCTGGTGCAGCACGCCGCCAACCGCGATCCCGAGGTGTTCGACCAGCCCGACCGCTTCGACATCGGACGCGATCCCAACAACCACATCGGCTTCGGCTTCGGGTTGCATTTCTGTCTGGGGGCGTCGGTGGCCCGCCTGGAGGGCACGATCGCCCTGGAAGCCCTCGTCCGCCGCCTCCCCGGCCTGCGGCTGGGGCCCGAGCCCGAGGTGTGGGTCCCCACCATGCTGAGCCGCGGTTTGGAGCATCTCCCGGTGAGCTTGGGGTGATACCTCCGCGGCCCTTGGAGGGCCTCAGCGCCGCGGTTACCGGGGCGACCGGCGATATCGGGGGTGCCATTGCCCGGGTGCTGGGCGACCAGGGCGCCCGGGTCGGCCTCATCGCCCGACGGGCCGAGCGACTAGAAGAGCTGGCCGAAGAGCTGCGAGACAACGGGATCCAGGTCTGTGTTTGCACTGGCGACGTGACTGATCCCGAGGCGGTGGCCGCGGCCGCCGAGGCGGTCGGCGAGGCCATCGGCCCCGTCGACATCCTCGTCAACAACGCAGGAGGGGCTCGGTTCACCGCGCCGGTGCTCGATATCGCCGAGCCGGGATGGTCGAAGACCGTGGCCCTCAATTTGACGGCGCCGTTCCTGGTTTCGCAGGCGTTCGGCCGCTCCATGGTGGAGCGTGGACGGGGCAGCATCGTCAACGTGGGCTCCCTGTCGGGCTTGCGCCACCTGCCGGGCATGGCGGCCTACTCGGCGGCCAAGGGCGGGCTGTTCCAGCAAACGAAGGCGCTGGCTCGGGAGTGGGCCCCCCGTGGAGTGCGGGTGAACGCGGTGGCTCCCGGTTTTGTGGACACCAGCGGCTGGGACAGCTACGACAAGGATGCGGTGGTGGCCGAGGCCGGCCTCGGCATCCCGCTGGGCCGGTGGGCCACCGCTGAAGAGGTGGCGCTGCCGGTGGCCTTCCTGGCTTCTCCCGCCGCCTCCTACATCACCGGCGCGGTCTTGGTGATCGACGGCGGAATGCTGGCCTGATCGGGCCTAGCTGCTGGTCAGCCGGAGTCCGGCATCGAGCCTGACCACCTCGCCGTTGAGGAACACGTTCTCCATGAAGTGGGCCACCAGCTTGCCGACGTCGGCGGGCATGCCCAGACGGTGGGGGAACACGTTGTCGTCCACCAGCTTGGCGATGAACTCCTCGTTGAGGGTGGCCAGCATGGGGGTGTCCATGGTGCCGGGGGCGATGGCCATCACCCGGATGCCCCATACCGCCAGATCGCGGGCCATGGGCAGGGTGAGGCCGATCACCCCGGCCTTGGACGAGCCGTACGCCGACTGGCCCACCTGGCCCTCGTAGCCGGCGATGGAGGCGATGTTCACGATCAAGCCCCGCTCGCCCTCGTCGTTGGGCTCGTTGCCCGCCATCGCCGAGGTGGCGTGGCGGGCAACGTCGAACAACCCGATCAGATTCACCTCGATGTGCCGGCGGAAGTGGTCCAAGGGATTGGGAGCGCCATCGCGAGAGACCACTCGCTGCCCCGAGCTGATTCCGGCACAGTTCACCAGCACGTCGATGCGGCCGTGAGCTTCAGCTGCCGCGGCCACGGCGTGTCCGACGTGGCCGGCGTCGGCGATATCGACAGGCACGAAGGCGACCGCCTCGCCCATTTCGTCGGCCATGGCCTCCCCGCTCGAGGAGGGCAGATCCAAGATCACCGCCCGCCCGCCTCTGTCCGCCAGCGTGCGCACCACGCCGGCGCCCAGGCCCGAGGCCCCGCCGGTCACCAGCGCCACTGAGCCCGGCACCCGCATCGTTCAGAACTCCCGCAGACGGGCGCTTGTCGGATCCACCTCGGTGCGCAGCAGGCGGAGCTCCTCGGCTGTGGGCTCAGCCGTGGCCGGGATCGCCCCCTCGGGCATCACCACCTCGAACCCGGTGGCCTGCTGGACCTGCTCGGCGGTCACACCGGGGTGCAGCGACGCCAACCGCATCCGCTTGCCGACCGGCTCGAAGTCGAACACGCACAGGTTGGTGATGCACAGCTGCGGTCCGCCGGGCAGGCCCAAGCGCTCCCGGTGGTCGCCTCCGTCGCCCCAGCCGATGCCGGAACGGAAGTCGAGCCGCTCTACGAACGTGCGAGGATCGTGGGTGGACGACCACAGGTAGATGCGGGGGATCATGGTCCCGAGGTCGGCCATCCCCCCGCCGCCGGGCAGTCGTACCTTGGGGGCGTCGTAGGGGCCGATCACCGTGTTGTTCACGTTGCCGCAAGCGTCCATCTGGGCCCCTCGGAAGGCGAACGTGTTGTAGCGGGCGCCCTGGGCGTAGGTCCAGAAGTCGAAGGGGGAGTTGCTCAGCATCGATGCCCCGCCCCACAGCGAGTCCGACAGGGTGGAGTCACCGATCTCATCGGGGTCGGCGTCGACGGCGATCGAGCTGGCCGCCCAGACCAGGTCCGGGGCGTGGGTGCGCCGGGCCAGCATGTAGCCGCACACCGGGATGAACGACACTGCGCCGTTGAACGCCCGGGTGTCGTTGGACATAGCCCGGGAGAAGGCCACCACCATGAGCTCGTCCATGGTGCAGTCGTAGCCGGGCACGGGAGTGCTCATGCGGAAGCTCCCGTCGCCGCGTTGTTGGCGTCCAGGAAATCCTCCCAGGTTTCCGGGCCGACCACTCGCTCGCGGAAGAACTGGGTGAATTCGCCCCGGTCGCGGGCGGCTTGGGAGTACGCCGTGAAGAACTCCGAGTCGTGGCTGTAGTCGGGGAAGCTCGAGCAGGGATAGGCGCCCAACGGCGCCGGGGCCACCGCGTCGATCATGAACCTTGGATAGGTGGTGCGCTCGGGCTCGGCCGTGAACGCCTCGGTAGCCGCCACCCGCTCCACCGAGGCCACCGTGCGGGCGGCGGCGTTCACGATTTCGTTGTCCATCCACACCAGCTTGGGGTTCACCCGGGCATTGCCCCGCTCATCGGCCTCGTGGGCGTGGACCAAGGCCACGTCAACGGGCAGCCGCGTGCAGGCCACATAGCGTTCGCCCGAGGGGGCGTCCCTCTCCTCCCGCACGGCACCGCTTGCAGTGTGCAGCCCGAGCACATCAGTGCCCAAGCCGGCTTTGGTGGGCATGAACGGCAGGTTGGAGCTCTGGGCCTGGAGCCGGCAGATCAGCAGGTGCTCGCTGTACTCCTCGACGGCCACCCGCCCCGACTGCACCCCGGCTCGGAAGTTGGGGGCCAAGCCCAGCCCCTCGAAGCTGACCAGCCCGGAGAGCACCCGGCGCACGCAGCGGCCGGCCACCAGCCAGTCCACCGCCATGCCCGCCACGATGGCCACCAAGGTGAGGTCTTTCTTCTCCTGGCGCACCAGCTCGCGCACCAGGGCCATGGGGGCGCTGTTCATCGACAGCCCGCCGATGGCCACGGTGGCGCCATCGGGCACCTGCGCTGCGGCCTGCTCCAGTGTGGTGACTTTGCTCATGGGTTCGCCCGCTTCCCCCTGGGTTCGCTCTTCTTGCAGCTCTCGCGGCCTGTCGTACTATAAGGGCCATGACTTCTGCCCCCGACATCCTCTCGCCCGAGTACGACGCCAACCCCTATCCGTTCTACGAGGTGCTGCGCGACGAGTTCCCCGTGATGTGGCACGAGGGTACCCAGGCGTTCGTCATCAGCCGCTACGAGGACGTGGCCGGGGCGTTCCGCAACCCCCGGGTCTCCAGCCGCAACTATGAGTGGCAGACCGAGCCGGTACACGGGCGCACCATCTTGCAGATGGAGGGCAGGGAGCACTCCTCCTATCGGGGCATCGTGAACCCGATCTTCAGGGGCAGCTACCTGGAGCAGAGCATCGTGCCGGCCATCACCAGGGCGGCCCGCCGCCAGATCGGCGAATTCCTGGCCGACGGCGAGGTGGACCTGTGCCGGAGGTTCAGCACCTACTACCCGATCGGGGTGATCGTGCAGCTCCTCGACCTGCCGATGGAGGATGTGCCCCAGTTCCACGAGTGGTACCAGATGATCATGGACTTCGTGTCCAACATCACCGGCGACGAGGAGAAGAACCGCCGGGGCATGGCGGCCAGAGTGGAGATGGGGGAGTACCTCATGCCCAAGATCGCCGAGCGTCGGGCCAATCCCGGCGACGACCTGCTCACCGCCATGGTGACCAAGGAGCTCGACGGCGTGCAGATGAGCGACGACGACATCCGGGGCTTTTGCAGCCTGCTTTTGACCGCGGGCGGCGAGACCACCGAGAAGGCCATCACGCTGACCATGCGGAACCTGCTGGACAACCCCGAGCAGATGGCAGAGGTGCGGGCCGACCGCCAGCTCATCGGTCGGGCCTTCGCCGAGACGCTGCGGTTCACCGGGCCGGTGCAGATGATCATGCGCCACACCGACGAGGACGTGGAGTTCTCCGGCGGCATGGTGGCCGCCGGCCACACCCTCGAGCTGCTCCTGGGCTCGGCCAACCGAGACCCGGAGGCTTTCGGCCGGCCCGACCGGTTTGACATCCACCGCACCGACATGGAGTTCGACAAGGCCTTCACCGCGGCGGCCGACCACACTGCGTTCGCCCTGGGCCGCCACTTCTGCGTGGGGTCGATGCTGGCCCGGGCCGAGCTGACCGTGGCCCTAGACGCCCTGCTCGACGCCATGGACGACATCGCCTACGCCGAGGGCTACGAGCAGGCTGAAACCGGTGTCTACACCCGCGGCCTGACCTCGCTGCCGTTGACGTTCACCCCGAACCCCGATTTCACCGCGGCATGAGGCGCCATCACCTCGGCACCACATATCCCGCGTCGTCGCGGTCCCAGGTGTCAGCGGTGATGCCCTCCTCGCGCAGCTTGAACTTCTGCACCCGATCAGACGGGGTCTTGGGAAGGTCGTCGGCCCAGCGCACGTAGCGGGGGACGGCGAAGTGGGCCATCCGGGGCCCGCAGTGGTCGAGCAGCTCGACCTCGGAGAGCTCGTGGCCCGGCTTGAGCACCACCACGGCCATCACCTCCTCCTCCCCGAGTTCGGAGGGCACCCCGATCACTGCTGACTCCAGCACCGCCTCGCAGGTGTTGATCACCGCCTCCACCTCATAGGACGAGATGTTCTCGCCCCGGCGGCGCACGCAGTCCTTCATCCGGTCGATGAAGGTCAGGTAGCCGTCCTCGTCGAGGCGGCCCCGGTCGCCGGTGTGGAACCACAGATTGCGGAACGCCTTCACCGTGGCCTCGGGCATGTCGAAATAGTCGTTGATCATGATGTGGGGCTTCTTGGGCCGCACCACGATCTCGCCTGCCGTTCCAGGGGGCACCGGCTGGTCGTGGGGGTCTACGACCCGTACGTGGTAGAGGGCCGACTCCCGGCCCGCGGTGCCGATCTTGCGCGTGCCCCGGCGGTTCTCGGTGGTGACCGCCACCTCGGTCATGCCGTACACCTCGGTGAGGTGTACGCCGAATCGCTCCTCGAACGGCACCCAGATCTCCACCGGGCAGGGCGCGCCGAAGCCGTTGCGCACCGGGTTGTCGGCGTCGTCGGGCCGCTCGGGCTGCTTCCACAGCATCATCAGCAGGCCGCCCTGGTAGTTGAAGGCGGTGATCTGTTCGGCCCGGCAGCGGTCCCAGAAGCGGCTGGCCGAGAACCGCCGGTCCATGATGAGGCGGGCGTCGGCTTCCATGGCGCACATCACGCTGGTGTACTTGGCGTTGATGTGGAACAGCGGGAAAGCGGTGTAGAGCACGTCGTCGGCGCCGTAGCCCACCAAATCCACGGTGTGGCGGGCCAGGTTCAGATTGGCCTCGTGGCACAGCATCACGCCCTTGGACGGGCCGGTGGTGCCCGACGTGTACAAGATGACCGCAGTATCCCGATAGTCCACGTCGGGCTCGGGTGCCGGGGAGTCGATGTAGAGGCCGGCCAGCTCGTGGACGGTGACGTGGCCGGGGAAGTCTGGCGTGCCGGCGTCTGTAGCTCCCTCGGCCCGGTTGACCACCACGTGCTCGAGGCCGGGGAGGCTTCGGGCTGCCTCGGCGATGCGGTCGAGGTAGTCGGCGTCGCACACCACGGCCGACGAGCGCGACTGGCCGATCAGGTACTCCAGCAGGTGGCCCCGGTACGCCTGGTTGATGGGCACCTCCACCACCCCGGCTTTGGCCATGGCGAACCAGGCGTCGATGCACTCCAGGGAGTTCTGCATCATGAGGCAGGCCCGGTCGCCCGGCCCCAGCCCCAGCGAGGCCAGTCCGGCGGCCAGCCGGTCGGAGTCCCGGTGGGCCCCGGCGTAGGTCTTGTCCCGTCCCTCCACGGTGAGGGCGAGGCGGTCGCCGTTGGCCTCGGCCTTGTGGCCGATCCATGCTCCGATGGTGCGGGGCGGCTCGCTCACCATCCCAGCTCGGCCCGAAGCTTCTCGGCGAGGCGGAATTTCTGGATCTTGGTGGCGGACATGGGCCATTCGTTGGGGGCTAAGAACTGGATGCGGCGGGGGATCTTGAAGCTGGCGATCTGGCCCCGGCAGAACTCGATCAGCTCCTCCTCGCCGGCTTCGGCGCCGGGCTTGAGCTCCACGAATGCGGCGGGCACCTCGGCGTACTTCTCATCGGGCAGGGGGACCACTTGGGCGATGGCCACCGCCGGGTGGGTCTGGAGGTAGCTCTCGATCTCCACCGCGGCCACGTTCTCGCCTCCCACCTTGAGCATGTCCTTGGTGCGGCCCAGGTAGCTGATGCGCCCGTCGGGGTCGAGCGAGCCGATGTCACCGGTGAAGAACCAGCCCTCGTCGTCGAAGCACTCGGCGTTCTTGTCCGGGTCTTTGTGGTAGCCCTCGAACACGTTGTAGCCCCGCACCCAGATCTCGCCCGGCTGGTTGGGCCCGGTGAGGGCCTCTCGGGTCTCCAGACTTTTGATCTTGACCTCGATGCCCCGGAACGGGCGTCCCGACGACACCGCCCAGGTCTCCGGCGGGTCGTCGGGGCCGGAGAAGGCCACCACGCCGCCGCACTCGGTGAGGCCGTAGGCGTTCATGTGGCGGGCCGAGGGGAGCAGGGCGTGGATGGCTCGCAAGGCGTCGGGGGGCGCCACGTTGTTCATCAGCCGGATGCGCTGGAACTCCTCGGAGTCCCAGGCGGGGTGGTTGATCATGGCCTGGGTGACGGGCGGGAAGGTGGAGAAACACACCGTGGCCTTCTCGTCGCGCATCTGGGTGATGGCCGATGCCGGGTCGAAGTGGGTGATGGTGACGTACGACGACCCTGCGTCCAGACAGCCGATGAGCGGCAGGATCGAGCTCATGTGGAACAGGGGGAGCGGGTCCCAGAACACGTCGGCGTCGGTCAGCTCGAACCGGGTTCGACAGGCGGTGACCGCGGTGCGCACCAGCGACTCATGGTTCAGGGGGCAGCCTTTGGGCTCGGCGGTGGTGCCCGAGGTGTAAATCATGAGGGCTTCGTTTCGGATGGCCACCTGGCTGCGCAGCAGCTCGACTTCCTCGTCGTCGGCGCCGTCGGCGAAGTCCTCGAATGTGGCCCGGTCCAGCATTCCAGCGGGGGAGGTGCTGCCCAGCAGCACCACTGCCTTGAGCTCGGGGGCGGCGTCGAGGCGGAGATCGGCCGGATCAGAAGCCTCGGCCAAGCCGGGCAGGCAGTTGTGGAGGATCACCACGTAGTCGGTGAACTGATCGATGATGTCGCTGGTGACCAGCGCCTTCAGATCGGCGTTCTCGGTGACGTAGGCCAGCTCCCGCCCCTTGAAGCGGGCGTTGATGGGAACCGGCACGGCGCCGATGAGCGCGGCGCCGAACATGACCTCGACGAAGTCCATGCAGTTGGGCATGAGGATTCCCACCCGGTCTTGAGGCCGAACCCCCAAGCCCAGCAGCGATCGGGCCGACCGCCGAGCCGCGGCCTCCAGCGAGTTGAAGCTGTGCCGAGTGTCCGGGAACACCACCGCGTCCTTGCCTCCGTACAGCGCGGCGCCCCGCACCACCAGATCCCCGTACGTGGTCACGTCAACCCAAGTGCTCATCCCCGTAGCTTCGCGCACCCCGCCGGTTTCCTGCCCCACCAGGCAATGACCAGATCGAAAAGTGTATAGATAGTTGTCATTTTTCGGCTATTTTTGTAGATATGGTGTACACAAGGCTCTTGCCGGTTCCCGACAGGAGCTTCTTTCTGTTCGGGGTGCGAGGCGTGGGCAAGAGCACTTGGGTGGGCATGATGCTGCCCGAGGCCGCGCGCTTCGACCTGCTGGACGAGGCGCTGTTCACCGATCTGCTGGCCGATCCAGCATTGTTCGGGAACCTTTCACCGTCAGATTGAAGGGCGGGGCCTGCGCTTTGCCCTGCTGGGCTCCAGTGCCTGGAAGCTCAAGACGGCGGGCACGAATCTGCTGGCTGGGCGGGCAGCTCGCAAAGCCATGTATCCGCTCACCCCGGCCGAGTTGGGCGGCGATTTCGATTTGGACGACGCCCTGCGCTTCGGAACCATCCCGTTGGTGTGGGCCGCCGACGACCGCCGTGAAGTCTTGGAAACCTACACCCAGCTCTATTTTCGCGAGGAGATCAGAGCAGAGGCCGCGGTGAGGAATCTGCCCGGTTTCATTCGATTCCTCCCGGTGGCCGCGCTGATGCATGCCCAGACGATCAATGTGGCCGGCTTGGCCCGGGACACGGGAGTGGCCCGCCCCACCGCGGCGGGCTACCTGGAGGTGCTGGAAGACACACTGCTGGTAACCCGCCTAGAGGCATTCGAGGCCAAGCTGCGGGTGCGAGAGCGACGGCGCCCCAAGCTCTATTGGGTC
>JAPYOC010000045.1 GCA_028278955.1 Candidatus Poriferisocius aerobius
GATGGCAACGTGCTCCACAGACCACCGGCCGCCGAGGAATTGCCCGAACGGCTGGAACAGCTCTGCACCTTCGCCAACGGCGAGAATGCCGAGGGGTTCCTGCACCCTGTGATACGGGCGATTCTCGTCCACTTCTGGGTTGGCCATGACCATCCGTTTGCCGACGGCAACGGGCGCACCGCCCGGGCGCTCTTCTACTGGTCCATGCTGCGGGCAGGCTACTGGCTGGCCCAGTACATCTCCATCTCCGCGATTCTGAGACAAGCGCCAGGGCAGTATGTGGAGTCGTATTTGAAGGCTGAGACCGACGATAACGATGCCACGTACTTCGTCATCTACCAACTTAAGGTGATCGAGCGGGCCATCGACAGCCTGCGGGAGTATTTGACTCGGAAAACAGCGGAGATCGCTGAGACCAAGCAGCGCCTGCACCGCGTTTCAGGGCTCAACAACCGTCAGCTCTCCACAATCAGCGACGCCTTGAACAATCCGTACCGGGCATTCACCATCAGAGGTCAGGCACAACTGCACCGGGTTGTGTACCAATCGGCCCGCACTGATTTGCTTGCGCTAGAAGAACTCGGACTCCTCTCAAAAAACAAGAGCGGCAACACGTTCGAGTTCCACCCCGCCCTCGATTTCCAAGACAGACTCAAGAACCTCATCAGCCCGCACTCCGAGGGATGAGCGATCCAAGCCGCAAAATGCCACCAGAGAGGATGTGGAGCGGGGGCTAGGTGAGGGCACCCGCGGCGGCGAGGGCCCCGATCTCGTCGTCGGAGAAGCCGAGAATATCCGACATCACCTGCTGGGTGTGCTCGCCCACGAGGGGTCCGGCTCGCCACGGGCGGGCGGGGGTGGCCGAGAACAGCGTCACCGGGCCGTCGAAGGCCATGGTGCCGATGGCGCCGTGGTCTAGCTGGATGAAGAACCCCCGGGCCGCGAGGTTGGGATCAGCGCAGAAATCGCCGGCCCGCAGAGCCATATAGGCGGGCACGCCCGCGTCTCGCAGCTCCCCGGCGGCCTCGAAGCCGTCGCGGGAGGCGAACCAGGCGGCCACGATGCCGTCGATGTCGGCCTGAGCCGTCTCCGACCACCGGTCGCCCGCTCGTCCGAGTTCGGGCACCACCGAGCACAGCCCCTCCCACTGCTCGTCGGTCTCCACCGCCACGGCGCAGAAGCGCTCGGTGCCGGCGGTGCGATACACCCCGTGGGGGCAGGCCCGCTCGGACTCCAACCCGGCTTGGGTGCGCACCCGACCGCGGTCGCGGTGCTCCAGCACCAGCGGGGCCAAGAAGTGGATGGAGGCTTCGATCTGCGACAGGTCGATGTACTGCCCCTGCCCCGTGCGGTGGCGGTGGTGCAGGGCGGCGCCGAGGGCCACAAGGGCGTAGCGGGGGGAGATGAAGTCGGTGTAGGCCCCCCAGGGCACGCTGGGCGGGCGGTCGGGCCAGCCGGTGATGGCGGCGAACCCGGCCAGGCAGGCGCCGTGCAGGCCGAAGCCGGTGTGGCGGGCCTCGGGGCCGGTCTGGCCTCGCATGCAGCTCGAGAGCATCACCGCCCGGGGGTTGCGAGCCCGCACCTGCTCGTAGCCGAAGCCCAGGCGTTCAGCGGTGCCGGGGGTGTAGTTCTCAACCACCACGTCGGCCCAGGAGATCATCCGGTCGATCACCGCCTTGGCCTCGGGAACGGTGAAGTTGAGCGCCAGGCCCAGCTTCGACTGGTTCATGTTGGCCATGGGATGACCAGCGCTCATGGGTGAAGCGTGGGGCAGGTGCGGTCCGATCCAGCGCAGGGTGTCGAGGCGGGCCTCGGTCTCCACCCGGATCACGGTGGCCCCCAGGTTGGCCAAGTCCTTGGTGATGAGCGGCCCCGCCGCGATCCACGACAGGTCGGCCACCTTCAGGCCCTCGAACAGCGGTCCCCGGGGCGCGGCCCACACCCGGGGGCCGCGGCCGGGCGGGGGCACCGGCTCGAGGCCGCCGAGCAGCTCTTGGTGCTGGCCCAGGGCGGGGGCGCTATGGCGGTAGGAGATGGGGGTGGCCGACAGGCGGGCGAAGGGCCCGGCGTGGACGGCGCCCTCCACCTCCACCCAGAAGTCCCGGGCGGCCAGCTGGGGGTCGTCGGCCAAGTGGGCCGCGGTGTAGCAGGGCGCCACCAGCATCTTGCCGGCCACGGCCCGCTCCTGGATCTCGGCCTGGGTCTTGGTGGCGACGAAGGCCAGCATCTGGTTGAGGGCCCGGTCGGCATCGGCGGCCGACAGCGTCTGGTCGGCCAGCATGTCGAGCCATCTGTCCCAGGCCACCCCGACCAGATCGTCGTCGAGCGCGCCCTCCTCGATCACCCATTCCATGAGCGACTTCATCCCCCGGTTGCCCTGGGCGCCCAGCACCAACGTCATGCCCACGAAGCCGTCGGCGCAGGGCTCGATCAGCGGCATTCGCACGCCGGGCGCCACTTCGGGATGGAGCGCCGCAGCCCGGTCGTCGCCTCGGCCGGGGAAGTCCTGGCCCAAGGCGGCGTGGCTGGTGACCGACATCAGCGACCACATCACCGCGGCCTGCACGGAGCTGTCGAGATGCTGGCCCAGGCCGCTGCGGTCGCGCTCGCACAGGGCCATCGCGGCGTCGGCAGCGGCCTGCGCCGCGCCGAGGAACGACGTCTCGGGGTAGCCCACCGGGATGGGCACCCGGTCGGTATCGCCCTGCATGGCCAGCAGCCCGCCAGCGGCCGACAGGGTGAGGTCGGTCATGGCCGCCGACGCGTCAGGGGTGCCGGCGCCGAAAGGGGTCACCGACGCATACACCAGGGCGGGATTGACGGCGGCGAGGTCGTCGGGGCCCAGACGCCGCTCGGCCAGGTGGCCGGGGGCGAACGACTCCACCAGCACATCGGCGCCAGCGGCGAGAGCCCGGAGCATGCCCTGGCCCTCGGGGGCGTCGATGTCGCACACCACGCTGTGCTTGCCCAGGCCCCACGCCTCCCAGAACAGCGAACGTCCGTCGTCGGCGAACGGCGGAGTGCAGCGGGCGTCGCACCCGCCGGGAGGCTCCACCTTGATCACCTCGGCGCCGAGATCGGCCAGCGTCTTGCCCGTGATCTCGGCCGTGCGGGTGGTCAGGTCAAGCACCCGTATGCCATCAAGAGCACCGCTCATGGC
>JAPYOC010000046.1 GCA_028278955.1 Candidatus Poriferisocius aerobius
TTCGTGGTTCTGGGGACCCCGCCGCCCGGTCGGAGTCCAGCTCATCCTGCGGTCAGGCCGGCGTCGATGCTCAGCACTGCCCCGTGGATTCGATGGGCTTCATCGGAGGCCAGGTAGGCCACTGCCGAGGCGATGTCGTCGGCCTGTGCCATTCCCCGAAAGCCCATGCAACGCCCCATCAGCTCCATGTCGGCCCTGTCGGGAAAGCCGAATGACGCGGCCAGGTTGGTCTCCACCCCGCCGGGGGCGACGGCGTTGACCCGCACCCCGGTTCTCATCGCCTCCATGGCCATGGCCTTGGTCATCAACACCACTGCCCCCTTGCTGGCGCAGTAGGGCACCGTATAGGCCTGTCCCATGAGCCCGGCGTTGGAGGCCATGTTCACGATGCAGCCGCCTGACGACTCCAAGTGGGGGAGTGCGGCCTGCGACATCCAGAACACCCCCTCCACGTTCACCCTCAAGATCAGGTCCCACACCTCCTGGTCCACGTCGCCCACCCGATGGCCCCGGGCCACTCCGGCGATGTTGCACAGCACATCGAGGCGGCCGTGATCGGCCACCGCCGAGGCCACCAGCTCGTGGCAGGCGTCCCGGGAGCGCACGTCGGAGATCACCGGATGGAACCCAGCCCCCTCGCCGATCATCTCGACAGTGCTCTCCAAGCCGCCCGCGTCGATATCGCTGCCGATCACCATGGCCCCCTCGCCGGCCAGGCGCATGGCGGTGGCCCGGCCGATGCCCGATCCGGCCCCGGTGACCACGGCCACCTTCCCTGAGAACCTCATGGTGTCGCTCCTTGATCGCGTCGCCGCGGACTACGGCAGACCGGCGCCGGGAACCTCAACCGTCACCGCCTCTATGCGGCCCTGGCCGAGGCCTTGCACCTCGTCGGGATGAGAGCCCGGCGCAGTCATCAGAAACAGCGTGCGGCGGTCGTCTCCGCCCAGCATGACCGCGAAGCAGTTGAACTCGGTCTCCACCCGGTGGGTGATCTCGCCCCCTTCGAGCACCCGCAGGGCGGCCCGGCCCACTGCATCGGCATACCAGATCGCCCCCTCTGCGTCATAGCAGCAGCCGTCGGGTATCGTGCCGGGCACCGCGGCCCACAGCCGTCGGTTCTCCAACCGGCCCCCGGGCCCGACGTCGAACGCGGTGAACTGGCTGGCGAAGCTCTCGCCCACGATATAGGTGGCGCCATCGGGGGTGATCACCGCTCCGTTGGGGAAGAGCAGGCCGTCGGCCGATGCCTCGGCTGCGCCATCGGGCTGCACCAGGGCGAGGGTGGCTGAGGTCGCATCCTCGCCCGCGTGAAGGTCGAATCCGAAATTGCCCACATAGGCCCGACCCTCGGCGTCGACCGTCATGTCGTTGCAGAGGGAGGTGGCGATCTCGGACAAGTCGGCGTGCTCGTGGAGCGTCGATCCGTCGTAGCGCATGACCCGGCGGTCCAGCATCGACACGACCAGGAGATCGCCGTCGGGCGCCCATCCCAATCCCGATGGCTGGCCCGGCACCTCCACGATCACCTCCACGCTGCCGTCGGGCGATGCGGCTTTCACCGAGTGCTGGAAGAAGTCAGAGAACCACAAGCGGCCCTCGTGCCACCGGGGGCCCTCGCCGAAATCAATTCCGGCGACGAACAGCTCGGGATTGGGGAGTATCTCCACGCCGGGGGACAATAGCGCCGGAGCACAGCAGTGACTATGGCCAGCCTTGCCTGAAGGTAGTGTGAATTGAAGATGTTCAACTGGGCCAGGACTCGGGTGACCGACTCGGTGAGCAGCATGTTCGCCCACGCGGACATGCCACTGAGCCGCACCGGCGACTTCCCCGGCGACCCCGGGCTTTGCGGCCCCGGATCGGTGAGCTGGCGGGTGATCGGCGATGTCAGCGTGTTCGTGGGCGGCATTCGGGCGCTCCTGATCCAAGCCGCCCACCCGGAGGTGGTGGCCGGGGTGGACGACCACAGCCGCTACCGCCAGGATCCCTTGGGGCGGCTCAGTCGGACATCGTTCTATGTCACCTCGGCCACTTACGGGGCCATGCCCGAAGTGGTCGAGGCCATTGGACTGGTGCGGGCGGCCCACCGGGGAGTGAGCGGCACCTCGCACCGGGGGCGGGCCTACAGCGCTTCGACGCCGGAATTGGCCGCGTGGGTGCACAACACGCTCACCGATTCCTTCTTGGAGGCCTACCAGCGCTTCGGAGGCCGCCTCAGCACCGCTGAGGCCGACCAGTTCGTCTTGGAGCAGACCCGGGTGGGGGAGATGCTCGATGCGTCGCCGCTGCCTGTCACCGCCGAGGAGCTGAGAGAATGGATCGTCGCCCACCCGTCGTTGGCGCCGAGCCCGGGTATGAGGCAGGCGATCAGGTTCCTCCGGTCCCCGCCGATCCCCGCCGTACAGAGAGCGGGTTACCAGGTATTGATGAACGGGGCCATCACCACCATCCCCAAAAGGCTTGCCGCGGTGTTGGGGCTGGCCCCGGCGCCCGGCGCACGGGCGGCCAGCACGGCCATGGTGCTGGGACTGCGCCGCATGATGAAGAACAGCCCGGCCTGGCAGTCCGCTCTCGAGCGGTGCGGGGCGCCCTACGATCCGCTGTTGTTTCGCGACAGACGGGTATAGCCGGCAAGCCTGCCCCTCGCTGCGGCCCAGGTTCGGACGGCCGCCCTCGCCCAAGTAGGGTGGTCCCGGCAATCACCACCCGATCGGCAAAGGAGTGCGCAGCGATGGGACGGCTGGACGGCAAAGTAGCGATCATCACCGGTGCAGCACGGGGGCAGGGAGAGGCCGAGGCCCGACTGTTCGCCTCCGAGGGGGCCAAGGTCGTGCTGGGGGACGTCCTCGACGAAGCCGGCGAACAAGCAGCCGCCAGCATTGGCGAAAACGCTCGCTACGTGCACCTCGACGTGTCCCGAGAAGCCGATTGGGCCGCAGCGGTGGAGGTGGCTGCGGGGATGGGGCCGCTGGCCGCCCTGGTCAACAACGCCGCCATCATCAGGCCGGCGGCCATTGAGGAGACCTCTCTGAACGACTACATGGAGGTCATAAACGTCAATCAGGTCGGCACATTTTTGGGAATGAAGGCGGTGCTCGAACCCATGAAGACGGCCGGCGGGGGCTCTATCGTGAACATCAGCTCGATTGACGGCCTCCAGTCCAAGAATGGTCTCATCAGCTATTCCGCCTCCAAGTTCGCCATCCGGGGCATGACCAAGACCGCGGCCATCGAGTGGGGCCGGTTCGATATCAGGGTCAACTCCATCCACCCCGGTGGCGTCAACACGCTGATGGGCAATCCGACCAATGATC
Source organism: Candidatus Poriferisocius aerobius (assembly GCA_028278955.1). Lineage (GTDB taxonomy): Bacteria > Actinomycetota > Acidimicrobiia > Acidimicrobiales > Bin134 > Poriferisocius > Poriferisocius aerobius. Next base: position 3,318 of record JAPYOC010000046.1, read on the forward strand.
CCCAGGCCGAGAAAGAGCCCTACGTCTACCAGGCCATTCCCCGCATAGGGGCGCCGGTCGAGATTGCCTACGCTGCTCTTTTCCTGGCCAGCGACGAGGCCTCGTATATCACCGGCGCCGAGCTGAGCGTTGACGGCGGCTGGCGGGCCGGGCCGATCACCCCCGGCCTTCCCGGCACCGATCACGTGGTCGGCTACGGCTACAACCCCGGCTGACGCGCTTCCCGCACCGGCCCCTTTGAGCGAACCGCCACCCCGGGACGCCCCCAGCGCTGTCCCCGGCCCCGACTAGTGCTCCAGCTCCACCGCGAATCGGTCGGTGTAGAAGCGGAGCGCTTGACGGCGCTCGCCGGCGGCTAGGCCGAAGTCGGCCAAGTCATAGATCACCCGGCCGTGCCGGCCGCGGGGATGCCCGGCCATGTAGGTGTCCATGGCGTCTTTGACGGCTGGGGTGAACGGCTGGTCGGCCAGCGTGTAGATGCGCTCCACCGTAGCCACGTCATCGGCCATGAACTCGTGGAACAGCACGTCGATGGACTGCTCGGGCGGCACGAGGTCGCGGTCGTCGGTGCAAGCCCGGAGCATGTCCTCGATGAGCCGCGCCCACCACTGGCCGATGCGGTGGACTTCTACCGGGTAGGCGGCGCTCATGCGGGCCGAGTAGCAAATCATGGTGGCAAACGAGGCGGAGATCGACACCGGGTCGCGGTGGGTGAACACCACGGTGGCGTCGCCGAACACACCCATGAGCGGCCCGATCTGCTCGAGGTGCTGAGGAGACTTGAGCACCCAGCGCCCCCGGGGCGGGCGCTGGTGGGCCAGAACCCTGAGGACGCGCTTCAAGTACTGGTAGTGGGGGGTCTGGTCGTGCTTCTTGTAGTACGACCGCCACGAGGGCATCGGTGCCGAGCAGTCGAAGAGCATGGTGGAGAAGCCGATGGCCAGCAGGTGGATCTCCTCGTGGACGTGGTCCCAGGTCATCTCGTGCATGCGGTTGTAGTGGGGCATGGCCATGTGCATGGCCGCCAGCCCGTCCTTGGCCCGCTGGATGCGGCCCTCGGCGGTGCCGGCTTCCTCAACGGGGGGAACCGGCTGCAAGGCCTCCCACCAGGGCAGCGAGCGCAGCGCCGGGTCGGCGGAGATGAGATTGTGCAGATGCGTGGTGCCGGTGCGGGGCAGCCCGGCGATCACGATGGGCCGGTCGATGGGCACGTCCAGGGCTTCGGGATGGTCCTTGATGTACTGCTCGACCCGCAGCCGGTTGACCGCGAAGGCGGTGAGCTGGCTGAACTGGCTCAACCGGCCCAGGGGGGAGAAGGCGGCCTCGGTGTCCATCGCCCGGCACAGCACCTCCAGCGGTTCCCGGAACTCGTCTGGGCCGAAGTCGCTGAGCCCGGTCTGGTCGGCGGCTGCGCTCAGCACCGCCTCCGGGCTCAGCTCGATCTGAGCGGCCAACGGCGCGGCCTGCTCCATCATCTCGACTATCTCGGGCGCCAGCACCGGCTCTGCGAGATCGTCGATGCGAATGGGGGCGGGGCGGTCGCTCATTTCCGGCAGGATAGTGCCGCTTGCCGACCTCGCTTGGGCCCGTGGTTCAGGCGCCCTTTTGCGCTGCCTTCTGACGACGGCGGTGGGCGGTGAGGATCGCCTCGGTGTAGCCGTTGGGCTGCTCACGGCCTTCGAACACCAGGGCGAGGGCGGCGCTGAACGCAATGCTGGTGGCGAAGTCGCGGCTCATGGGCTCATAGGCGGGGTCGCCGGCGTTTTGGCCGTCCACCACTGCGGCCATTTTCTCCATGGCCTCCACCACCTGGCGTTCGGTCAGCAGGCCGTGGCGCAGCCAGTTGGCGATGTGCTGGGAGGAGATGCGCAGCGTGGCCCGATCCTCCATCAGGGCGACATCGTCGATGTCGGGCACCTTGGAGCAGCCCACTCCCTGGCCCACCCACCGAGTGACGTAGCCCAGTATGCCCTGGGCGTTGTTGTCCAGCTCCCGGCTGATCTCCGCGGGGGAGAGCTCGCGGTCGGGCGGGAGCAGCGCGGGGACCGCCATGGCCTCGACTGCCGAGGCGCGGTCGGGCGGTGATGCCGCGACCCCTGCTTGCCGGGCGGCGACGTCGGCCTCCAGATAGTGCAGGGCGTGCAGCGTGGCCGCGGTGGGGGAGGGGACCCACGCCGTGGACGCCCCCGCCCGGGGGTGGCCGATCTTCTCGTCCAGCATGGCGGCCATGTCGTCGGGTCGGGCCCACATGCCCTTGCCGATCTGGGCTCGTCCCGGCAGGCCCATGTCCAGCCCGACCGCCACGTTGGCCGCTTCGTAGGCGCGCAGCCAGCCCGAGGTCTTGATTTCGGCCTTGGGGAGCATGGGACCGGCTTCCATGCCGGTGTGGATGTCGTCGCCGGTGCGGTCCAAGAACCCGGTGTTGATGAACGCCACCCGCGCTGAGGCCTCGGCGATGCAGGCGGCCAGATTGAGCGATGTGCGGCGCTCCTCGTCCATGATCCCCATCTTCAAAGTGCCGGGCGCCATCTCCAGGGCGGCTTCGGCGGCCGCGAACAGGTCGCGGGCCAGCGCAACCTCCCGGGGCCCGTGGAGCTTGGGCATCACGATGTAGGCCGAACCGGTCCGGCTGTTGCGGTGGGGCCCGGTTCCCGCCAGGTCGTGCTTGGCCCCCCAGGCGGCTATGGCCACGTCTGCGAAGGCTTCGGGGATGGGATCGCCGTCCAGGCGGACCATGTCGGTGTCCATGTGCAGGCCAACGCTGCGAATCAGCATCACGCTGCGGCGCCGGATCTCCAGCGGGCGGCCGGACGGATCGATGGCGGCGGTGTCGGCGTTGAGGCTGCGGGTCGTCGGCCGGCCGTCCTTGGCGAACGACGCGGTCAGGTCTCCTCGCATCAGGCCGAGCCAGTTGGCATAGGCCAGGGTCTTGTCGTCGGCGTCCACTGCGGCCACCGAGTCCTCCAGATCCATGATGGCCGTCAGGGCCGATTCCACCATCACGTCGGCCACACCCGCCGGGTCGCTTCGGCCGATGCGGTGGTCGCGGTCGATCACCAGCTCCACGTGCAGCCCGTGCTTTTTAAGCAGCACCCCATCGGGGGCAGGCGCTCGGCCGGTGAAACCGGCGAAATGCCGGGGATCGGCCAGCTGCGACGTGGTGTTGTCACCCCGGTCCACCCGCAGCCCGTCGACTGATGAACGATAGGCGGTGGCGTCGGCGTGCGAGCCGGCAAGCAACGGGAAGTGCCGGTCGAGCAGGGCCCGGACCCAGTCGATCACCCGCTGGCCCCGTACCGGATTATAGGGCCCCGTCCGGTGCGCTCCCCCCGATTCGTCGAGGGCATCGGTGCCGTAGAGGGCGTCGTACAGGCTGCCCCAGCGGGCGTTGGCCGCGTTGAGGGCGTAGCGGGCGTTGTCCAGCGGCACCACCAGCTGTGGTCCGGCCAGCGAGGCGATCTCCGGGTCCACCCCGGCGGTGGTCACGGGCTCCAGGCCGGGCTCGTCCACCAGGTAGCCGATAGAGCGCAAGAAGGCGACCGCGTCGCCGGGCTGCGACCCTTGGCCGCGGTGCCATGCGTCGATCTGGGCCTGGAAATCGTCCCTTTGGCGGCGGCAGGCCCGGACCTGGGGTCCGAGCCGGCCGGCGAAGTCGGCAAACGCGGCCCAGAACCGCTCCGGGGCGATGCCGGTGCCGGGAGCCAGCCGATTGGCGGCGAAGTCGGCCAGCGGCCGGGCTACCTCAAGGTTTCCGAACGTCTGATAGCTCACCGCCCTTCAGGGTAGGTCTGGCGAGATGCTCCTCTCCGGTCGAAGGCGGGTCGCGCTGACATTTGCGTTGCTACAGCTATTGATTATCGGGTGCGGCGAACCTGGGCGCGGTTGCTATCGTGCCAGGCACCCGCCATCACCACACCAATGAGGTATCAGCATGGCCGCCAACGCTGCCGGTTCATTCGATGCCGAGGTCCGGTCCACTCGAGCGTGGATGGCCTCGCCCCGCTTCGAGGGCCTGACCCGCCTGTACTCGGCCCGTGAAGTGGTCGAGCAGCGCGGCGCGATCAGCCAGGATCACACCGTGGCCCGCGTGGCGGCTGAGCGGTTCTACGCCCGTTTGCGGGAGTTGTTCGACCAGGGCCGGTGCATCTCCACGTTCGGCCCCTACTCGCCGGGCCAGGCCGTGGCCATGAAACGGGCCGGGATCGAGGGCATCTACCTGGGAGGGTGGGCCACGTCGGCCAAAGGCTCTTCGCACGAGGACCCAGGCCCGGACTTGGCCAGCTACCCCCTGAGCATGGTGCCCGACGAAGCTGCGGGCCTGGTGAGGGCTCTTTTGGCCGCCGACCGCAACCAGCGCTTCACCCGATCCCGGATGACGGCGTCGGAGCGCCTGGCCGGCCCGGAGGCGGATTTCACCCCCAACATCATCGCCGATGCCGACACCGGCCACGGCGGCGACGCCCATGTGCGCAACCTGATCCGCCGGTTCGTGGAGGCCGGGGTTCCCGGCTACCACATCGAGGACCAGAAGCCGGGGGTCAAGAAATGCGGGCACCAGGGCGGCAAGGTGTTGGTCCCGTGCGACGAGCAGATCAAGCGCTTGAACGCCGCCCGCTTCCAGCTCGACGTGATGGGAGTGCCGGGCATCATCGTGGCCCGCACCGATGCGGAGGCGGCGAACCTGCTCGACGGGGGCGCTGATGAGCGCGACCAGCCCTACATCATGGGCGCCACCCATCTGTCGGTCCCGTCCTACAAGGACGCATACCTGGCGGTCTTGCGCCGCCTGGCCGAGACCGGGGTGGAGGGGGTTCTCGGGCACCTCCTCTACGCGGTGCCCGAGGACCGGCTCCAGCGGGCCATCGCTTGGCTGGACCAGACCGGGGTGAACCACGTTATCGAGAAAGCCGCGGTCGCCTACCACGCCGCTCCCGATCCCCGGGCCGATGAGGCCGTCGACCGAGCCTCCGATGCGCTGGCCGAGGCGTGGCACCGGGCATCGGGGCTGGCCACCTACTCGCAGGCCGTGGCCGACCAGATGTCGCTGCGGGCGTCGGAGGGGGAGAGCTTCGCAATGGCGCCCGCGGAGTGGCTCGGCTTCGCCCGCACGGTGGATGCCGCCACCGCTAAGCGCCGGGCTGGCGAGATGGGCCTCGACGTGGCCTGGGACGCGGAGGTGGCCCGGACCACCGAGGGCTACTACCAGGTGCAGGGCGGCATCCCCTACGCAGTGGCCAAGTCGCTGGCCGCGGCCCCGTACTGCGATTTGCTGTGGATGGAGACCAAGACCGCCGACCTCGACGACGCCCGGGAATTCGCCGAGGCCGTCCACGGCATCTACCCCGACAAGATGCTGGCCTACAACTTGTCGCCGTCGTTCAACTGGGACACCACCGGGATGACCGAGGACGAGATGCGCGAGTATCCCGCCGAGCTGGGCCGGCTCGGGTTCGTGTTCAACTTCATCACCTACGGCGGGCACCAGATCGACGGGATGGCCGGCGAGGAGTTCGCCGCATCCCTCCAACAGGACGGCATGCTGGCCTTGGCTCGGCTCCAGAGGAAGTTCCGCCTGGTGGACTCCCCGTACAAGACGCCCCAGACCCTGGTGGGAGGCCCCCGGCTGGACGCTGCGCTCATGGCCAGCTCCGGCCGCACCGCCACCACCCGGGCGATGGGCAAGGGCTCGACGCAGTTCCAGCACCTCGTCCAGACCGAGGTGCCCACCCGCGAGCTTGAAGCCTGGTTGGAGCGCTGGGCCGCCCACAACGGCGTCGACGCCCAGCTGAAGGTGAGGCTGCGGCCCTACACCGCGGGGTCGGAAGTGCTCGAGCTGGTGGTGCGAAGTGGGGCGAACGACCTGGCCAATGTGGTGTTCGGGGTGCTGAACGACCGCCGGGGCCGGGCAATCCTCTCGGTGCGGGATCAGAACACCCACAGTCTGGCCCTCCGCCGCAAGCGGCTGATGGCGCTCATGCACCTCTACTTGATCCGGCGCTACAGCTCCGTGTCGATCCAGTACCTCACGCCGACCGAGGACAACTACCGCCAAGCCGCGGGCATGAAAGAGCTGGGCTTGTTCGCCTCGGTGTCCGACGAGGTGGGGGAGATCATCGTGGCCGATGTGGACGAAGCGGTCGTCGCCAAATTGGCGGGCGACGAAGACGCCCTCCAAGAGCTGATCCAGGGGCGGGGCGCGTAACCGCCGCCGCCCCGACTGCGGGCTCAACGAGGCTGCTCCGCGCCGCTCATTGCCGCGCGGAGCAGCAGGGCGAGCAGGGCGGTGGCAAAGGTCACCCCGGCCAGCAGCACCAGCCCGGCAGCCGACCCGCCCATGTCGGACAGCACGCCGAACAGGATCGGACCGGTCACACCCCCAGCCTCGCCGGCCGTGAAGAACAGCCCGCCGGCTGCGCCCATGTTGCGCGACGCGACGCCGGGAAGCTGCATCATCACCAGCAGCGCCACCGGCACGGCCACGCCCCTGCTCAATCCGAGGATGGCCAAACCGGCGAACGCCGCCGGCCTACCCTCGACGCTGAGCAAGATGGCGGCCACGCCGAACAGGGCGAACAACGCGGCCATGGCGGTGGTGCGGCTGTCTTCGGGGACGGCGCGTGTTCCGAACAGCGCGCCGAAGATGCCCAATGCGGTCACCGCGCCGGCCAGATAGCCCGCGGTGGAGCTGGAGAATCCCCGGTCTTCGATCACCGTGGGCAGCCATCCGTTGAGGGCGTGGTTGAAAAAGAACATGCCCAAAGCCACAACCAGCATCAACTGGACGGCTCTTTGGCCGAGGAGCTCCCACGCGCCCGAGAACCCGGGAGCGGCCCCCCTGTCGCCGTCGGCGCCGGGAGCGACCCGCTCGGCGACCGCGGCGGCTGTCAGCCAAAGGGCGATAACCGCGACCGTGATCAAGGCGTACACCAGAAGCGTCGACCGCCAACTCTCGTCGAACGCCGGCATCAGCACGCTGTTGGCAGTGACCAGGGGCAGCACCCCGCCGATGGCCGGGGCGGTCATGGCGATGCCCATAGCCAGCGCTCGCTCCTCTTCGTCGAACCAAACGCTCACCAGCTTGGGGGCGCCAACTGAGACCAGCGGCCCGCCCAGGCCGAAGAGCGCCACCGAGCCGAAGAGCTCGATGAAGCTGTCGGCCGCCGGGCGCAGCAACGAGGATGCCGAGATGATTGCGGTGGCTATCCCCAGCGAACGGCGCAAACCGAGGCGGTCGATCAGCGCGCCCGACGGGAGTGCGGCCGCCAGGTAGATCAGCGGCCACGCCCCCAGAACGGCGCCCATGGCGCCTTTGCTCATGCCGAGGTCTTCGCGGATGGCCTCCACCAGCGGCGCCATGGAGAACACGGCCAGGCCGAAGGAGAAGTACACCGTCCACAGCGCTGCGAGCATCGTCCACCGAAACCGGTGCTGCTGGCGGCGGACGGGCACGCCGGGACCGTAGCAACGCCGCGTCGGCCATCTGGCATGCTGGCTCGATGGGAACAGCAGTGGTAACCGGGGCCGGGCAGGGGCTCGGGCGGGCGATAGCAGAGCGGCTGGCCGCTGACGGCCATCACATAGTGGCGGTTGATCTGAACCCCGAGACCGCGGCGGACACCGCGGCATCGCTCGGGGGTCAGTGGCGACAGTGCGACGTGTCCGACCCCGGCTCGGTGGCCGCCCTGGCCGAGTCGCTGGATCGGGTGGAGGTGCTGGTGAACAACGCCGGCATCTGGATCTTCGCCGACATGGCCGACATGGCCCCAGACGATGTGCGCCGCGTGCTGGAGGTGAACGTGATGGGCGTCTTCTACTGCACCCAGGCCTTGGTGCCGCTGATGGGACCGGGCTCGTCCATCGTCAACCTCTCGTCCAACGCGGCCTACTCGAACTCGCCGGGAGTGGGCATCTACCCGCCGTCGAAGGCCGCGGTGGAGAGCTTCACCAAGCAAACCGCCCTGGAGTTCGGCCGCCGGGGGATACGGGCCAATGCGGTCGGCCCCGGCATGATCCTCACCGAGGGCACCCGAGTGAACTATGAGGGTGAAATGGGCCGGCAGCGGGCCCGGGCCGTGCCTCTGGGCCGGAACGGCCATCCAGAGGACGTCGCCGACGTGGTGGGCTTTTTGGCCTCCGACGATGCTCGCTATGTGACCGGCCAAATCATTTACGTCGACGGCGGCCTCAGCGCCGGCCGCGCCGCCCTTTAGAGACGGCAGAGGCCAGTTGCGTCTCTTCGCCATAGCTTTACATAACTTGCATTCTCAACGCTTCGACATTCTCTCGCGGGCGCCCTCGCCCTCCTCGGCCCACAACCCGTCACCGGACCGTCGGGCAAACCGCTGTGTTGCAGGCTGGAATAGATGCATAAAGATGGTGCTTTAGACTGTTCGTCGTTGTGAATGCCTTCCAACGCGAACAGGTCGAGAGGCTCGACCGCTGGGAGTCAGCTGCTGATTGGCCGATGCTGGCTCTGGCGTTGGGCAGCATTCCGCTGCTGATCTTCGAATCTTTCTACCCATCGCTGTTCGCTGTGCTGAACTTGGTGATCTCAGGGGTGTTTGCCGCTGAACTCGGAGCACGGCTGGTCATACACGGGCCTGGGCGGAAACGGTACGCGATCAGCAAGTGGTACGACTTCGCCATCGTCGCTCTCACGCTGATCCCCGTGTTGATGCCGTTGCGGGCTTTAAGGTCAGTTCGGGTGTTGAAAATTCTGAAGATTTTCAGAGTGACCACGTTTGTGGAACGCGGCCTCCATACCGTAAAGCGGATATGGACTGGCACATCAGGCCGTTACATCATGGCGGCAGCGGTTGCGCTGATCTTGGCGTCGGCGACAGGGGTTTGGTTCTTCGAAGGTGAAGGTGGCGGCGGTATCAACTCTTGGGGCGACACGATCTGGTGGACGATAGTGACCATGACGACAGTCGGCTACGGCGACATTTCGCCCGAGACCGGCGGCGGCAAGGCGGCGGCAATCGCTGTCATGCTCGCGGGGATAACCATCTTCGGAATCATCACCGCGAACCTGGCCGCCTGGTTCACCGAGAGTAAAAAAGAAGCCGAGGAAGACGTCTTGGCGCAGCAGGTGAACGAGCTGACCGCGGCGGTGGAAAAGCTGAACAAACAGATCGAGATGCTCAGAACATCACAGGTAGGTCGTGATAGGGAATAAAGAACACGCCGATGCTTGCTAAGTAGCTCCGCAAGGGGTCCGCCGCTATTTGACAGCCACAAGAATCGGCGAGGCCCCTATCTCAGTGGCGGACCCTCACAAAAACCCCGGTCCCAGCTTCATAGAGAAGACCCCTTTATGATCCAAAGACGTGGACATAACATCAATATCGTTGCTCAACCTGTTGTCGAAGCGCTACATCATCGAAGCACCCCCGCAGATCGTCAGGTCAACTCGCGGGCCGGGGAACAGAGCATCATCGAGAGCGGTCAGATATTCGGCCAGGTCGGAAATCCCGAATACCTGTTCAAAGTTGCTCATGATCTGCTACCAATAGCAGCAGACTCCTTCCCGCTCGGCTCTGCTGAGAGATATTCCAGAGGTGCTCGCAGGCGGAACCCATCGTGCCAGCAGGCTCCTGTTCTGTTCTTGCTCTGACAGTTGCTGCTCAGCAACACCATGCATCAGATACGATGCATCCACGCCCATAGCTTTGATAGATATGGCTACTCTGCTGATTTTATCGGCTGCCGACAGTATCTGAGCAGACCCGGCAGCATGGTTCTCGGCGGCACGGACGACGATATCAGAGCATTCTAAGAGCGCTCGCAGGTGTCTATCAGCATTCTCTGGTGTAGCGTGAGCCGTCCACTGAGTTTCGACTTCAGGATATATGCTTATGCGCCAGTTGAGGAGGCTTCCGCTCTGTCCTGATGAGAGGCTGTCCACTGCTGCTGCTATATCTGTTTTATAGGGAGATGCAAGCAAGCTATTCAACAGCATCCCGAGATCGTGACTGCGGGGCAGCATCTTCTCTTCACAGACAGCGCCTAAAGCTTTGATTGACAGCTCTATCCCAAGGTGGGCGTCAGCTAATACGGTAGCAAATCTGCCGTTGAGGGACTCTTCCACTTCCTCTGAAGGCAAGTCCTGCAATTCTCGATGAAGCTCCGGGATATCTCGTAGCGTGCTTCTTGTATCAGATAGCTGCCGAGCTACCACTCGCAAGGCTTCTGCCGCTATGTCGTTGTTGCTCATCGGGTTGTCTCCCATGTCGCCCGGTTCGCCTTCGTTCTCGTCGTAGCCCCGTTCGAGCAGTTCTCTGATGTCCCGGCTGATGGACGCTTCAAAAGACGCTGACACGTTCTCCGCCATGTGCCGCCAGAAAGCGGTGGTCCGTAGCATCAGATCGCAGTGGCGACCTGCTGCCTCGTCTGCTCCTACCTGGAGGGAGCATCTCATCTCAGGCGTGCGCTCACCCCACGCCGAGTCGATTAGAACCAGAAGGTCGATGTCCGAGTGGAGATCAGCGTTTCCCCTGGCCACAGACCCGAACACAGCGACTTTGCGGACACGCGGATCGGCTATGCACGCTTCAGCAGCCCGTTCAGCGTCCTCCAACGTCGGAACTGCTCGGACGCTCCCGGCGACGGCCATGCCATCTACGGTACCACCCCGAAACATCGCAGCCCGACAAAAAACGGGTCTTCTCTATGAAGCTGGGACCGGGGGTTTTGTGAGGGTCCACCACTGAGGTGGGGGCCTCGCCGATTCTTGTGACTGTCATATTGTCCAAGAGTCGGGAGGCCTCTGGTGGTTCAGGCTAGTTCGGTTGCGGGTTTCGGCGTGTTCGGTTTGGCGGTTGCAGCGTCCCTATATGGGACGCTCTGCTCGAGCCAGTCGACATTCGTTGCCAGCAAGAGTGGACACTGATCGGCGGTCAGATGGTCTTGCCCCACGCTATGGAAAACAATGCCGCGCCGCTGCGCGTCTCCCGTGGCCTTGACATCATCATCAACACCCGTGTCGTGACCGGAGGGCTGCTGATGGCAGATTCGCGGCACTGCACCAATCCTGAACAGGACATTCGGGCGTTCCGTGACGTACTGATCTACAACTGGGTGATCGCAGGCACCGAAGCCCACGCCAAGAACTACAGCCTCATGCTGGACGGCAACACGGTCGCCTTCGCTCCGCTCTACGACATAGCCTCGTGGCTGCCCTACACATCCGATAGGAGCGCTCTTGCCAAAACCAAGCTGGCTATGAAGATCGGCAAGGCATACACGCTACAGCCCCCAACCACCCAAACAAACCCGTGACGTACCACTAGCTTCAACGCGAAGAATCCCATAATTTTTTCTGTTTTTGGTTGTATTCTGCTTTGTTTCGGGTGG
>JAPYOC010000047.1 GCA_028278955.1 Candidatus Poriferisocius aerobius
GTGTGGGGGTCTTGGATGGTCTGGTAGTGGTGGTCGTGGATGTCGTGGTGGCAGTCGTTGCAGACCAGGGCGAGGTTTGGGTAGTCGGTGTGCCCGCCGTTTTTCCAAAACCTCACATGGTGGGAGAAGCAGCGGTCGGGGGCTTCTCCGCAGCCGATGCAGCCTTGGTCGCGGATCATCAAGGCGATGCGCTGGGCGTCGGTGGCGGTGCGCCGAGTGCGTCCGAGCCACAGATTCTGGGTTTTAGCGTCGAACACGGCGGGGAAGATGTCGGCTTCGAGGCCCAGGCGGACCAGCTCCGGCATCGGCAGCGGGCTGTTGTCGGCGAATCGGGCGTTGACCAGCTCGCGTTTGGCGGCATCGTAGTCAGCCGCCAAAACCAAAGCCACGCCTTTGGCCTTGCCCTTCTCGGGTTCCAGGATCAGCTCGGCCAAAGCGTCGGCCATCCGCTGCTGGGGGGTGCGCCGGGCTTTGGGGTCTTCCCGATTCCACAGCTCGCGTTCCTTGTCGGCCACCACCGCGGCGATGTGCCGGCCGGTGACAGGATCGAACTCGCCCGACAGGATGAACATGCCGGTGTCGCGGCTGTTGAACAGACGGGCCACCCGCTTCTTTTCCGGCGGTCCAAGATGGCCATGCCGTCATCGCCCGACAAGTCCTGCTGCTGACGGCGCAACGTCTTGTGGAACTCGTCATACCCCTGCTCCTTGGCCGCCTCCACCAGCGCCCCTTCATCGATAGCCCCCTCAGAAGACGCCCGGGCGATCAGCCGGGCATGGCCTTGAGGAATGTCACCAGCGGCCAACGCATCCGACGTGGCTTCCAGCCCGGCCAACCGCTCCGCAGCTTCGACATCGCCGCGGGCGGACCGCTTGGATGCTCACAACTCCTCGCGGACGATCCTCTCCGCAGCCACCGCATTGTGCAAACGGGCCAACTCGGCCACCGCCTGAGCCTTCATCGCCGCCAATCTCGACTCCGCCCGCCCGATCAAACCGATCCGCGACCGCAACCGCTCCTCCGAGAAACCGGCTACCTCCACCGAAGCCACACACACCGCCGCCCCGCAACCGTCTCCGGCATTTCCAGCAGCAACAGGAGCCTCGGCGCGATCAGCATGATCAAAGGCGGCCTGGTCAGGGGCGAATTTCATAGCTGTAAGCATACCACCACCCGATGACAACAACCCCCTGAACATCGTAGAAAAACAGAAAAAACCTTATAAATACTCAGAAAATAATAACAAAACCCGTCAGCAGTTCAACGTTAGCCAGCACCCCCCCTCCCAGCAGACCGCCAGGACCTTGTCCACCGTCACACTCATCAATCAGAAAACCGGCGAACCCTCGCAAAACCCCAGTTCGCAGATTCACAGAGAAAAACTCGCATACGCCAGATGTTGACTCATGGAAGAAGCGTGAAAGCATCACAGTGGCGCGGCTGCACTACTGCGAAGTCCCGCCGATCTATCGTCGCTATCGCGGTGATTCCAAGGCGCTCGGCTGCGACAAGCACTGATGCGTCCACGGCGCCAAGCGGAAGATTGCGATAGGTGTGAACAAGCTCCGCCATGCGAAGCCAGTCACCGGCCGCCACCGGCTCGACCCTGAACTGGCCCGAGGCGAGATCGCCGAGGAATCTCACTTCGGCATCGGCACCCAGACGCGTTGCGACAAGATAGCTGACCTCGGTGACTACAAGAGCGGGCACCACGAGGATGCCAGGATGGGTGAGGAGCAGATCAAGGCTAGGTTTGTGGTGCCGATCATCGGCATCGATGTACGCATAGAGAGGCCCGGCATCAACAACCAGGGTTATGGTGCCACCTCGCTGGCCAGGATCTCCTCAACCCGCTCAGAAACATCGTTTTTCCCGCTCCGCCCGGCAGCAGCGGCACCAAGAACCCTCCGCGACCCCAGATGAGCCTGTACAGCCTCCCGAGTCAACTCGGAAATCGTCATACCCCGCCGCTGCGCCTCATGGCGAAGCAGCGCATCTGTCTCATCGGACAGCTTAACCGTTGTGCGCTTCATGTATGCCAGCATACTGCTCACGCAGGCCCTCGTCAGGTCTTGACGACGCCTTGAAAGATATTCTCCTGGTGCCACGCTAGGTAAGAGTCGCCGGGCCGCTGCCCTTGTTCGGGAACAATCAGCTCAGGCTTGAGAGCTTGGCCGAAGTACTGCCCCACTCCTGGGTCAGCGCGGCTGCTGGTCTCCAGCTTAGAGGCACGGTGGACTCTGAGGCCTCCGTTCACGGTTATCAGCCCTGAATCAAATGCCGCGTCGTGAGTCGGGCATGCTGCTACGCCGTTTTGGACATCCATCCGCTCGTGATCATCGCAATCGGCCCAGGGCTTGATGTGTGATGCCACCAACAGCCTGTTGCCCGGAAGCGACCGAGGGGCAAAGCCGCAGAAGCCGCAACTGTGATCGAAATTCTCCAAAACCTCTTTCGCGAAACGGTGCTGGCCGACGCGGATCTCATGCTCAGCCATACGGGTCGTATCCTCATGGGTCGCCAGCGAGCGGACTCTTTTCTTTGCCGCTCTGACTTCAAGCACAGCGTCCAAGGAGTGCTGCCGGGCGAGTTCCTCCTGCCCAAGCAGGTCGAAGCTGGCGATGCCTTCCAGCGTGAGAAAATCCGGCAGGCGATCTTCACCCACTCCCATGTCACGAGCGGCACGGAGCACCCGATTGTACAGGTGGGGAAATTGATCGGGATCGGCAGCCATCTCGATGAAGAATCTCCACTCATGGGCACCTGCATTAGCGCGGGAGCCGTCCAAGTTCATCATCTTGCTGTTGACCGACCCTGGAGGCCG
>JAPYOC010000048.1 GCA_028278955.1 Candidatus Poriferisocius aerobius
TGCTGGAGCCGTCGCCCCCCGCCGTCCCCACCGGCCCCTGGTTCGCCGACGACCCCGCTGCGGCGGGCAGTGGGCCGCAGACCGCCGCCAAGGTGGTAGCTCCCACCAGTGCGGGCGATCTCCGCTGGGCCGAGCTGGCCGCCGACGACGAGACGGTGGCCGAGTTCTGCCGGCCCCGCTGGCTGGCCAACCACCAGCCGCTCGGCGGGGTGCCCGACCACTATCGGCTGCGGCGCGACGACCTGCACCGGCTGGCCTACGGCGTGGTGTCCAACGCCCGCAAGGCGGCCAACGGGAAGTTCGGCCTGCGCTGGACTCTGGACGGCTTCGGAACCCCGTTCTACGGCGATGACGCCCAGGTGCGGGTGGAGGGCTCCTTGTTGGTCTGCCAGCGCGGCGACAAGGTGGATGCCGAGGAGATCACCACGCTGGCCGCAGCCGCCCGGTTCCTGGGCGTCGAGGCCACCAGCGACCAGGCCGAGCACGACACGGTGGCGCTGGGCGGCCTGGATCGGCCGCTGACCGTGGACGGGGAGCTCGTGGCGTTCATCAGCCGCTGGTTCGGGATGGCCACCGCAGCGCTGGAGGAGCTGCGCTGCGCCCCCGGCGGCGCCGACCCCAGCCGGGTGCAGTTGTGGCCCGGCCACTTCGACATGGCAGTGGAGGTGGGCGACGCCGACGCCGACCCTGTGAGCCGGGCCACCTACGGAGCTTCAACCGGCGACGACGCCCATCCCGAGCCCTATCTGTATGTGGGCCCCTGGGGGCCGATCGACCCCGGCGACCGGTTCTGGAACGACGAGGCTTTCACCGGCGCGTCGCTGCCCTACGCGGCGATCCAAGGCGACCCCGACCCCTGCGGCATCGCCTTGGACTTCTACCGCCAAGCCCTCGGCCGGCTGATCAGGCTCTAAGCGCAGCCGCCACCGGGGCGAAGCTGTTGATTGTCTCGGCCAAGCCCTCAGCGACGCTGGACCGGGCGGTGGCCGCCAGGTTGAGGCTGGCGCTGGAGAACCCCATGTCGAGCACGGCGGCGAGCTGGTCGGCGCATTCACCCGGTGTGCCGACAACGGTGAAGGCCTGCACCAGTCGGTCGTCGATCAACGTATCCAACTCAGGATCGTCGAATCGACCGTGGTCGAAGTACCAGCCCCGGCTGCGGGCGAGCGCAGCCTCGATAGCGGCCATGCGGTCGGGGGCCACACCCAATTCGGGCGGGCGGATGATGGTCAGGTAGTGGGCGGCGTAGCGCTTGACGCTGCGCCGGGCCAGGTCGCCGTCTTCGGAGCAGCAGAGCGTCAGGCGAGGGGCGATTTCGAAGTCGTCGAGCGCGCGCCCCGACCGGGCCGCTCCCTCGGCCAGCCACACCCGGTAGGTGCCCGCCAGACCAGCAGACAAGTAGCGGCCCCCGACGAGGGCGGTGTCGGCCACCTCGCCAGCCAGTCGCATCACCTGGGGGCTGCGGGTGCCGATGGACAGGGGCACCGGATGGACGGCAGGGCGGATCAACCGCTCGCCGCCTGCCTCTCCCCCGTTCAACAGGGTGCGGATGTCGGCCACCGCCTGGCGAAGGGCCGCCACCGGCTTGGGATAGTCAATGCCCAGCGGTTCCAAGCCGGCCCCCACGCCCAGTCCGCAGAACGCCCGGCCCGGCGCCAGGTCGTCCAGTGTGGCCAGAGCCCCGGCCAAAACCACCGGATGACGGGTATAGGGATTGGTGACCACGGCCCCGACCGCGATGCGGCTGGTGGCCTGGGCGCACAGAGCCTGGAGCATGAAGCAGTCGGGCCAATAGACCACGTCGGAGATGCCCAGCCGGTCAAACCCGGCCTCCTCCGCCAGCTGAGTCAACCGCACCGCATCAGCGGTGCTCATTCCCGGGCTGATCTCAGCTTCAAAGGTGATGCTCACCGCCAAGCACGGTAGCAAGCGAAACGAGAATGAGGGCAGGCCAGCTACACCCAGGCTGGCCTGTCCGAACCAGGTCGACTCAAGAGCACGGAGCGCGGGCCGAGGCCAGAAACCCGCAATATGCCTCTCGGCTGACGGTCCATGTTCCATTGACTCGCTGGATCTCCCCCGTCAGGTCTTCGTAGGCGGGATTCTCCCCAAACAGGACGTTGCACATGATGGTGGCTGCATCCCCGTCAGAATCAGGGGCGCCCACCGCGGCGCGTCTCGCATCCTCATCTCTGCCCTGCGCTTTCGACGGCTGCCGGTCCCGCACGCAGAACGATGTCAAAGCTCAACAGCTCGGCCCCGTGGGCCACCGGCTGCTGGCGTGCTTCGGCGTGGCCGCGGGCGAAGGCAGGCGACTGCACCCAGGCCAAGAAGTCCTCTTCGCTGGACCAGCGGGTGTACACGTACCAGGTGTTGCCCTCAGCCGGGCGGAGGAGTTCGAATCCCTCGAACCCGGCCATGGTCTCCACCTCGCCGACCCGCTGCTCGAAACGGCGCAAAAGCTCGTCTCCGGCCTCCTCGGGAACGGTTATGGCGTTGATCCGCACGATAGTCATCGGTTGTTCTCCTTTGTTCGACTAGTCGAATGTGCAGTGCTCGAGTTTGAGCTGGACAGATCGGGTTTGGGAGACCGACTGTCGGACTGCTCCAAGAGCTCCGATACCAGACAAGCGCTGTGCAGCGTGACGGCGACTTCGCCGATATCGACAAACGGATCGTCGGTGCTCAAGCACACTGCTGTCACTCCCAACGCCAGGTCGGGCATCAAGTTCGCATCTACTCCGCTGCTTAGAGGCTCCTCGCGCTCCAGCCGGTTCAGCACGCCGATCACCTCATCAGCAGACAACAGCGTGGCGAACCAGCGCTGCTCGGCATCAGACCCTTGAAGCCGGTAGACACCGCCCCGACAAGGCTCTAGCGACCCACCGATCTCGATGATGTTGATCCACCGGCTCATGTCCGATCGGTGACGACAGCCGCTGTACAGAACGGCTTCTCGCACACTGCAAATGCTGATTTCGGAGGCCGGATGCCTCGAAGCCACCAGGTCTGGATAGCTCGGAGTGGACAAGCGGAGCTCGGCGCCCCTGACCTTGTGGGCCAATCCCACCCCCAAGCGCAGAATGTCGAAGTTCCGAGTGGTCATGAATCCTCCTTTGGATTGGTTGGCGCCGCCACAACCGCGGTGCCCAGGTCATTGCGAAGCTGGACGAGCATTTGGGCGGTTCGGGGTCCGTTGCCCAACAGAAGCTGGTCGTCGTAGGCCAAGACCCGTCCGTTCTGGCCCGCGGGGGTCTGCCCGAGTCCCCCGATCTCCAGCAGCCCCTCTACGCCACCCACCGACTCGAGGCTGGCCGCCGGCACCACCAGCACATCGGGAGCGGCGGCCAAGATGGCCTCGGCGGATATCGGCGCGGAGTCGTCGATTCCCATGGACTGGGAGACATCCACTCCACCGGCGGCGTTTGCCACCGCCCTGATCTTGCGCCCAGCGCCGGCCGGGGTGGCCTCGGCCACTGTGCCATTGAGGGGAATGATCCGATCGATGGACTCAACGGTGATCTCTGCTGCCAACAGCACTTGCAATGCTTTCAACCCTTTGGCCATCGCGTGATATTAGGTATACCTAAATATAATTACAAACTATAGCTAATAATTATGGCGATACGGTATGCACAGCGGGGTTCCGGTGACCGGACAGGAGATGACGCTTACCCTGAGTCCGAAGACCCGTTCGATCAATTCGGCGGTCACCACCTCAGACGGGCGGCCCGCAGCTTCGATGCGTCCGCCGGCTAGAGCGATGATGTGAGAGGCATAGCGGCACGCTTGGTTGAGGTCGTGCAGCACCATCACCACTGTGCGGTTCTCTGTTCGATTGAGCCGGGCCAAAAGATCCAGCATCTCCACCTGGTGGGCGATGTCCAGAAAAGTGGTGGGCTCGTCGAGCAGCATCATGGGGGCGTCCTGGGCCAATGCCATGGCGATCCATGCCCGCTGGCGCTGGCCGCCCGACAATTCGTCGACGGCCCGGAGGCCAAGAGCTTCGCGCCGCCTGGGTCCAACTCCCCTGCCGGCAGTGGCCGCTGGTATTTTCTTCGGACGGGAAACCGGTAACGGCTATGAGCACAGCGTTTGGCATCGACATCGGGGGCAGCGGCATGAAGGCCGCGCCTGTGGACACAAGCACCGGTGAGCTGCTGGACGAACGACTGCGGATTCCCACTCCCCAGCCGGGCGCTCCCCCGCAAATAGCCGATGTGATCAGCGAGCTGGTGGCGTCGTTCGAGTGGACCGGGCCCGTGGGCTGCACTTTTCCCGCTCCCATCGTGGGCAACACCGTCAAGTGGGTTGCCCATTTGGACGACTCGTGGGCCGGGGTCGACATCGCCGAGACGATGACCGACCGCATCGGCGCTCCGGTGACGATCATCAATGACGCCGATGCCGCCGGAATAGCGGAAATGACCCACGGAGCGGGAGTGGGCCGGAAAGGGACCGTGTGCTTCACGGTTTTCGGCACCGGCATCGGAAGCTCGGTGTTCGTCGACGGATACTTGGTGCCCAACACCGAGTTCGGGCATCTCCACCTCGCCGGCCATGACGAAGAAGTGGAGATGTTCGCCGCGGCCAGAATCCGCAAACGGGATGACTTGGACTGGCCAGCATGGGCCGGCCGGGTCAAGCAGTACCTAGAGCATCTCGAGACGATCATCTCGCCTAGCCTGTTCATCCTCGGCGGCGGCGTCAGCAAGAACTTCGATGTCTGGGGGCCGTTGTTGGCCATGGACACCGAAGTCGCCGTCGCCGAGATGCGCAACAACGCCGGCATCGTGGGTGCGGCCATGGCGTCTGTCGGCGCAAGCGTGGCTCGCCACAGAGCCATCTGACCTTCGGCCTGACGGAACACCTCCGCCTCCCCATGCTGGCCTGGTACGCCCGCCTGATCACCCGCTCCCCTTGGCGCACCATCGCGGTGGTCGCCCTCATCACTGCGGCGATGCTGCCGGGGGTGGCGCTGAACACCGAGGAGCCCGACGCGTTGGGGTCGTTCGTGCCTGCCGGCAGCGACCTGGCTCGTGCGGTGGACGAACTGGAGGCTCGATTTCCCGAATCGGGCGCATTCACCAGCGCGCAGATCGTGGCCCGGGGCGATGTGACGTCTCCCGATGTCATCCGCGAGGTGATCGCCCGCTCGGAAATGGCTCTGGCCCATCCTGAGGTGGCGCCATTCGTTCCCGAATACGGCCAACCCGCAATCCGCAGCTACGCCCATCTCATCGTGGCGCTGTCCGGCGTGCCCCCGGCTCAGCTCGCTGCTGAAGACGTGACCAGGGCGCTGGCTGTCGATCCCGCCGAAGATCCCCGAGCAGCCCAGTTCGACCAGCTGCTCAGCGAAAACGCCGGATTGGGCCAAGTCAGACTGCAACAGATCGACCTTCCCGAACTGGACTCATACGACGCCCTTTTGGCGGTTGACGATGTGATACAGGCTGGCGACTACGGGCCGAGCGCATCGGCCCGCACCTTGTCCAACGCCCGATTCCAAGAAGGGGCCCAGCAGGCCCTGGCCGACAGCGGATTCCTGTTCCCCCTGGCACTGGTGGTGATGGTGGTCGTCTTGGGCGCGCTGTTCCGCTCCGCGGTCGACACCGTGATCACCATCATCGGCGTGATCCTGACCGCTTTATGGCAGATCGGCCTGTCGGGCTACCTCGGGCCCCGTGGCCTGGACAAAATCAACGGCATCACGCCGATCAGCATCATCGTCCCGGTACTGCTGGTGGGTCTGACAGTGGA
Source organism: Candidatus Poriferisocius aerobius (assembly GCA_028278955.1). GTDB lineage: Bacteria > Actinomycetota > Acidimicrobiia > Acidimicrobiales > Bin134 > Poriferisocius > Poriferisocius aerobius. The sequence continues at coordinate 5,761 of JAPYOC010000048.1, forward strand.
CTATTCGCTCCAGATCGTGGCCCGCCGCCGAGAGGAGCGGGAGGGCGACCCCCGCCGGGCTACCAGCCGGGCCGTGTCCATCACCGGCGCGGCCATCGGCTTGGGGGCGCTGACCACCGCCCTCAGCTTTTTGACCAATTTGGCCAGCCCCTTGGCCCCCATCCGGGACTTCGGCATCCTGGCGGCCAGCGGCATCACCGCCGGGTTCTTCATCATGACGTCGCTGGTGCCCGCGGTGAGGGTTCTGGGCGACCGTCGGCGGCTGGCTCGGGGGCGGTCCTTGAGCACCCGGCCGGTGATTGACTCCGTTCCGGGGGTGCGCCGCCTGCTGGTGTCAACGGTGAGCCGTTGCGCCCGTCGTCCCAGGCTCACCCTGCTGGCGGCGGCCGCGCTGGCTGGAGCCGCGGTTGCCGGTGGGATCAATGTGAACACCGAGTTCAAGGAGGACGAATTCCTGCCCGAAGATTCCGAAGTGGTCCAAGACATCCGCCTGGCCCGCCAAGAGGTCGGCGGGCTGAGCACCACGATCACCGGCGTGGTGCTCACCGACCTGGAGGATCCGGCCGCAGCGAGAGCACTGGTGGCGCTGGACGACCGGCTGCGGGGTCTGGGGCCCGAGCCGGGCGGATCGGCGCCTTCAGGCTTGGAGCAGCTCGAACACGTCGTGGGGGTTGGCGGCACCACGCTGGTATCGCTGGCCGCGGAAACGGTGCCCAACGCCCGAACGGTGCTCACCGAGGGGTCGTCTGGCGACCTGGTCCGGCTGTACCGCCAGGTGTCGGAGGCCGCCCCCGATGAGTTTGCGAAGATCGCATCGCTCAGCGATTCACCGAACGATGACGTCACCGTCATCCCGATCCAGGCCTATTTCGGCAGTGACGGCGATGCCCGCGAGCTCTACAACGCTTCTGACGGCCTTTGGGCCGATGACGCTCCCGGCAACTTCACGGTGACGGGGGCTCAGATCAATCCGGGGGTGACCACGAATGCGGTGGCCCGCAGCCAGACCACGGCCACGGTCATCACCGTGCTCACTGCGCTCGCCCTGCTCACCGCCTACTTCTGGCGAGCCCACCGCCGTCCGCTGCTGGGGGTGATGACCGTGGCCCCCATTGTGGTGGTGCTCATGCTGTTGTTGGGGTTCATGTGGACGATGGGCATCAGCTACAACGCGCTGACGGCGCTGCTGACATCGCTCACCATCGGCATCGGCGTGGACTACACCATCCACTTCACCCACCGGTATCTGCACGAACGCGAACTGGGAGCAGAGACCACCGAAGCACTGTCAACCACCGCCGGCAGCGTGGGCGGGGCGCTGTTCGGGTCGGCCGTCACCACGGCGTCGGGCTTCATCGTGCTGGCCTTCGCCCCGCTGCTGGTGGTGAGCCAGCTGGGGACCCTGGTGGCCATCACCGGGATCCTCTCGATAGCGGCCACCGTCATCATGCTCCCCTGCCTGCTGGTGCTGGCCGACCGCCGCAGCTCTTATATTGTCTGAGCGTGTCTTTCACTTTTGACGGCTCGGTGGCGGTGGTCACCGGGGCCACTCGGGGCATCGGCCGCCAGATCGCCTTCCGGCTGGGCCGGGCCGGTGCCCGGCTGGTGGTGGTAGGACGCACCGGTTCAGAGGATCCCGATGCCGTGCTGCCGGGGTCGCTGCCCGAGGTGGTGGCCGCCCTGGGCGAAGAAGGGATCGAGGCCCGCAGCGTGCAGGCCAATTTGACCTCGGCTGACGACACCGCCCGCATCGTGAACGAAACCCTGGAATGGTACGGCAGGTGCGACATCTTGGTGAACAACGCGGGCTACACCTCCAACGGCCCGATGATCGAGGTGCCCTGGTCGCGTTGGGAGCGGGCCTTCCGGGTACAGGTGGTGGGCCCCATGCAGCTGTGCCAGGGCTTTGTGCCCGGCATGCTGGAGCGGGGCTCGGGCCGGGTGCTCAGCGTGAGTTCGGGGTCGGCTACCGAAATCAGCCCCAACCTGGCCCTGTACTCCACCTCAAAACAGGCCATGGAGCGGTGGAATGCCTACATGCACCTAGAGCTTGGCGGCCAAGGGGTGGCGTTCAACGTCTTGCAGGTGGACTCCATCGTGTCCACCGAGGGGTGGTGGCATGTCTACAACACCCAGGGCGCCGAGATCGCCACCGGCGGCGCCGGCTTGGAGACCCTCAAAACCCCCGAGCACACCGCGGAGTGCGCCGAGTGGATGATCCGCCAGCCCGACGATTGGAGCGGCCACATCGTCGGCTTCGACGACATCACCGCCCTCGGCGGCCCCTGATGCGTAGCTGCATATGTCTAGAGCAACGCTGGGATTGGCTTGTGGTTTGTCAGCCCCCGATAGCCCGGCGGAGAAGTTTTTCAGCCTCTGGAGACTTCTTCCAGCCTCGGGCTGACGCTCGCCAGTAGGTCTCGAACTCCTCCAAGGAGCCAAAATCGCCTTCGCCAACAACGAGCTGGTCGATATCTTGTATTGAGCCGATGTACTCCCGCGTGGCTGAGGCTCGCTTGGTTGAGGCTATCTGCCAGCACTTGTGGACAATCATCTGGAGGTCGCTTATTCGCTCAGGTCGGTCCTTGTGAAAGTCATAGACGGCGATAACAGCTAAATGCCCGGCATAGTCATCGAACGGGCGCAGAATGCCTGAGAATTTGAGCGTTGGCCAGAGGAAATAGGTATTGCCCGTGTATAGGGCGATGCGACTCTGCAATCTCTTGCCGGACTTCGCCCGCCGGGCACACTTGATGTCAACGGCGTAGCAGCCGTCGCCGAATGCCGAACCGCTTAGCTCCAAGTCCGGGTAAGAACGCTCTGTACCCAATCGAATCTCCACCTCAGAGGTATTCGCAGCAGCCGACATGAGGTACTCACGCAACTCTATTTCGATGAGGTTCGCCAGCGCAGCCGGTTCTGTTGGCAACGGCAGCAGATGGCCTCGCTCGAGGAGTTGCTCTTTGAGCTGCTCAGGCCCCACCGCCTGGATCGGCCACTGCTCTTGACCGCTTCTGAGGCGGAAGATCCCAACCGCCGACTGCCCCCACCCGTTGACCTGATCGCGAAGCCAGTCCAGCGGAGAGTCCATATCAGATCATGGCTTCCGCTCGGTAGTCCAACCCTTCGCATATGGGGTGAGTGTTGGCCGCGGATGTTTCTGCGATTGCCTCGGCTACTCGGCGGGCGAGCAGGGGGGGGACGGCGTTACCGAGTTGGGACTGCACAGATGCACGCTTGCCGGCGAAGGCAAAGCCATCTGGAAACGTGAAGAGGCGGCGGAGTTCCGGAACCCTCAGGCGGCGGTTATCCCAGTGGAAAGGCCCGACATTGGGTCCCGGCTGAGCTTGGATTGTCGGCGAGGGGCGGGACGGGTTCAGTTTGAGCAGGAACGACCAATAGCGTGATCTCCACTCGAATATGGGATCGGAATGGCCGCGCCGAGCGGTGAAGTGCAAGTAGTTGTCTCCCGGCGGAACTTCAGGAAGTAAATGCGCCCACTTGCCCCGAACCACTTCGCTTGGCTCGGGATCGGCGATCAAGCCTTTTAACGCTTCACCTGCTGTCACATGGGGAAGGGGTCCGCCGTTGGTGCTGCGTCGCTCCCACTGCCCATGGTGGCTCGCAAGAGGCAGATTTGGAACCGGTTGACGTTTTTGGGCACCGACTATGAACAGCCTGGGTCTGAGCTGGGGTACGCCGTAGTCGGCCGCGTTGAGCACTTTCCAGCGATAGCTGTATCCGGCAGCTTGGATTTCTTCAAGCAGCCGGACGAAGGCCGGACGACTGGCTTTGTTGCGAAAAGTGAGGGCATAGACATTCTCAAGGATGAACCATCGGGGCTGAGCTTCAGCCAACACTCGGGTATAGGCTTGCAGCAGGCTCGCTGCCGGGTCGGAACCGTCGCGTTTCCAATCCAGCCAGAAGCCCGACTTGGAGAATGCAGTGCAGGGAGGCCCGCCCACAAGAAGATCAGGTCTGCCTCCAGAGCTGAACCCGCCTGCGGCCAAGATGTCGCCTGTGGACACCCCCTGACCAGTCCCAGTGGCCAGCGGATAAAGGTCTGCTTTCAGCACCTCGCGCAGGCTGGGAAAGAACACTGGAGCGTTCTTCTCCATCGTGTCGGCAGCATCGTCGTCCCACTCCACGGCCACGGTCGTGCGAAAGCCTGCCTGCTCTGCTCCTAGGTCCAAGCCGCCTGCACCGGAGAAGAGAGAGATGGCCGTGCCGAACTCCACAACCCCAGTTTGGCGCGTGCTGCCACGCGATTGGCGCATCTCCGGCCGGTCGGCGGATTCCAGGCCAAGCTGCCCATTCGGGCGGTTCGAGCTGCCACTCCAACGAATCACGGCTGCCATTCATACCAACCGGGTGTGACACAGTAACCGAAGGCGGACATCTCGAAACAACTGCCGAAACGGCTAGCTGCGAGGGCCCACCGCTGGTGGTTGCTGCTAGTAGTTGCTGCGGGCCTCGATGAAGACCGATGCGTTGCTGAGGGCACATAAACCGGCCTCATCGAACAGCCGGGCCCGGGACTGCCCGATGCCGTCGGCATCGGCCCAGGTCTCGGCGTCGACGCAGATCCGGTCACTGGTGGGATAGCGCAGCACATGGATGGTCAAGTCGGGGTTGATCGACACGAACTGGTCGAAGGGAATGAACGCGCCCAAACCGCTGGTGAAGTCGGCCAGGGTCATCAACCGCACCAGGGGCGATGTTTCCTCTCCCCAGACGAGCGGCACCAAAAGGCGAACCCAGGTCTTGCTGGGTGAGCCTTTGCGGGGACTGCCGGCCACCCGCTCGAACTCCACCACCTGGGCAAAGCCTTCGGGCGCAGCTGACCGGGGGCCGGAGACCAGCGGCCGGTTGGTGCTTCCCGGCGGAGGGGGCAACAAGACGTCGGGCTGACGGTAGGGCGAAAGGTCGATGCCCGCGCCGGCGCGCACCGACATGGCGACGGCCGATGCCACCAGCAGGTCGCCGTCGTGCAGCTCGGCTCGAACGGTTTGGATCCGCTTGCCGGTGCGGAGGGTCTCGGCCGAGACGACCAGGGGTTTCACCGGCACCCGTCGCAGCATGTCCACGGTGAGGCGGGCCACCCGCATCGGCACCGGGGTGGGTGCCTGCTCGACCGCTCGGGCCAGCAACCCGGCGACTGCCCCGCCGTGCTGGGCGCCGGCGTCCCATGGCCCCTGGGCGTTGATCGTCGGAACGACACTGCTGCCTTCCAAATAAAAAATGGCATCGTCGCCCACAGAAGGAGCAACATAATGCCGCTCTGCCCGATGCCGCGAGACGGAACAGCCAGGAGACGCAAATGAAGCTATGGGATGAGACCATCGAGGCGTACCGCCCGGAAGCCCAGGCCCTGCTAGAGAACCTGCCGGTGGACCGGTTCAAAGAGGAGGGCGACACCTCCGCCGACCCGATGGCCCATGTGCGGGGTCAGCGGGAGATGCTGATCCAGTTCGAGCCTGAGCCGTCGCCCATGGCTGAAGATTCCACCATCCCCGGGCCGGCGGGCGACATCCCGGTGCGGCTGTACGTTCCCGACGATCCCAAGGCGATGTTCCTGCACATCCACGGGGGCGGCTGGTACACCGGTCGGCCCAAGATGTCGGAGACGGCCAACGCGGCCATGGCCGACAAGCACGGGCTGGCGCTGCTCTCGGTGGACTACCGACTCGCGCCCGAGCATCCCTATCCCGCCGGACCCGACGACTGCGAGGCCGCCGCCGCCTGGATTCTGGAGCACGGCCCCAGGCTCTGGGGCACAGAAAAGATGTTCTTGGGAGGCGAGTCGGCCGGGGGCCATCTGTCCGCGGTCACGTTGCTGCGCATCCGGGATCGCCTCGGCGCCATCGACCGGGTGCTCGGCGCCAACCTGGCCTACGGGTTGTACGACCTGAGGGGCACCCCCTCTTTTTTCGGCAACGGCGGCAGGCCCGACTTGTTGACACCCGAAGGCCTCCAGCAGATGCTCGGCTTCTTCATCCCCGACATGTCCGAATCGCAGCGGCGCGACCCGGATGTGTCGCCGTTGTTCGCCGACCTCTCCGGGCTGCCCCCATGCCTGGTGTCCACCGGCACCGTGGACCACCTCGCCGACGACTCCTACTTCCTCGCCGCTCGAATGGCGGCAGCCGAATCGCCGGTGGAGCTGGCCGTCTACCCCGACTCCCCCCACGGTTTCGTGGTGTTCCCCACCGAGATGAACAAGGCCCACGAGCGGCGCATAGACACCTGGATCGCCTCCCTACTCCCCTAGACAAGGTCTGAACGGTCGCCTGCTAGTAGATCCAGCGCGGTAATGGGTGCCTCGGCATGCAAGGGAGTTTCCAACCATCCAACGACATCTTCGATAAGATATCTTTCGCACGCAATTTGGCAGAGAGCTACTATCTCGGCTACCCGTCTACGGTTATCGCCAGTGGCGGGCGATCCCATGCGCCACTTTCGCAAAGCGGGAACCGATACTCGAGCGATACTGGCGATTGCCCGCCATGAGAATCCCAACCCCTTCAGTTCCTGAAGCAACCTGGTCAGATCAACTTTAACCAGTTGATTAGCTAAAGCCCGCATCTCGACTTCCAACGCATCGGAATGCAGCACATCTGCAGACGAGTACAGATGGCTCGTGTCATCATCTAGCAGCTTCGTTTGGTTCTTCAAGTGGCCAGCATATTCGACCATATCGCTGATCATCCGAGTAGGAGGCTCAATATCCCAAATGCGGCCAATTGATGCATGGACCAGTCGGGTCCTTACGCCGTGTCGGACCTTGGGGATCTACTGCATAGCCTTCCTGTGGGCCATAGCGGACGGTCAGCGTGGAACCGGAGCTTGACCTATACTGGACAATCTCCTGCCATACTGATAACTGCAAGTTTGAAGGGACGAAATCAGGGTCGGCAGCAGCCAGTAGATGATCATCGATGTAGCCCCGCCAGTCGCCCGGCGCTGTCTCGATGCTAGGGACCCGAATCTCATCGATGTAGCGGAGTCCAAAAGACAGGCGAGGCGCTCAGTCGTCGAAATCCTCGGGGTCGAGCACCAGATCCCAGCGGTCGCCGCAGTCTGAGCACCGATAGGCCACCGTGTCGCCGGGTGCCGGAGGGTCGTCCTGCGGCCAGTGCGTGAGCCGGTGGCACTGCCCCCCGCAGTCCACGCACACGATCCGGTCGGCGATCACCGGCCCAGTGTGCCAGCCCAGCGTCCCAGCTTGGCGCCCCGGCATCCCAGCTTGGCGCCCCGGTATC
>JAPYOC010000049.1 GCA_028278955.1 Candidatus Poriferisocius aerobius
TCCCGCCCACGACCCCGGTTGGCGCCATGTGGTCATCAACCGGCTCACCGCCGAGCAGTTCGCCCAGCGGGGCATCGAGGCGACGGTTATCTACAACGGGTTCGACACCCACCGCCCCGAGGGCGACCGGGCGGCAATGCGGGCCCAATTGCAGGTGGGCGACGAGGCCCTTCTGATCGCCCACCCGGTACGAGCCATTCCCCGGAAAAACATTCCCACGGCCATCGCCATCGCCGAGAAGCTCGAAGGCACCTATTGGCTGATGGGGCGAGCCGAGGAGGGCTACGGCGCTGCCTTGGAGCGCCTCCTGGGCGAGGCCCGCTGCCCGGTGGTCCATCGGCCGGTGGCCCGCACCCCCGACATCTACGCCGCCGCCGATCTGGTGGTGTTCCCGTCGGTGTGGGAGGGCTTCGGCAACCCCCCGGTGGAGGCGGCCATCTGGCGGCGGCCCTGCGTGGTGGGCAGCTATCCGGTGGCCCAGGAGCTGGCCGAGTTCGGCTTCCTCTGGTTCTCCCCCGACCGCCTCGACGAGGTGCGGACGTTCCTGAGGCACCCCGACGCCGGCCTGTTGGACCAGAATCAAGCCATCGCCCAGCAGCACTTCTCCCTCGAACGGGTGCGGTCCGACCTGGTCGCGCTGCTGGACGAAGCGGGATGGCTCCCTTGAGCGGCGGCAATCTGGCCGCTCGACGCCGCCGCATAGCGCAATTGACCGCAATCGGCCAACGCCTGGGCTATCTCCTCTACCTGGTTGCCATCGCCCTGTTCTTCGCCGGCTTCGCCACCAGTTTCCGTGGCCCCCTGGTGACCGCCATCATCGTCTGCCTGGTCGTCGGCTCGGTTGTCCTCGCCCCCGCCATCGTTTTCTCGTACGCCGTAAGGGCCGCCGATCGTGAGGACCGGATCGGCTAGAAGCTGGCTAGGGGCCGGCCACCGGGCTTATGTCGATCGGCTCATCGGGCAGCCGACCGGCCACCACGTCGGGCAAGAACTCCCGCAGCCGCTCGGGCAGCACCGGCTCATCGGAGGCGAGCAGCTCGTCGAGCGCCCACCAGCGGGCGCGCTCGAACGCCGCCGCCTCCAGCGCCTCGAGGTGCTGGGGATCCCACTCTCCCCCCTCGGGGCACCAGGCCACATGGATGCGCTCGCGGGAGTCGAAGTGGATGCCGGCGAAGTCGAACTCCACGTGCTGGGTCCATATGCAGGGGCCCACCTCCACGTCGGCGAACCCGGCCTCCTCCCAGAGCTCGCGGCGGGCGCAGTCGGCAGAGCCCTCTCCGGGATCGAGCCCGCCGCCCGGAATCTCCCACCACGGCGCTTTACGGGGATCGATCGGGTCGCTGGCCCGCATCAGAAAGACGCGTCCGTGCCGGTCGAGCAGCACGGCGCGAGCCGCCGGGCGACGCAGTGTCCATGCCATGGGCGGCGACCCTACCCGCCAAGCCAGCCCCCTGGTGCGGTCTGGGCACCCTGCCGCAGTCCTGCCCGTTCTGTGTCGTTATGTCGTTCTGTGTCTGCATGCCATTCTGTGTCGGCACGGCCTGATACAGATCGCAAACGTAGATCGCAAGCGGCGAACGCCGGTACAGTCGTGGCCGACACATCAGCTCCGGGGGGTTGCCCACAATGGAATTCGGATATTTCGCCCAGTGTTTCGTGCCCGACTTCGGTTACGAGGACCATCCCGAATGGGAGGCTCAGCGCATCCGCGACAACCTGGAGATCTCGCAGCTCTGCGACCGCAACGGGTTCAAGTACGTCTGGGCCTCCGAGCACCATTTCCTGCGGGAGTACTCCCACATGTCGGCGCCCGAGGTATTCCTGTCGGCGGTGGCGTCCACCACCGAGAACGTGCATCTGGGCTCGGCCATCTTCAACATCACCGCCCCGGTCAACCACCCGGTGCGCTCGGCCGAGCGGGCGGCCATGATCGACGTGCTGTCGAACGGCCGCTTCGAGCTGGGAACCGGCCGGGGATCGTCCTCCACCGAGGTGATGGGATTCGGCATGCCGGGCGCGCCCCGCGACCCGGTCACCGGCCTGGCCGACACCGAGGTCACTCGGGGCCTCTGGGACGAGGCCATCACCCAGATCCCCCACATGTGGCGCGAGGGGGCCTACAGCTACGAGGGCGAGAGCTTCTCGGTGCCGGCCCGGGAGATCTTCCCCAAGCCGGTCACCAAGCCCCATCCCCCGCTGTGGGTAGCGTGCGGCAGCCCAGCCACGTTCGAGAAGGCGGGCAAACTGGGCATCGGGGTGCTGTGCTTCACCATCGGCACCCCCGACGAGATCGCCCCGCTCATCGAGATTTACAAGAACGAGGTGGCAAGCTGCAAGAACCCGGCGGGCGACTTCGTGCACGACAACGTGATGTGCGTGGGCTTCGGCATCTGCCTCGACGACCGGGAGGCGGCCATCGACCTGGCCACCCGCAGCCACATGTACTACTACCAGTGCCTGGTGTACCGCTGGCTGGACACCTTCCCCAAGCCCGAGGGCGTTCCCGAGTGGCCAGGGGTCATCCCCGAGCCCAGCCACGACGACGTGAAGGCCGCCATCGAGGGCGGGTCGCTATGCGTGGGCAACGCCGAGGACTGCGTGCACGTCTCCCGCCAGTACGAGCGGGTGGGCGCCGACCAGTACGTGATCAGCCCGCTCACCTCCACCCTGCCCATGGCCGTGGTGCGAGAGACCATCGTGAACTTCGGCAAGCACGTCATCCCGGTGATCGACACCGACCCGGTCCACCGCTCCACCCGCCAACGAGAGGTCGTCCTGGCCCCGGCAGGCTAGTCGGCCGACCCCTTCGCCAGACAAAGCAAAAAATCCAACCGGTAGTAGCCGGATCACAACCGAGCCGCTAGCCTTTCCCACGCTCAATGAGTCCAACAATGGGAGCAAAACCATGCAGAAACCCTTTCATAGCTTGCTAGCCCTCTTCGGGCTTGTGCTGGCCTTCTCTTTGATTGCCGCCTCCTGCGGCAACGACGATGACGGCGGCGCAACCCCCGAGGCCACCGCAGCAAGCACAGCCGCTCCCGGTGCGGCGGAACCCACCGAGACCGTCTCCGTGGTACCCGCACAAGACGGCGGCACGTTGCAGGCGGTGAAGGACCGCGGCTACGTGCGGTGCGGATCCCGCGACGAAGTGCCGGGCTTTGCGCTGCTCAATGAGGACGGGGAGTACGAGGGCTTCGACATCGACATGTGCCGGGTGGTGGCCGCCGCCATCTTCGGCGACGCCGACGCCGTGGAGATCGTGGCGGTGACCAGCGCCGAGCGGTTCACCGCTCTGGCTTCCGGCCAGTTCGAGGTGATGAACCGCAACACCACCTGGACGGCCACCCGCGACGGCACCGAAGGCGCCAACTTCTTGTTCACCACCTACTACGACGGCCAGGGCGTCATGGTGCCGGCATCTACCGGCTTCACCACGATCGAAGACCTTGAGGACGCCAACATCTGCGTGAGCACCGGCACCACCACCGAGCTGAACCTCACCGCGGTGTTCGCAGCCCGGGGCATCAACTTCAACCCGGTCACCTTCGAGGGCTTCGACACCCTGGTGCCGGCCTACGAAGAGGGCCAGTGCGAGGCGATGACTGCCGACAGCAGCGTGCTCGGCGTGTACAAATTCGAGATTGAGCAGGGTGGCGGCGACGACCAGCACATCATGACCGAGCTCATCTCAAAAGAGCCCCTGGGCACCGTGGTGCGCGACGGCGATACCGAATGGGCCCAGGTTGTGAACTGGGCCACCATGGCCACCGTGCAAGCCTGGGAGTTCGGACTCGACTCCAGCAACATCGGCAGCTACAGCGGCACCGATCCCAACATCTTGAACTTCTTGGGGCGCGACGGCTTCGATCCCGGTCTCGGCCTGCCCACCGACTTCGCCGTCCATGTGGTGGAGCAGGTCGGCAACTATGAGGAGATCTTCAACCGCTATCCGCAGCTCGGCGTCCTCAACGGCAGCGTGAACGACCTCTGGTCCGACGGCGGGCTCATGTACGTCCCGCCCTACCGCTAAGGCAAACCCCGCTCGTCCTGGGACGGGCAGCACATAAAACCATGAGCGGCCCACCGGTAACCGACCGGTGGGCCGCTTTCGTCTAGGGTTGCAGGACCACACTGCTATGAGCAGCCCTGCTGATATCGCCAGCGCACAAGCTGATCTCACCGCAGTGCCCTCCGCGCCCCTCGCCCGCCGGCTGTTGGCGCATCTGGCCGATCTGGTGATTTTGGCTCTCGTGGGGGTCATCTCGGTCTGGCAACTGGGTTTGCGGCTGCTCGACAACTACAGCGACATTGCTGAGTTGGCTCTTGCCTGGTTGTTCGCCGCGGCAGTGCCGGTTGCCGTCATCGCCATTACGGTGGTTGACGCGGTCCGCATCGGACAAACGCCCGGCATGGCCGCTATCGGCGTCCGAGCCATTCACGACGGCAGCCGCAGAAGGGTGTTCTCCACCCGCGATCCGCGAGTGCCCGAGCCCGCCATCCCCGCGCTGTGGCGAGATGTGCGAATCCTACGGGTGGCCGGGCAGGCCTTGGCCGTAGTCGTCGTTGTGGCCCTCATCCGATGGATGTTCCACAACCTCATCGTGAGCATGGATGAAATCGGCCTGCCCAAGGGCTTCGACTTCCTCGACTCCCCCTACGGGGTTGCCCTGCGAGACGCCCAAGGTTTCGACGTGCGCGACCCCGTATGGAGGGGCTTGCTGATCGGCCTCCAAAACACCCTCGTGGCGTCGGTGATGGGGATTCTTATTGCGACTGTCGTCGGGGTGTTCGTAGGCATTGCCCGTCTCTCCTCCAACTGGCTGGTAGCCAAAGGAGCCAGCCTTTACGTAGAGAGCCTGCGCAACATCCCGCCGCTGGTGGTCGTCGTCTTCTTCGGTTTTGCCCTGTTCACCTTCGGCCCGTTTCCCCGCTTCAACTCCACCAACCCGCCATGGCAGGGCACGTTCTTCGGCTCCGACAGCAACTGGATCATCGTCAGCAAAGACCGATGGGCCATCCCCTCCCTGGCTTCTGAGGGCAACGTCGGCGTCTTCTGGCTGCTGGTTTTGGCGGCAGCCGCAATCGCGGTTGGAATCTGGAGGTGGAGGACCCGGTACAGCGACGCCACCGGCCAACCCCATCACCGGGTGCTGTGGTCGGTGGGGATCTTCGCCGTGACCGCAGTGGCGTGCTTCGCGGCCCTGGGAGGGCCCTATTCTTGGTCGTGGCCCGCGGTGTCAGAGAACGGGCGGCAAGTGGTCGGGGGGTTCAGCACCAACTCGGGCTACATGGCGCTGACCCTGGGGCTGGGCCTGTACACGGCCAGCTTCGTGGCCGAGATCATCCGCGGCGCCATCCTGGCCGTGCCCAAGGGCCAGACTGAAGCGGCAACGTCGGTCGCGCTGAAACCCGGCCAACGCTACCGCCACGTGGTTCTGCCCCAAGCCCAGCGGATCGCCATCCCCCCCTACATCAGCGAGTGCGCCAACCTGATCAAGAACACCTCGTTGGGGCTCGCCGTGGCCTATCCCGATCTCTTCCTCGTGGCGGTTACCGCTTGGGGCATCAACTTCCCCGCCCCCCAGCTCATCCTCATCATCATGATTGTGTACCTGGCCATCAACCTCATCGTGTCGACGCTGTTGAACGCGTACAACCGATCAATCCAGATCAAAGAGCGATGAACCGATGACCGCCACCCTGCCACCATCAGAGACCGGCCCGCAACCGAGCCCATCTGGCTTGCCTCTGGACATGCGGGTATCTCCCGGCGCCTGGCTGCGCAAGAACCTCTTCAACACCTGGTACAACTCCCTTATCACCGTGGTGGCCGCGGTGGTGGGAGCGATCCTCGTCTACTACGGGGGACGATTCGTTTTCGTGACCGGGCAGTGGGAGGCAGTGCGCAAGAACCTCACGCTCCTCATGACGGGCGTGTACCCCCGCAACGAGCAGTGGCGTCTCGTGGCTCAGATGTACCTGGTTTCCTCGGCCCTGGGATTGGCCTGGGGCACGGTCACCGCCAGAGGCCAAGATCGGGCCGAGGAAACCGGCGTTGCGGCACAGCGTCCCACTCCCCTCGATTTGCTGCGCCGCTACTGGCCCATCTTGTTGCTGCTCGTGGTCATCCTGGTGTTCACCCGCACCGTTTGGCCTACCCTTTTCACCCTCTCCACCATCGCGTTGGGGCTCGGCGTGCGCTCAGCGGCCATGCGCCTGCCCCGCTCGGCCCGACGACCCTGCTGGTATGCCGCCGCGTTCATGGCCATCGTGTCCTTTCAAGTGGTCTCGGGGGCAAACGGGAGCGCATGGTGGTGGACCGCCGCACTGGCCGCTTTCATTGCCTTGCAGACCACCACCAACCTGGAAACCGCTGCGCCCTGGCAGCGGAACATGTTTCGCTTCACCGCCATCGCAGCCGCTGTCGTCGTGGTCCGCCTCGCCTACTGGCTCATCGGCGACACCTCCAGCGTGAGCTGGGACGAATGGTCGGGCCTGTACCTCACGCTGGTGGCCTCCGGTGCGGCAATCGTCCTGTCATTTCCGCTGGCCTTGCTGTTGGCAGTGGGACGGCGATCATCGCTTCCTGCCATTCGCTGGCTCTGCGTGGGCTACATCGAGATATTCAGAGGCATCCCGTTCATCGCCCTGCTGTTCGTGGCCAAAATATTCATCGACTTTTTTCTAAACGTCGACACGCCGCTGTCATTGACGACCCGGACGATCATTGTCTTCACCATCTTCAGCTCGGCCTATTTGGCCGAGGTGGTGCGCGGCGGCCTGCAAGCCGTGCCCAAGGGCCAGATCGAAGCGGGCCAAGCCATCGGCCTCCAGCCGCCCGGCGTCATGCGCCTCATCGTGATGCCCCAGGCCCTGAGGGCGGTCATCCCTGCCATGGTGGGCCAGTTCATCAGCTTGTACAAAGACAGCACTCTCTTCGCCTTCATCAGCGTGGTGGAGTTCTATCGGGCCCGCGAGCTGATCCACTCCCAGCAGGAATTCACCACCACTGCCATTGCGGAGACCCTGGTCTTCGCTGCCTTCGTCTACTGGGCCATCAGCTACACCATGTCGAAAGAAAGCCAGCGCCTCGAGCGCCACCTCGGAGTGGGAGAACGATGACAGACACAACCTCGACAACCGCCAACGTCTACCGAGACGCCACCCGGATCGGCGGGCGCGCCCTCATGGTCGAGATGGATGGCGTGGACAAGTTCTTCGGCACGTTCCAGGCGCTGTCCAACATCCACATGAAGGTGGGCGCCGGCGAGGTCGTCGTCG
>JAPYOC010000005.1 GCA_028278955.1 Candidatus Poriferisocius aerobius
AGGTTGCCGAGCTTGTTGTCGATGGCGTCGTAGTCGGCGAGGACCAGCAGGCTGGTGGGCTGGGGCTGTTCGGCTTCGCCGTGGCTGGTGCGGGTGAGGAGTTCGGCGATGGCGTCGGCCCGGCGGTGGCGGGCTTGTGGTCTTTCGCGGCCGGTTGCGGCGTGCCAGGCCATGTCGGTTTTGTGGTTGAGGGCGGCGCGGATTCTTTGGGCGGTGACAGGGTCGAACAGCCCGAACAGCCGCCACATGCCGTCGTCGGCTTCAGTGAAGCTGGCGGTGCGGGCTTTGCGCTGGCGCTCCAGCCGCTTGGCGGCCGCGTCGTCGCCCGCTAGTTCGTCTTGGTGCTCACGCAGGGTGCGGCGCAACTGCTCCGGCGTCTGGGTTTCGGCGGCGGCCACCATCTTGGGCTCGTTCAGCGGGCCTGTCTGCCCGGCACCCCCGCCTTCGTTGGTAGCCTCATCGTGCATCGGCAAGCTCAGGAGCGGAGTGCGATGACCGAGGCCAGCGAAGACCCGGCAGCCCAAGACTGGCTGAGTCGGGTGGGCAGCTTGAGACAGTGGAGCAAAGGCGGTGAGCGGGCCCCGAACAAGCCGCTGCTGTTGCTGTATGCGCTGGGCCGCCTCCATAACGACGGGAGTTCCCGAGTTGTGTATAAATCAGATGAAGCTCGCTTGCAGCAGATGCTCGAGGAGTTCGGACCGCCTCGCCAGCGCTCACCTCACAGACCTCAATTCGCTTTCAGCCGCATGCCGGGAGACGGCATCTGGAAGGTCGACACTTCAGACGGGGCAGCCCTGAGAGCAGACAGCCGAGCTGACCTGCGGCGAGCAAATGCCGTAGGACGACTGCCTTCCAACGATGAGCAACTGCTGCATGCCCATCCTGAGCTGTTGGCTCAAACCGTCCAACGGCTCTTGCAGGGGAACTGGCCCGAGAGCCTGCATTCCGAGATATGCGAGTTTGTGGGCCTCGACTTGAAGGAACTGCTTGAGCCAGAGGCCGGGCCTGCTTCAGATGCCGCGCCGGGAAGCAGCCGGCAAGGACAAAAGCGTGATCCCTACTTCCGCACTCAAGTCCTGAGTGCGTATGAGTACCAGTGTGCCATGTGCGGATGGGATGCCAGGTTGAGCCATGCCTCGGTCGGTTTGGAGGCCGCGCACATCCAGTGGAGGGCATACGACGGCCCCGATCACCCGAAGAACGGAATATCGCTTTGTGTGCTCCACCATCGCCTTTTCGATCGTGGCGTGCTCGGCATATCCCCCGACCTCAAGGTCGAGGTCTCACAAGACTTCAATGGCCGAGGCACCTCAGCTCGGCTGGTGATCGAGCTCGCCAACCAAGACATCATCCCGCCGCAGTCCCCGGCTCAGCGCCCCGAGGGGCGGTACATCAACTGGCATCAAGAGCAAGTATTCAAGTCACCCGCCCGATTGCCGCGTTGAGCGCCGGCCGTTGTGCGACAATAAATCCTCGGATAGCGGGCAAAGGAAACAATGCAAAGGTGTGACGACGCCAATGCTGCTATTTGCTGCCTCTCAATCCAATCAACAGAGTTAGATGGCATTTCTTATGTCACTGATAAATTTCAATTATTCAGGTAGCTTGCAGGGTATGCTGGCCTACCGCGAACCCCAGCACGAGCGTTTGCCTCACGTTGTTCGTTTCTCTGGTGGCCGGAGTTCCGCGTTTATGCTCTTGCAGCTTGCGAGCGCTGGCGTGCTTCAGCCCGGTCGTGGGGATGTAGTGCTGTTTGCAAACACCACGGCTGAGCATCCAGGCACATATGAATTCGCGCGAAGTGTGTGCGATGAGATTGAGAGTCGGTTCGGGGTACCCTGCCTGTGGTACGAGGGGTGTTCAGTGGAGGCGGCGACACGGTTCGGCTACACGCGTTTGCGAACATTCAAACTGGTTCAGCGGGTGCCAGCAGCTGACGGCGAAGATCCGTGCCGCCCTGGCTACAGATCGCGCGGGGAAGCATTCGAGGAAATGGTCTCATGGACACGGCTGCCGTCAAGATGGCGGCGGATGTGTACCACGGAGCTGAAGGTTCGACCTGGGCACGACCTGGTCGCGGAGTGGATTTCCGGCGGACCAGGACCCGCTCAGCAGGGCCACTATCGAGATATTTCTTTGGCACCAGCTGAGATCGTCGCTGCCCGTTATCAGGGGGTCTTGGACCGTGACGAGCGCGAGGCCCGGTTGCGGATGGCATGCGCGGAGCCGTGGGCGCGGCCACAGCAAGATTGGCAGGATTTCACAACAGTGGACTTGCACCGTCCGACAGGCGGTCCGAGGAGGTGGTCGGACATCTGGGGCCGTTTCGGAGCTGCTCAGAAATTCGTATCCCTTCTGGGGTTGAGGGCTGACGAGTCTGAGCGGGTGCAGACGGCGATGTGGCGATCTCTTCTCGCGGAGGGTGCTGAAGGCTCGCGCTGCCGCGACCGGATTCAACCTGCGGGTGAGTTGGTCTACTGCCCCTTGAGCGACGGTGGCGTTACCGAAAAGGCCGTTCGGTCGTTTTGGGCTAGCCAAGCATATGACCTTCGCATCCCTGACGGGGCTGGCAACTGCGTCTACTGCTTTCTAAAAGGTCCAGCGGCGCTCGCTCGCTTGGCCTCTGAGGCAGATAGCTGTGACGACGCAAAGGATACCCCAGTTGATATCCGCTGGTGGGCGCGTCTTGAGGAAGAATACGGAAGACCGTCCAAGAATGGGGAGGGCCGCATCGGGATGTTCCACGACACTGACTATGAAAGCATTATGCGCCGCGCGTCGGGTATGGACATACCGCATGTGAACGGTAGCACGTCAAATGGTACTGCCCTCGGAGTGCCGTGCTCCTGTACAGACTAGGAAAAGCGAGGGTTATATGATCGACTCTAATCGGTCCTGCCTTGTCTTCGTAGAGAGCAGGGATGCCCAAGAAGGTTTCCGCTCCGGCGAAGGTACCGACGACGAAATTGTGGTGCGCGAGTTAATCCAGAACGCACTTGATGCTGGTGCAGATAAGATTGATTTCCGCTCTATTCGCATACCGATCACGCAGGTTCCCGACATCGACGGCTACCGAGAAGCGGTAGGGGCAATACACACTGACTTGAAGAAGACTCCAGTGGCGAGAGCTGCCTTAGAGCGCATCCGCAAAGTTCTAGAGGCAGAGATAGTGAATGTTCTGCTTTGCACCGACAACGGCAGCGGCCTCAGGCTCAATGAGTATCAGAGGCTGCTTGCAGAAGCGATGTCTGCCAAGGTGGACGATGCCGGTACTGGCAAGCTGGGGTCAGTAGGTGTTGGACACATGACAGCGCTTGATGCATCGAACCTACGATATGTGCTCTATGCATCTCGCGGGCCGGAAGGCCCGCTGTTCGGCGGTCAAGCCGTGCTTGCAAGCCAGCTTTTGAAGATTGACGGGAGGGAAATGCTCAGAGTGAGAAGAGGCTGCTTAACTACCGCTGAACATGTTGATGACTTCCGTGGCTGGGATGCATCGCCCGCAAATCCTATGGATACACCAGAATGGCTGAGTGTTCCGCCTGCGCAAGGCACTACGGTTGCAATTTTGGCTTATGGCTCGCTGGATGAAGAAGTTGCTTCGGACGAAGACACTGATCTCATTTCTGATCCGCACATGGATAGGATATTTGATGCCGTTGCCAAAAATTTCATGGTCGCGTTAAGACAAAAAAGAATGAATGTAACCTATAGCTCGGAGATTAGGTCCGACGTTGTCCTTGACGAACAAGAGATCCGCCGACGCCTGTATGCCAACCGCGATCGCAGAAGAGCCAGTCGCCGTGGATATAGTTCGGGTGCCCGTGCTTGGGCAGCTTGGGAAACGCTTACAGAAGGCGAGACGCTGCCATGCGAGGGTGGATCGCTGTGGTATAGACTGACACCGGGGAAGACCTCCACGGTAGTGGTGTTTCGCAATGGGATGCGTATAACCGATGATGCTCCGAGGCTCAAAAGCTATGACTTCAAAGGAGTCAACGCTTTTAGTGCTGTTCTTGACGCAGAAAGCAACCTTGCTGACGCGATCAAAGAATGCGAAACCGATTCCCACCTTGAGATCAAGATTTCCCAAGCTCCAGGCGACTCTGGCGAATTGGTCAAACGAGAGCTGCAAGCTGTGCAAGATGTTATTAAGCGCGCTGCGGGCGAACTCCAAACTGATCAATGGATACCTGATGTTCTCCGCATATTCGATGCTAAAAATGTGCCCAGCAGGGTCGAAACTGCGCCGCCACGGCATCGCCCTCTGGTCCCGGATTCGCCGCAGCAGCCACTTCCTCAGCCTGACTCTGAGCCTGGATCGGCACCGCCAGGTCCTGCTCCGGGCCTTGGCCCGTCAACTCCGACCGGCGACTCTCCGCGCCCTGTGAGGCCGCGAGCGTGGCGGCCTGG
Organism: Candidatus Poriferisocius aerobius; assembly: GCA_028278955.1. Taxonomy (GTDB): domain Bacteria; phylum Actinomycetota; class Acidimicrobiia; order Acidimicrobiales; family Bin134; genus Poriferisocius; species Poriferisocius aerobius. The sequence goes on from JAPYOC010000005.1 coordinate 4,414, forward strand.
GAACGTCCAAGGGGTGCGGCGGACGTTGGTGCCGCTGAACGAGAAAGAGGTTGTTATCGAATGGGACTTTACCGGTGAGACCCGCATGCCTCCCGCGGTTGGCGTGGCTGTTGTCGTGGGATCGGGCTCACAGCCTTCAGACCGGAGCCCCGAGCCTGACAGCGCCCTGCAAATTCGTCTTTCGGGCGACGACGATGGCGAATGGGCCGAGGAATTGCGGGTACCCGCGGACCGGCGAACAATCAGCGTTGAGGTGCGCGGTGCCCCTTCTGGATGGGAGGCGGTGACCTCCGTGGTAAGCCGACGCGCATGAGCATCCTTCCTGTTCTTGACTCCCGACCCGATGTCCTGTCATTGGACTGGCCTGAAGGCAGATACCGCTGCACTATGACACCAGTGCGCGGCGGGCAGGCCATTACCGCGGATCACCTCGTCGAAGGTGCCGACGCGCTGGCAACTTTGGTCACAAGTGGATCAGCGCGATTTGCCGTCGAGATCGTATCGCCGGTCACGTTCACAAGCTTCCTGGAGCTCGCACCCGAAGGCTCCTCTTCTCATACCTTTGACCTCGACCCTTCCAGGGTAGCCAAGGACGGTGCACAGGCACGACCGGGCCTTGTGGCCGTAGTCGATTGCAAGCTGCACGCAACTCAGCTCAGCCCGGCGTGGCAATCCCTCAGGAGCGATGTTGAAGTACGGGCTGGCCAATGGCTTGCACGGGATCAGCACGCCGAATTGACCTCTCCGCAGATGAGCCTGCTTCGGTTTTTGCCCGACAGAGCACTGAACCGTCACGAAATGCGCTGTCGATATGCTCATCCTGGTTATGACATCCTTATGAATCCAGATCTCCTGACTGAGTGCCAGCAAAACGAAGGCTCACCAGCTGCTAAGACCGTCATACTTGCTGCCTTTGTGTCTGCTCTGGCTGATGCGGGCCAGCAAAGCGCCTTTATCGGCAGTGAGGGTGAGGATGAAAAAGAGAAGGAATCGATTGGCCACCAGTTGGATGCGAAGCTCAAGGCTCTCGACCCAGACTGCCCGGCACCGGGAGAAGACGACTACGACCCCCTCAGGGCAGCCACCATTCTGCTGCAAGATGGAGATGTGTTCACTTTCAATTCTGAGGAAGACCAGTCGTGACCGCCAAGCATTATGCGGTTTCTGAACAGGTAGAACGTCGCTTCAGCACTTGGCAGCAGTCGCTTGTCGAACAGAGGAGGTCGAATAATCCGAGCCTTGATCTTATTGCCAAACAGCAGGAATTTGTCTCTGCTTCAAAATCGCAAGATGAGCTAGCTTCGTACCTCAGCGACAAGCTCGGCGTAAGTTCTGAGTTGATGGCAGAGGTGCCGCCCCTTCAGAGGGTGACGGCTGACGAGCTGCTCAATACTCCGTTCGAATGGTAGCTTCATGTGGCGCTACAGCTCCAGAACGTTGAACCGTTCCAAGCTCGCTCTAGCGCTTGGTGGTACATCTGCCACATTGCTTGGCTAAGACAAGGTGTTTTCCCCAACCCGCCCGATACTGCATTCAAGGCACGAGTCAATACTCGAATTCTGCAATCAGACCCCGCGACTGTTTCCAGCACTGCGTCAAGGACGCTCGACGATGCCACTCGCAACTTGCTCCGCCGCCTCGGCGGGCTGCCGCATATTCGCCGCCTCTCCAGGGTGGCAGAGGATCCTCCTATCCCTCGTGCCTACTGGAGACACCGCTTGGCAGCAGAGGCGAGCAATAGCGCCACGAGATCAAGCCTCACTGCCCGGGAGTGCCATCGGATACTGCATCGCAGCAGCTGGGGCCGTTTCATTGAGCGCACGCAAAACGCGTACACCTCTTTGTTGGCACCGCGGGCACTTCTCGCCGTCTGCGCTATAGCGCAGGAAAACAACAGGGGGGTGCAACTCGCACACTTGCAGGTGATTGCCCAGCGAGTGCTGCAAGCCCACCCTGAGTTCATGGACTTCGACTTGCTTTCTCGGCCTCCCGAGCCGATATCCCCAGAATCATCTCAACCAGATGCTGCCGTGCAACTTGGAAACAACCGACAGGAAAGGCGTAGACGTCGGCGGTGATGCTCCAGCTCCCGTGCTCCTTCCTCAAGCCAGCAGATCGGCTTGGCCCATGAGAGATGCGCAACGGTGGCTTTTTGGCAGGACGCGGTGAGGGCAAGCGGGTAACCGTCCGCGCGCGGAGCGGAGGTGCTGGACTCTGGGTTTCGCGGCTGCTCAAGTTCGGCGGCCATCTCGCTGGTGCGGGCGGGGCTGTAGGCGCCGGGAGCGGACTTGGAAGGCGGGAGGGGGTTGGCGGTAGTATTTCGGCCCTGCCGCTGGCCAACGTCGTCTCGGCGCGCACTCCGAATACGCCGCACACTCGCTGGAAAGGACGCAATGAGGAACCGGCCGCAGCTGCCGCACCCCCAGGGCCTCTACGATCCCCGCAGCGAGCATGACAGCTGCGGGGTCGGGTTTTTGGCGGACTTGAGCGGCCGGCCGCGCCACGAGATTGTGTCGGCGGGTTTCGGGGCGCTGTGCAATCTCCAGCACCGGGGTGCCCTGGGCGCAGAGGCGAACACCGGCGACGGTGCCGGGCTGTTGATCCAGGTGCCCGACGACTTCTACCGCCAGGTGTGCGACTTCGATCTGCCTCCGGCGGGGCGATATGCCACCGGCATCGGCTTTTTGCCCGACACCCCCGAAGCCGCCGCCAACGCCCGGGTGGCCATGGACGCCATTGCCGCCCAGGAGGGGCTGACCCCGTTGGGGTGGCGGCAGGTGCCCACCTGCCCCGACGAGCTGGGGGCGCAGGCGCTGGCCACCATGCCGTCTTTCTGGCAGCCGTTCTACGCCGCCGAGAGCCTCGGCGCCGAGGCGCTGATGCGCCGGGCCTACATCGTGCGCACCCGCATCCGCAACGAGGTGGCCTATGAGACCGACGACCAGGCCGATGCCGGGGCGCTGGGGGCCAAGACCCGCAAGCTGACCTACGGCTACTTCGCCAGCCTGTCCAACCGCACCATCGTGTACAAGGGCATGCTCACCACGCCGCAGCTCGGAGGGTTCTACCCCGACCTGGGCGACCGCCGGGTGGTCAGCGCCCTGGCCATGATCCACTCCCGGTTCTCCACCAACACCTTCCCCTCGTGGCCGCTGGCCCATCCCTACCGGTTGATCTCCCACAACGGCGAGATCAACACCGTGCAGGGCAACCGCAACTGGATGCGGACTCGCGAGGCGCTGTTGAGCTCGCCGCATCTGCCCGGCGACTTGGAGCGGCTGTTCCCGGTGTGCGCGCAGGGAGTGAGCGACACCGCCAGTTTCGACCAGGTGCTGGAGCTTTTGTACATGGGCGGCTACTCGCTGCCCCAGGCAGTGCTCATGATGATCCCCGAACCGTGGGAGAAGCACGAGTCGATGGCGCCGGAGCTGCGGGCCTTCTACCGCTACCACGCCTCTTTGATGGAACCGTGGGACGGCCCGGCCGACATCGTGTTCAGCGACGGCACCCTCATCGGCGCGGTGCTGGACCGCAACGGCCTGCGCCCTTCCCGCTATTGGGTCACCGACGACGACCTGGTGATCATGGCGTCTGAGGTCGGGGTGATGGACATCGACCCGACCGCCATCGTGGAGAAGGGCCGCTTGCAGCCGGGACGCATGTTCTTGGTCGACACCGCCGAGGGGCGCATCGTACGCGACGCCGAGATCAAAGAGATGCTGGCCTCGGCCCACACCTACGGCCAGTGGCTGGCCGACAACCAGGTGGATCTCGACGATCTCGTGGACCGGTCCCTGCCCGAGCCCGCCGGCACGCCGCTGCTGACGCGCCAGCAGCTGTTCGGCTACACCCACGAGGAGCTCAAGCTCCTGCTGGCCCCCATGGCTCGAGAGGCCAAGGAGGCCCTGGGGTCGATGGGGACCGACACCCCGGTAGCCGCTCTGTCCAACCGGTCTCGGCTGCTGTACGACTACTTCCAGCAGCTGTTCGCCCAAGTCACGAATCCGCCCCTTGACGCCATCCGCGAGGAGATCGTCACCGCGACCTGCGGCTGGCTGGGGCCCGAGGGCAATCTGCTTGACCCGCGGCCCGAGTCCTGCCGGCAGATCTTCACCCCCCACCCGGTGATCACCAACCAGCAGCTGGCCAACTTGGTGGAAGTGGACGGACCCGGCGGCCACCGCTACTGGTCCACCGAGGTGGTGCCGTGCCTGTACGCGGTGGACGACGGGGGGGCGGGGCTGCAGACCGCCCTTCAGCGCATACGAGAGCAGGTCAGCCGAGCCATTGAAGCGGGCAGGAACATCATCGTGCTGTCGGATCGGGGCGCCGCCCCCGGCGCCGCCCCGATCCCGTCGCTGCTGGCTACCGCCGCGGTACACCACCACCTCATCCGGGAGAAGACCCGGACCCGAGTGGGCCTTGCGGTGGAGACCGGCGACGCCCGGGAGGTACACCACATCTGCCTCCTGCTGGCCTACGGGGCCACCGCCATCAACCCGTACCTGGCATTCGAAACCATCGACCAGATGATCGACGAGAACCTGTGCGGCTTCTCGCCTGGTGACGACAAGGCGCAAGCCCATCGCAACTACATCAAAGCCTGCGACAAGGGCGTGCTGAAGGTCATGTCCAAAATGGGCATCTCCACGGTGAAATCGTATGTGGGCGCCCAGATCTTCGAGGCCATCGGCCTGGGGCACCCTGTGATCGCGGAGTGCTTCACCGGCACGGTCAGTCGACTGGGAGGCATCGGCTTCTCGCAGCTCGCCGAGGAAGTGCGGCTCCGCCACCGCATCGCCTATCCGGAGAACCCCGATGAGCGGGCCCACCGCACCCTGGAGGGGGGAGGGGAGTACCAGTGGCGGCGCGAGGGCGAGTACCACCTGTTCAACCCCGAGACGGTGTTCAAGCTCCAGCACGCCACCAGGCAGGGCCGCTACGACATCTTCAAGCAGTACACCGAGAAGGTGGACGCCCATTCGGAGCGCCTGGCCACCCTGCGGGGTTTGTTCCGATTCCGCACCGGTGGGCGGGCGCCTATGCCCATCGACGAGGTGGAGCCGGTTTCCAGCATCGTCGCCCGCTTCTCCACCGGGGCCATGTCGTACGGGTCGATCTCGGCCGAGGCCCACGAGACCCTGGCCATCGCCATGAATCGCATCGGCGGCAAATCGAACACCGGGGAAGGGGGCGAGGATCCCCGCCGCTACGTGCCCGACTCCAACGGCGACCTGCGCCGCTCGGCCATCAAGCAGGCCGCCTCGGGGCGCTTCGGGGTGACCAGCGAGTATCTGACGAACAGCGACGACATCCAGATCAAAATGGCCCAAGGGGCCAAGCCGGGCGAGGGCGGCCAGCTTCCCGGCCACAAGGTGTGGCCGTGGATCGCCGACGTCCGCTACTCCACCCCCGGAGTGGGCCTGATCTCC
>JAPYOC010000050.1 GCA_028278955.1 Candidatus Poriferisocius aerobius
GTTGTCGGGGTCGGCCAGAGGATCGGGGAGGAGCTCGATGCCCAAGGCCCGGACCCCCCACACCAACAGGCCCATCATGGCCCCCAGCACAGAGGCCAGGCCGAAGGCCAGCAGCACCGCCAGCAAGGACTGGCCGTAGCCCGAGGCCACCCAGCCGAGCACGAGGCCCAACGGCAACGACAGTTTGACATCGCCCCAACCGAGGCTGCCCCCCGACGCCGAGTGCAGGACGGCCATGACACCGCCGTAGAGCCCGGCCGCAGCGGCTGCTTGGCCGATGGCCCCCGGCTGGTGCCGCAGCAGCGAGATGGAGCTCATCAGCGACAGCAGCACCGCCACCGCAGGGAACACGATGGCATTCGGGATGCGGTAGCGGAACAGATCCACGGTGGCGACGGCAACCAGGGCGAGGAACAGCGCCCAGACCGGTAGCACGTCCCAGGTCGGGCCCAAAACGCCGCCGGCCGCCCCCAGTGCGGTGGCGGTGAACAGCGGGACTGCCACCCGCAGGGAGCGGCTGTCTCGCACTCCGAAGCCCCACACCAGCGGCAGGAGGAAGCGGCCCGCCACGATGCCAGCGGCCACCCCGGCCATGGCCATGGCCGCGGCGCTCACCGCCGGCCCCCCGCTTTCCAGCTCATCGGTCCTGGCCAGCGGCGAGCTGGTCAGTGGCGGCGGCAAACATGGCGTCTACCGGGGGCTCAGCCCCGGTCCAGATGCGAACGGCGTGGACGGCCTGGTATACCAGCATCCCCACCCCGGTGGAGGCCGGCACCCCGCGGCGCCGACATTCGGCCAGCAGCGGAGTGTGGAGGGGGTTGTAGACCAACTCGGCCACATGCTGGCCGACGTGGAGGAGGTCGGGCTCAAAAGGCACCGTGCCGGCGCCTGTGGTCTCGGCCATCCCGACGGGGGTGGCGTTCACCACGAGGCGATACTCCCCGATGTCGTCTAAGCCCGCGGTGGCGCCGACCGATCCGGCCAGCACTGCGGCCGCCTCGGCCGCTTCAGGCCGACGGGCGATTACCGCCACCTCCCCGGCTCCCCGGCGGGCCAATTCGGCCACAACGGCCCGGGCCGCGCCTCCTGCGCCCACTACCGCGCAGCCGACTCCGGCCAACTCCACTCCCTCGGCCAGAAGGGCATCGCAGAATCCGGCGCCATCGGTGTTGTGGCCGATGAGCAGGTCACCGTCGCGGGCGACGCAGTTGACCGCGTGCAACGCGGCGGCTGCGGGGCTCAGCTCGTCCACGGCGGCGGCCACATCGGCTTTGTGGGGCATGGTCACCGACAAACCGGCCATGCGTTGTTCCCGCATGCGGTCGAGGGCCCGAGAGGCATCTCCTGGGGCGACTTCGAAAGCGGCGTAGACCCAGCCCAGCCCCAGCTCGTCGAAGGCGGCCTGGCAGATGGCCGGCGACAGGGAGTGCCGTACGGGGAAGCCGATCACCCCGGCCGCGACCTCGGCGCCGGGATCGACCCCGATAGGAATCAGCACCCGAGGCGCCTCTCCCGGCAGATGGCCACTGCGGCCTGGTGGTCTTCGAAGGTGGTGCTGAACGTATGGGCGCCGGGGGTGGGATCATCGGTGCGGACGTAGAACAGCCAGGAGCCGTCATCGGGGTTCAGCGCCGCCTCCAGCGACGCCCGGCCGGCCGCGGCGATGGGGCCGGGCGGCAGTCCCGTGCGCGTGTACACGTTGTAGGGGTTGTCCACCGCCAAGTCGGCGAGGGTCAGCGCCTCTGAGGGCTTGTCCACCGCATAGCGCACCGCGGCGTCGATCTGAAGGGGCATCCCAAGCCCCAGCCGGTTGTAGACCACCCGGGCGATTTTGGCCCGGTCTTCGTCGATGAGGGCTTCTTTTTCGATGAGCGAGGCAACGATCACCGCTTCGTAGGGGCTCACCCCCACGGCATCGGGGGCCGAGTCCAAGCCGACCTCAGCGGCCACCGAGTCGAACTGCTCGACGAGGCGCACGATGAGGGCGGCCTCATCGTCGGCGGTGGCCCCGTCAAGCAGATAGGTGTCGGGGAACAGAACCCCCTCCAAGGTGCTTTCGGCCGGTTGGTAGTCCGACCGCACCGGGGGGAAGGCCATAGCCTGGGCCAAATCGCCGGCGTCGAAGGCGGCAACCTGGGCCAGCAGCTCCTGTCGAATCTGGGCCAGGCTCAGGCCCTCGGGCAGCACCACCCGGAAGGCGTCTTCGGCCGGGCCGAGAGCAGGGCCGGCCAGGAGGGCGTCCTTGGCGTGCCACACCGCCATATTCTTGTTCAAGACGTATTCGCCGGCTTGGAAATCGCCGGCGTCTTTGTAGCGCAGGTAGTAGCGGAACACCGTGGAGTTGGCCACCACCCCCTCGTCCTCGAGGATGCGGGCGATGTCGTTGACGGATGCGCCCTGGGGGATGTTGACCACCAGCTCGGGGCCCTCGCCGGAGGGGTCGAGACGGCTGTCGATCCAGCCCTTGATCAAAAGCGTGGCAATCAGCATCACTACGCCCAGAAGGCCCAGCAGAATGACCGCCCGGGTGAGGGTGGAGGTTCTGCGGGGCAACCAGTCCCAATCCCCGTCTGTGCTCATGGCGAGTCCAGCCAGCCTTGGAGGATCACCGAGGCGGCCACCATGTCGACTCGGCGGCGGCGGGCTTTGCCGCTGAGACCGGACTCGGCGAGCGACTGCTCGGCGATGACCGTGGTCAACCGCTCATCGTGGGTCAGCACCGGCACCCCCACCGCCGCCCGGAGCTGTCGGGCCTCGCGCTCAGCGCCGATGGCGGCCGGACCGGCGCTGCCGTCCAGCGAAAGGGGAAGGCCCACCACCACCACCCGAGCCTCGTGCTCCTCGACGATCGCCGCGATCTGCCGGTGATCTCGGTTGTGGCTACCGGAGCGCGTGATAACAGTCAGCGGGGTGGCCACCCGTCGATCAGCGTCGGAGACCGCCACGCCGATGCGCCGCTCGCCGAGGTCGATTCCCAGCGCTCGGCCCAGCACTAGCCTGCGACGCCGGCAGCCGCTCGCGCTTGCTCGAGGGCCTCTGCCAGCCGCGATGCATCCCGGCCGCCGGCAATGGCCAGCTTGGCGTCGCGGCCGCCTCCGCCGCCGATGGTGGCGGCGGCCGCGGCGATGAGCTCCCCGGCGTTCAGGCCGCAGTCGGGGGACACCGCGGCCACCAGGGCCGCACCGCCCCCGTCGGGCGCCGCTCCCAGAACCACCGCAGCCACACCGGGGCGGTCTCGGGTGACAATGGCCAGATCGCGCAGCTGGGCTCGGTCCACGCCTTCCACCGCGGCCACCACAACCCCTTCAACCGCCTGTTGGGCCAGCACCCCAGATTGATCCGACGACGCCGCCTGGCGCAGCTCGGCCAGCTCGGCCCGGAGGCTCTTGATCTCGGCCATGCGCTTGTCGACCCCCGCCACAAGCTGCTCCACGGGTACGCCCAGCCGCGCCGCGGCCTGGGCTGCTGTCTCCTCCCGCTCAGCTAGCAGCTCGATCGGGCGGGTGCCGCTCACCGCCTCGATACGGCGGATGTTGGCCCCGATGGACCCCTCGGAGGTGATCTTGACCAGGCCGATGTCGCCAAGGGCCCGCACATGGGTGCCCCCGCACAGCTCGACGGAGTGGGGCCCGGCCTCGAGCACTCGCACCCGGTCGCCGTACTTGTCGCCGAAAAAGGCAATGGCCCCGGCCTCTGTGGCCTCGGCCATCGACGTCTCGTAGTGGCGGGTGGAGGGGTTTTCGAGAATGTCGGCGTTGGCCAGGCGCTCGATGTCGATGATCTGCTCACCGGTCAGCGCCTCGAAGTGGGTGAAGTCGAACCGCAGCCGATCATCAGCCACCAGCGAGCCCTGCTGCTTGACGTGGTCGCCCAGTGTCTGCCTCAACGCCCAGTGCAGCAGGTGGGTGGCGGTGTGGTTGCGGCGAATGGCGGCCCGGCGATCGGCATCGATGGCCGCTATCACCGACTGGCCGACCGTGATCTGGCCTTCGATTGCCCTCACATGGTGCAGGTGAAGCTCAGCCACCGCATAGGTGGTGTCGGCGACTGCGGCCCGGCCGGTGGGTGAGGCGATGGTTCCGGTGTCGCCCACCTGGCCGCCGGCCTCGGCATAGAACGGGGTGCGGTCCAGAACGATCCCGTCTTCGGTGACAGCCAGCACCACCGCCTCGGCGGTGTCGAGATCCCGGCCGACAAACGCGGTGGGACCGTGGTCGGCCACCAGCGCGGCGTAGAACGAGACGTCTGCGGCCGTGTGGTGCCGGGCGTCGAAGTCCTCGCGGGCTCGGGAGCGCTGCACCTGCATGTGCCGGTCGAAGCCGGCCCGGTCCACGGCCACGCCCCGCTCCCGGGCCGTCTCCTCGGTGACCTCCAGCGGAAACCCGTAGGTGTCGTGCAAGAGGAAGGCCAGATCTCCAGACAGCGCCTCGCCCGGGCCAAGACGGTCCAGCGCATCGTCCAAGAGCTGGGATCCCTGGGCGAGAGTAGCCCGGAAACCCTCCTCTTCGCGGGCCGCTACTTCCCGCACAAAGCTGCGGTTGGCCACCACGTCGGGATAGTCGCGGCCCATGATGTCCACCACTTTGTCGACCAGCGTGGGGGTGACCACCTCGGTGACGCCCAGCAGGTACGCCCGGCGGATGGCCCGGCGCATGATGCGGCGCAGCACGTAGCCCCGATCCTCATTGGAGGGGAACACCCCGTCGGAGATGAGGAAGGCCATGGTGCGGGCGTGCTCGGCCAGAATCCGCAGCGTGACGTCGCTGTGCTCAGCCGCCCCCAGCTTCACCCCGGTGACGGCCGAGGCCTCGCCCACCAGCGCGGCCATCTCGTCGATGTCGAACACCGACTCCACCCCCTGGAGCAGGGTGAGGATGCGCTCCAAGCCGGCGCCGGTGTCGATGCTGGGCTTGGGCAGCGGGACCTGGCCGTCGGGCCGCTGGTCGAACTGCATGAACACCAGGTTCCAGAACTCCAAGAAGCGCTCTTCGCCGCCGTGGGCCGGGCCGCCGTCGGGGCCGAACTCCGGTCCTTTGTCGAAGAATATCTCTGAGCAGGGGCCGCACGGGCCGGTGTCGGCCATGCGCCAGTAGTTATCGTCGCCCATCGGTTGGATGCGGTCGGGCGACACCCCGGCGGCGTCTCGCCAAATCTCGGCGGCCTCGTCGTCGCTGTGGTGAACGGTGACCCACAGCCGGTCGGGGTCGAAGCCCAAGCCCTCGGTGGCGAACTCCCAGGCCCAGCCGATGGCCTCGGTCTTGAAGTAGTCGCCGAAGCTGAAGTTGCCCAGCATCTCGAAGAAGGTCAGATGGCGGCGGGTGCGTCCGATCTCGTCTAAGTCGTTGTGCTTGCCCCCGGCCCGCACACACTTTTGAACGGTGACCGCCCGAGAATGCGGGGCCGCCTCGGTGCCCAGGAAGTACGGCTTGAACGGCACCATTCCGGCCACGGTGAACAGCACCGTGGGATCGCGGGGGATCAGGCTGGACGACGGCAGAACTGCGTGACCCCGCGCGCCGAAGAAAGAGGTGAACGCGCTGCGGATCTCCTGAGCGGTTTGAGCGGACAAGACGACTTCCTATCGGCCCGCCGGATCGTCGAGAGCCCGGCGGGCCATCTCAGCCCGATAACGCCGGGCTGCTGCGGTGCCCTCGGCGAGAGCAGCCCGAGCCTCCGAAGCGGCCGCCCTCAGGCTGGCGCCGGCCCGGTAGCTGTTCGCCGCCGAGGGGGGGCGGCGAACAGACTGGCGGAGCTTGCGGCGCAGGTAGGCCGATCCGGCCATGCCCGTACCCGCCCCAGCGGCGAACCACACTAGTCGCTTGGGCATCAGCCCTCCTCGCTGGCTGTCCTGCCAGTTTCCCAGTTCGTCATTCGCTGGTATATCTCCTCTTCGGCGCCGTGCTGCGAAGGCTGGTAGTACCGCCGGTCCTCAAAGCGGTCGGGGCGATACTGCTGGCTCACCCAGCCCTGGGGGTCATCATGAGGATACACGTAGCCTTTGCCGTGCCCTAGGCCGGCCGCCCCGGGATAATGGGCGTCACGAAGGTGGGTCGGCACCTCTCCGCTGCCGTCGCCGGCATCGGCCCGGGCTTTGCCCAGCGCAGTGGTGACGGTGTTCGACTTGGGGGCGGTGGCCAGATACACCACCGCGTGGGCCAGGTTGAGCTGCGCCTCGGGCAGGCCCACATACTCCAGCGCCCGAGCCGCGGCGTCGGCCACCGCGAGGGCCCGGGAGTCGGCCATGCCGATATCCTCGGAGGCCAAGATCACCATGCGGCGGGCGATGAACCGGGGATCCTCCCCCGCCTCCAGCATCCGGGCCAGCCAGTACAGACCGGCATCGGGGTTGGAGCCCCGCAGGCTCTTGATGAAGGCGCTGATCACGTCATAGTGCTCATCGCGGCCGTAGCGGACCGCGCTGGCGCCCAAGGCGCTTTCAGCATCGGCCAAGCTCACCCGGGGAGGGTCTTGGGGGCGGGCCGAGGCCAGGGCAACGGCCACCTCCAAGCTGGTCAGGACTTGGCGGCCGTCCCCGGCGGCCTGGGCGGCCAAGTGGCCGAGGGCGTCGCTGTCGGCCTCGGCGCCCTCTGATCGCAGCCCTCGGCGCAGCAGCTCGCCGACTGCTTCGGCGTCGAGGGGCTCGAGGCGGAACAGGGTGGAGCGGGACCGCAGCGGCGGGTTCACCTCGAAATAGGGGTTTTCGGTGGTGGCGCCGATCAGCGTGACGAGGCCCGATTCCACCGCGGGCAGAAGGGCATCCTGCTGGGCCCGGTTGAAACGATGGACCTCGTCGAGGAACAAGATCGTGCCCTGGTTGCGCTGGCCGAGGCGGTCGCGGGCCTCTGCGATCACCTCCCGCACATCCTTCACCGTGGCGGTCACCGCCGAGAGCTGGACGTAGGCCCGAGCGGTGGCACCGGCCACCAAGCGGGCGATGGTGGTCTTGCCGGTGCCCGGCGGTCCCCACAAAATGGTCGAAGACAAGCGGTCGGACTCGATCAGGGAGCGCAGCGGCCGGCTCCGGCCCAGCAGGTGCTGCTGGCCCACGACCTCGTCGAGGCGGCGGGGCCGGAGACGATCGGCCAGCGGGGCGTTGTCCGCCAAGCGCTCTGCGGCGGCAGCGAAAAACAGGTCGCCGCTCATCGCCAGGGGCACCTCGTCATGGAGCAGGGGGCGGGAGCACCCGCAAGCCCAGCTCGTCGAGGTGGCGCGCCGCGATGGGCGTGGGTGAGTTGGACAGCGGGTCGGCGCCCGATTGGGTCTTGGGGAAGGCGATCACCTCGCGGATGTTTTCCTCTCCGGCCAGCACGGCCACCAGGCGGTCGATGCCGAAGGCGAACCCGGCGTGGGGCGGGGCCCCGTAGCGGAAGGCCTCCAGCAGGAATCCGAACCGCTCCTCGGCTTCGCTGTCGCTGATGCCCAGGGCCCGGAACACTGCCCGCTGGATGTCGGGCCGGTGAATCCGCACGCTGCCCGATCCCAGCTCCCAGCCGTTGAGCACCAGGTCGTAGGCCTGGGAGCGCGCGGCCAGCAGTTCCCCGCCCGAGCCGTCCAGCAGGCCCACATCATCGGGGTGGGGCATGGTGAACGGATGGTGGGCGGCGATGGGGCGGCCCTGGTCGTCGATGGACTCGAACAGCGGGAACTCGGTGACCCAAGCGAAGTGCAGCCCGCCCTCGGTGATGGGCGGTCGGCCCAAATCCAAGCGCAGCAGGCCGAGGACGTCGCGCGTCTTCGGGCGGCGGTCGGCGATCAGCAAGAGCAGATCGCCGGGCTCGGCCCCCATGGCCGGGGCCAGCGCGACCTGCTCCTCGTCGGACAAGAACTTGGTCAGCGCGCCGTCCAGCGCGCCGTCGTCGCCCACCCGGAACCAGGCCAGGCCCTTGGCTCCCCACTGCCGGCACTTGCGGGTGAGCTCATCGATGGCGTTGCGCCCCAGACTCTTGCCGCCGCCCTTGCAGTTGATGCCCTTGACGCACTCTGCCTGGAACACCTTGGCCTCGGTGCCCTCGAACAGGCCGGTCAACTCGATCAGCTCCATGCCGAAGCGCACGTCGGGCTTGTCGGAGCCGTACCGCTCCATGGCTTCGGTCCAGGTCATGTGGAGCGGGTCGGAGGGCGGGGCGCCGGTCACCGCTTCCACTGCGGCAGCCACCGCCTCGGTGATGAAGGCCATGACCTCGTCTTGGCCCACGAAGCTGGCCTCGGCGTCGAGTTGCATGAACTCGAACTGGCGGTCGGCCCGCAAGTCTTCGTCGCGCAGGCAGCGGGCGATCTGGTAATAGCGGTCGATGCCCCCCACCATGCAGAGCTGCTTGAAGATCTGGGGCGACTGGGGCAGGGCGTAGAACCGGCCCGGATGCAGCCGGGCCGGCACCACGAAATCACGGGCGCCCTCGGGGGTGGAGGCCACGAGCATGGGGGTCTCGATCTCGGTGAAGCGCTGCGATTCCATCGAGCGGCGGATAGCGCTGTTGACGGTGGCCCGCAGCTCCAAATTGCGCTGGAGGCGTGCGCCCCGCAGATCGACGTAGCGGTGGCGCAGGCGCACGTTCTCGTCCACCTCGGTGCGAGAGTGCAGGGGGAACGGCGGGGGCTCGGCAGCCGACAGCACTTCCACCCGGCAGTTGCCGACCTCCACCTCCCCAGTGTCGAGCTTGGGGTTGACCGTGCCCTCGGGCCGAGGCCGCACGGTGCCGCTGATGCGTACCACGTATTCCGAGCGCAGATCGTGGCGCTCGTCTACCACGCACTGGACCACCCCGGTGCGGTCCCGCAGGTCGATGAACGCCAAGTTCTCGCCGTGCTCTCGTCGGCGGTCCACCCAGCCGCACACCGACACTGCTCGGCCGATGTCATCGGAGCACAACTCGCCGCAATAGTCAGTTCGCATCGTTCAGTTCGCCCTCATAGACCCCACGGTGAAGACCCCGCGGCAAAGCTGGTTCTGTCTCATCGCGGTTTTCTCACCCCTTTGAACACCTGGTACTGAACGGTCGCGGTAGCCGATGCTACTGCCAGACACCACTAGCAGTGCTCAAGAACTCCGTAGACTTCAGAACCATGCCAGGAATCTCCCTCCTGAGAACTGCGCTGACCGCGGTCTTGGCTCTGGCACTGTGCTGCGTTGGGGCGCCTTTCGGCACGTCAGCCCAAGAGCAGCAGCCCACGCTTCAAGACATCGCGGCGCGCGACGGCCTCATCGCAGCCCAAGAGTCCTTGTTGAACGCCTACCGCTGCCGATTCGACATCGACACCATCGTGGTGCCCGGCGGCTGCACCAACGGCGCTCCGGCGGTGGCCTCCGACCCGGCGCCGCCGTTCGCGGGCCCTGCGAGTTGGAGCGAGTTGACCCGACGCGATCAGCTCGTCTTGTCGCAGGAGTCGCTGCTGAACACCTACCGGTGCCGCTTCAACATCGATACCGAGGTGGTGCCCGGCGGCTGCACTGATGGACGGCCCTCGTCTCTGCCCGCCCGCCCGCCATCATGCGATTTCGCCGAACACGCCGCCAGCGCCGTAGACGCGGTGTGGCAGGTGCAGGCCGGGCAGTCTCTCGGCACGGCCTTCCACATGGGATCGGCCGCCGACCGAGCCTGGTGGCTGACCGCCGAGCACGTTGTGCGGGGATCGCAGACCGTGGTGCTCACCCACTCGGGGGCACGCCGCTCCGCTCGGGTGGTGACAGCTGACCGCGCCGGGGACATCGCCGTTTTGTCCACCGCGATCGGGCCGGAGCCGGCTCTGGAATTCGGCGGGCTCTCGAGCGCCGCGCCGGGGTCGGCGGTCTACTTGGTCGGCTACCCGCTTTATGCGGCATCCACTCCCGCCGTGTCAAGGGGGATCGTCTCGCGCCTGCTAGACGACCCCGCGCTCGGCCGCGTGCTGCAAACCGACACGTCGGCCAGCCCCGGCAACAGCGGCGGCCCCATGCTGAATGCCTGCGGCAAGGTGGCCGGCATGGTGGTCAGCAAGGCTTCCGCCCAGGGTGCCGAGGGCATCAACTACTCGATCACCGAGCAGGCCCTCGAGGCCGCGCTGGCCGAGGCCCAGGCCGACCCCGACCAAGAACCCGCGGCCCCGGCCCCGGCCAAGCCGGAACTGGGCGAGGGCGCCCCCGACCGGGGCGAGTGGCAGCAGAGCCAATACGACGACGGAAACGACTACCTTTGGTACATCGCCTACAAGGACGAGAACAGCGGGGGTGCGATCGTCTACGAATTCCCCTGCAGTGAGGACTATTGGAGCATCGCCTTTTGGACCTCGGAATGGTCGGCCGGCGCCTTTCTGGGACGGGGCTACATCCGAATATGGAATGATACGGCCCCCAACCAGGCCATCCTCTACCGGGCCAACCTGACGCAGCACTTTGCCGACGGCACTTCTCGGTTCGTGCTCCGCCAAGAATTCGCCGACAGCAGCTCCGACAGCCTCTCAGCCTCCTATCGCCTCTACGTCGAACTGCTCGACGTCCGCCAGGTGCGAGGAGCGCTTTTGACCGCGGCGAGGTCGGCGGAATCCGACCGAGAGCTTCAAGAGGCCCGCAATCGGACCCGCCGCACCGTCTCCTGCTGATTCACCCCTGCGCCAGCTGCGCCGCCACTTCATCGGCGACATCGGCTCGGGCCAGGGGGGTCTGGCCCCCGCCTGAGCGCAGATGGCGCAGGGTCACCGTGCCCGCGGCCATCTCGTCCGGCCCC
The DNA here is from genome assembly GCA_028278955.1 of Candidatus Poriferisocius aerobius. Lineage (GTDB taxonomy): Bacteria > Actinomycetota > Acidimicrobiia > Acidimicrobiales > Bin134 > Poriferisocius > Poriferisocius aerobius. Next base: position 10,701 of record JAPYOC010000050.1, read on the forward strand.
ACCAAAAGGGCCAGACGTGCCCCGGAGCGGTCGGCCACCTTCATCTGGGCCTTCATGGAGCGGGCGTCGAAGGCCCGGTCGGCGGAGATGCCGCGGCGGCGCAGCTCGAAGCTGATATCGCGCCCGGCCTCTCCGCCGGTCACGTCCACCACGAACACGTCAACGGCCGTCCCGGCTTCAGCGAGGGCATCCTCGGCCTCGGCGGCCAAAAGGATGCGCTCTATGCCCGCGCCGAAGCCCACGCCGGGGGCGGGCTTGCCGCCGAGCGACTCGGCGAGGCCGTCGTAGCGCCCGCCGCCGCCGACCGCGTTCTGGGCCGAGGTCAGCGCCCCCGCGGCGAACTCCCAGGTGGAATGGGTGTAGTAGTCCAGACCCCGCACCAGGCGAGGGTCGATCTCGTAGCCCACTCCCAAGGCGTCCAGCCCGGCCTGCACCCGCTCGAAATGGGCGGCGGCCTCGTTGGAGAGACAGTCCACGATGAGGGGGGCGTCGGCCACTGCGGCCATGGTGCGCTCCCGCTTGGAGTCCAACACCCGCAGCGGATGGTCGGCGGCGTTGACCCGGTCGGCCTCGTCCAACTCCCCCCGCCGCCGGCCCAGCCAGGCAGCCAGCCGGCTGGCGTAGGCCTGTCGGTCGCCGGGGCTGCCCATGGAGTTGAGCCGCAGCGACAGCTGGCTCAATCCGAGCGCCCGGTAGAAGTCGTGCTGGAGGGCGATGACCTCCACGTCGAGGTCGGGGTCGGCCGAGCCGATGGCTTCGGCCCCCACCTGGTGGTGCTGGCGGAACCGCCCGGCTTGGGGCTCCTCGTAGCGAAAACAGGGGGTGAGGTACCACACCTTCCAGGGCACGGTGGGCCGGTGCTGGTTGAAAGCCCGAACCACCGAGGCGGTGCCCTCGGGGCGCAGCGCCAAGTGGCGGTCGCCCTTGTCGAAGAAATCGTACATCTCCTTGCGGACCACTTCGGTGCCCTCCCCCAAGCGCTGGAACACCCCGATGTCCTCGAACATGGGGTTCTGCACCAGCCCGTAGGCGGCCCGACCGAACACCTCGGCGAACACCGCCACCAGCTCCTGCCAGCGGCCCGACTCCGGCGGCAGGATGTCGCGAGTCCCCTTGGGAGCCTGGAACATCTCAGCCACGCCACCCGATGCTACCGGCGCACCGCAGATGCTCTCCCATCCATAGGCCACAGGCCGCTCCACGGGGTCGCGGACAACGGCTCGGGCACCCCATAGGCTGAGGGTATGGTGAGCAGTTCGGAGCCCTTCTCCGGTCCAGGAGATCCAAGACCACGGGCGGACAACCGAACGCTGAGCGAGCGCATTGTCATGGGGGGGTCATATCCGGCGGTGCTCGGCCTTGCCCTCGCGCTCTTCGCGGTGACGACGGCGGCCGGCATTCATGTGGCGCCAGCCTCCTATGCGGCGGTTCTGACCGGGGCCGGTCTTGTCGCACTCCACGAGTCGAAACTGCCCTATCGATCCGACTGGAGGCCCTCGCCACAAGACGTGCGCGCCGATGTGTCGTTCATGCTCGCGGTCCAGGTGGCTTTGCCGCTCCTTTTGTCCTTCCTGGCCGTGATCGCCATCGCAGATGTCTTGGAAGACGCCGGCGTCGCGGTCGATGGCCTATGGCCTCATGGCCAGCCCATCGCAGCGCAGGCCGTGCTCATGCTGGTTCTCGCCGACCTGCTCCGGTACTGGCTGCACCGAGCATTTCACCGGTACGATTCCATGTGGCGGTTCCACGCAGTCCACCACTCGCCCCACCGCCTCTACTGGGTGAATGTCGGACGCTTCCACCCAATCGAGAAGGCGATCCAGTTCGGCACAGATGCGCTGCCGTTTGTGCTGCTTGGCGTGGGGGGCGAGGCTCTGGCCGCCTATTTCGTGTTCTATGCGGTGAACGGCTTCTACCAGCATTCGAATTGCGATGTGCGCCTCGGGCCGCTCAACCACCTGGTGAGCGGCCCTGAGCTGCACCGCTGGCACCACTCGATGCTCCCCGCCGAGTCGGACAGCAATTTCGGCAACAACCTGATCGTGTGGGACACGCTGTTCGGCACCCGGTATTTCCCGGCTCGAAGACAAGTGGGCCCCCTGGGGTTGCTCAACCGCGACTATCCGCCAGGCTTTCTGGCCCAGATGAGAACACCGTTCGCGGCCGGGCTGGACAAGGCCCATGCGGACGAAGAGACCAGATAGCAGAAAGCAGCCGGAGGCCCAGCAGATGTCCGGCAGAATCGCCTATCTCGCAGTGAAAGCCGGACTTTCGGCGAAAAGCGGCCGGCTCTACCGGAAAATGCTCTCCGACGCGAAATCACCTGATACCGCAAGCGAGGCCTTGCTGCGCCGAATCCTGGCTCAGAACGCAAAGACCTCCTTCGGCAAGGCCCACAAGTTCGCCCGCATCCAAACGGCGGAGCAGTACCGCCAGGCTGTTCCGGTCCAGACCTACGAGTCGTTGCGCGACCTCATCGAACGCCAGGAGCTGACCGGCGAGCCGTGCCTGACCGCGGAGCAGCCGGTTTTCTACAACCGCACCAGCGGTACCGTGGCGGCGCCCAAGAACATTCCGATCACCAAATCGGCTTTGGCCCGCATCCGAAATCTTCAGCGGCTTACCGCCTATGTGATGTCGAGGCGCACCTCGGTGCTCACCGGCAGAGTGTTCTCCGTCACTGGCGCCGCCATCGAGGGCGCCATGGAGGGGGGAACGCCCTTCGGCTCAGCATCAGGACTGCTGAACGCCAGCCAAGGCCGGCTCATCAGGCAGCGGTACGTGCTGCCCGCCGAGCTTGCCGGCATCGCCGACAACGATGCCCGATACCTCCTCACCGGCATTCTGGCTGCCGCCGAGCGCTCAGTCACCCGCTTGGCTACCGCCAACCCCTCCACCCTGGTTCGATTGATGGACGTCATCAATGAGAACGCCGGCCTCGTTATAGACGCAGTTGCCTCAGGACGGATCCCAGCAGGCTTAGACGTCGGGACAATGAGCGCCGACGCCCTGCTGCGGCCTCAGCCTCAACGGGCTGCGGAGCTTGGGAAGCGCCACGACGCGGCGGGCAGGTTGTCCTACGCCGATCTGTGGCCGGAGCTTGCCGGCGCCCTCACCTGGACCGGGGGAAGCTGCGGGGTGGCGGTGGCGAATCTGAGGCCGCTGCTCACCGAGAACTGCCCTGTGTTCGAACTCGGCTATCTGGCCAGCGAGGTGACGGGCACCGTCAACCTCGACCCACATCGAACTTCTTGTGTGCCGACGCTGGGCAACGCCTTTTTCGAGTTTGCCCCCAGCGAAGACTGGGAAGCGGCAAGCCGCCACCAAAAGCAGGGCGCAGAGCTCCTGTCCTTGGAACAGCTGGAAGAAGGCCGCGACTACTACATAATCGTGACCACCGCCAGCGGTCTCTACCGATACGACATGAGCGACATCGTCCGGGTGACTGGCTCTGTTCGGGCGACCCCTACCCTGGCCTTCATACAGAAGGGCAAGGGCATCACCAGCATTACCGGCGAAAAATTGCACGAAGGACAAGTCATCAGCGCAGTGACCTCCGCCTTGGGGCAGCGGGGGCTGACCCCCGATTTCTTCATCATGCTGGCCGACGTCGACCGCGCCCGATACCTGCTCTACCTGGAGTCGGCCGCAGACCAATCCGGGCCACTCCAGTCCTCTGGCCTGGCCCTCCAGATCGACGGGCGCCTCGCCGACTTGAACGTCGAGTACAAATCGAAGCGAGCCAGCAGGAGGCTCAACCAGCTCGCCGTCAAACCCGTCACCGCCGGCACCGGAGATGCCTTCCGCCGTCAGCTGGTGGCCGGCGGGCAGCGGGATGTGCAGTTCAAGTATGTGTATCTCCAGTACCGCCACGAATGTGCTTTCGACTTCGAGCAACGCATCCCTTCGACCTCGGACCCGGCCTCGCCGCCATGCGCATAGAGCGTTTTGAGATATTCACGTTTCTGATGCCGTTCAAGACCGTGGTCCGCCACGCGTCCGCCAGCCGGCGGCAGGTGTCCAACCTGATCGTGGCCGCCCATGGCAAAGACGGCCAGACCGGTTGCGGCGAAGGGTGCCCGCGTGAATATGTGACCGGGGAAACGGTGCAAAGCGGCAGACGGTTCATCGCCCAGCACGCCGACTCGCTCATCGCCGAGGTCACCGATGCCCGCAGCCTGCGGTTGTGGATCGAGGCTCATCGAGGAGCCATCGACGACAACCCGGCCGCTTTCTGCGCGGTGGAGACCGCAGTCCTCGACTTGATGGGCAAGGCTCAGCGGCAAACGGCAGAGGAAATACTGGGGGTCGACCGGCCGGATCAAGAGTTCCAATATTCTGCTGTCCTGGCCGATTGGCCGTTTTCTGTGTTCTGGTGGCAGCACAGCCGATATCGGGTCCGCGGCTTTCGAGACTTCAAAGTGAAGCTCTCCGGAGATGTCCGCCGAGACCGCCGCAGGCTGGGTGTTTTCGCATCCCGGGCGGGCCGGCGCCTGCGGTTGCGGGTTGACGCCAACAATCTGTGGACGTCGCCAGACGAGTGTCAGGCCCACCTGGGCTCGATGCCCGCGACCCCGTTCGCCATCGAGGAGCCGTTGCAACCGGGAGATCTCGAAGGGTGCCGACACATTGCGAGAAGGATGGGGGTAAAGGTCATTTTGGATGAGAGCCTCGCCCGAGCCAGCCAGCTCGAGGCGCTGGACGACCCCGACCGCTGGATCATCAACCTGCGAGTCTCGAAGATGGGTGGCGTGATCCGATCTCTTGAGGTCGTCCGAGAGGCTGTTCGCCGTGATGTAGGGGTGATCGTCGGGTGCCATGTGGGTGAGACGGGCATTTTGTCCCGTGCCGCGCTCGGGCTGATGCAGGCAGCTGGCGACCAGCTCGTCGCCGCCGAAGGGGCTTTCGGCACCCAGTTGCTGCGCCGTGACCTGACGATGCCGAGCCTCAGGTTCGACTGGGCCGGCCGATTGGATCTGAGCCAGGTAGCCGACATGGGCAAGACGGGCTTCGGCCTCGACCTCGACCCCAAAGCGGAACTGGTCCCTCTCGACCCGTAGGCCGCCGAGCAAATGGAGCCGCCATGAGCAACGGGAGGTTCGCGGCAGTCACCGCCGCACTGGGCACCGCATTCCTCGGCCGGGTGTTGGGCCAGGCCATCCAGCGCTGGGCTCCAGTTGGCTTCCTCCCCGATGTCGAGAGATGGCAGGGCAGCGGGTTGTGGTACCCCGCGCTTTTGGGGATTCAGATTGCCGTCCTGGCGCTCTTCGCCTTGGTGGCCGCCCGCATGAACCATGGCTTGCCCTTGCTCGGCCCACGATGGGTAAAGCCGGTCTTTGTGGCGGGCGCGCTGTACTTCGCGGTCATGGGAATCCGGCTGCTCATCGGGGTCCTCGCCGATGTCGACGTTCTGGGAGACGACTCCTTCACGTCGGGAAACTGGTTCAGCACCCGTATACCCCCTGTTTTTCACCTCGTTTTGGCCACCGGCGTGATGCTGATCTCGAAATACCAGCGAAGTTTGGCCGAAGACTCCGGCTAGCCAGAGGCGGCGGGGAGCACGCGGTAGGCGGTGTAGACCGATTCGATTCCGCGGATGGTGCGCAGGACGGCGTCGAGATGGGTGCCGTCGATCAGCTCGAAGTCGAAACGCATGACTGAGATCTGGTCGACGCCGGTGCGGGTCTCGCAGGACAGGATGTTCACCGAGCCGGTGGACAGGGCGTTGGCCACGTCTCGAAGCAGGCGGGTGCGGTCGAAAGCCTTGACCTCGATGGTCACGCAGTAGGCCCCACTGCGCTCAGCGCTCCAGTCCACATCGATGAGGCGGTCGCCCTGCTCGAACGACAGCGACACCGCGTTGGCGCACTCGGCCCGATGCACCGACACCCCCCGCCCCCGGGTGACGAACCCGATGATCTCGTCGGGGGGCACCGGCTTGCAGCAGCGGGCCAGGCTGACCAAGACGTCGTCGAGCCCGTCAACCTCCACCGGCTGGTCGGTGGGCCGAGCCAGCGCCCCCGTCAACGGCACGGCGACCAAGCCGTCTTCGCCAACCGCCTCTGAAGACGGCTCCACCCTCTTGCCGGCCACCCGCTCGGCCACCGCCTGGGCCGACACATGGCGCTCGCCCACCGCGGCGAACAGCGCGTCGAGGTCGCGGTAGTTCAAGTCTTGGGCCGCGTGCGACAGCTCGTCGCCGGCCAGGATCTTGGCCACCGCCAGCCGCTCCCGGCGCAGGGCGGCCACCACCGCGTCGCGGCCAGCCTTTATGGCGTCCTCCCGCCGGGCCTGCGCGAACCACTGGCGGATCTTGTTGCGGGCCCGGTGGGACGCCACCAGCCCGAGCCAGTCGCGCGACGGTCCCTTGTCGGCCACCTTGGAGGTGAAAACCTCCACCATGTCGCCCGGCCGCAGCTCCCGGTCCAGCGGCACGAGTTGGCCGTTCAACCGGGCCCCGATGCAGGCATGGCCCACCTCGGTATGGATGGCGTAGGCGAAGTCGATGGGGATGGCCCCCATAGGCAGCGAGACCACATCACCCTTGGGGGTGAACACCTGCACCTCGTCGTGGTCGAGGTCGGTCTTGAGGTTGCTCAAGAACTCGACCGCATCGGAGGTCTCCTGCTGCCAGTCGATGATGCGGCTCAGCCAGGCCAGATCGTCGGTGGCAGCACCCTCTTTGTAGTCCCAGTGAGCGGCCACCCCCTGCTCGGCCCGGGCATGCATCTCGTTGGTTCTCAGCTGCACCTCCAGCGACTTGCCTCCCGGTCCGACCACCGTGGTGTGCAGCGACTGGTAGAGGTTGAACTTGGGCATGGCGATGTAGTCCTTGAACCGCCCCTGCACCGGCTTCCAGGTGGCGTGGATGGAGCCCAGCGCGGCGTAGCAGTCCCGCACCGAGTCGACGATCACCCGGATGCCCACCAGATCATGGATCTCCTCGAAGCTGCGATCTTTGGTCATCATCTTCTCGTAGATGCTCCAAAGGTGCTTGGGACGGCCGGTGACCCGGGCGGGAATCCCCAGCTCGGCCAGGCGGGCCTCAACGCTGGAGAGCACCTGGGTGAGATAAAGGTCGCGCTCAGGCGCCCGGGTGGCCACCATGCGATCTATCTCGGAGTAGCGCTTGGGGTGCAGGGCGGCGAAAGCCAGATCCTCAAGCTGGAGCTTCATGTCCTGCATGCCCAGACGATTGGCCAGCGGGGCGTAGATGTCCATCGTCTCGCGGGCCACGCGGTGCTGTTTCTCCAACGAAAGCGCGGCCAGGGTCCGCATGTTGTGCAGCCGGTCGGACAGCTTCACCACCAGCACCCGCAGATCTTTGGCGATGGCCACCAGCATCTTGCGCATGGAGGCGGCCTGCTCCTCCTCCTGGTTGTTGAACTTGAGGCGGTCCAGCCGGGTCACGCTGTCCACAATCGAGGCCACTTCTGTGCCGAAGTGATGCTCGACCTCCGCCAGGCCCATGGCGGTGTCCTCGATGGCGTCGTGCAACAGCGCGGCGATGACCGACACGTCGTCCAGCCCCAGCTCCACCACGATGTGGGCCACGGCCAGCGGATGCGACACATAGGGCTCGCCGGATTTGCGCACCTGCCCGGCGTGGGCCTTCTCCGCCATGCGATAGGCCGTCTCGATGCGATCCGCGGTGCCATTGGGGTTGCGCTCGAGATAGGCCGCGAGCAGCGGGCCCATGCCGTGGTCCGGATCATCCGTCCAAGCCAGGGGGTGCGGGGCCAACGTCACTCATCACCCCGGCAACGGAATCTCACCCGCTCAGCAGTGGGCATCGGAACTCCCGAAGCAGAGCAGCGAAACCACCGGGGAGTCGGCGGCGGCGACCAGGTTCTCCCGACCATTCAGAAATCCAAGCTCGACGAGAAAGCCCACCCCGGCCACCACCGCGCCCGCCGCGGTGACGAGCTCGACCGCGGCGGCGGCCGTGCCCCCTGTGGCCAGCACGTCGTCCACGATGAGCGCCCGCTGTCCGGGAGCCAAAGCGTCGACGTGGGCCTCCAGCGAGGCGGTGCCGTACTCCAGCTGATACTCCACCGACCGGGTTCGGTAGGGAAGCTTGCCCGACTTGCGCACGGGCACGAATCCAAGGCCGAGGCGATAGGCCACCGCGGCGCCCACTATGAACCCCCGGGCCTCCACGCCCACGACTCGGTCGGCCGGGATATCGCTGAAGCGGTTGGCAAGCCCGTCGGCGGCCCACCGGAAAGCATCGGCGTCGTCGAGCAGCGGGGTGATGTCCTTGAACAGTATCCCCGGTGCGGGGAAATCAGCGACGTCGCGAATGAGGCTCTCCGGCCACCCAGCTCTCACTTCCGCCAACCCTACCCGCCTCCCGTTTGAGAGCTAGCGCCGCTTGCGTTTGAGGGGGCGGGGGGGAATG